>NZ_CAJXQY010000061.1 GCF_913058315.1 uncultured Alteromonas sp. | reverse complement strand
CCACCACAGTGAGTTAAACGGTGTCGAAACACCACGCGCCATGCCCGGCGCACGACAAAAAAATACCCGGCTGGTACCGGGTACTTAAGATTATCTCGGAGTTACTTGGGTTCTGACAAAAAGAACCGGTAAGCCGGATTATCGGTAACGTCCTGGCAGCTATAGTTGAGCGCAGTCACGTGCTCATCAAAGGCTTCGCGGCTTTCTGGCGGAATATCAAATCCGGCCAGCACCAGGCCTTCTGCCGCCCCGTGGTTACGATAATGGAACAAGGTAATGTTCCAGCGTTCACCCAGGGTGTTCAGGAAGTTAAGCAAAGCGCCCGGGTACTCAGGAAATTCAAAGCTGAATACCACTTCGTTTAGGATAGTGGGCGGACGACCACCCACCATATGGCGCACGTGCAGTTTGGCTAATTCGTTATCAGACAGATCAAAGCATTCGTAGCCTTTGTCTCCCAGCTCTGCGGTGAGGGCTTCAAATTCGGCCTTGCCACCGCGCAGTTTAATGCCAACAAAGATGTGCGCTTCAGTCTGCGAGGCATAACGGTAGTTAAACTCGGTGATCGTACGGCCACCCAAACATTCGCAAAACTGTTTAAAAGCGCCCTGACGCTCAGGGATCTTAACGGCGAATACGGCTTCTTTTTGCTCACCGAGCTCACAACGTTCAGACACATAACGCAGGGTATGGAAGTTAGTGTTGGAGCCACACAAAATACCGCCCAGCTTTTTGCCCTGAATGTCATTTTGTTTTACGTATTTGCGGATCGCCGCTACCGACATCGCACCGGCAGGCTCGGCAATCACACGGGTATCGTCGAAAATGTCTTTAATGGCACCACAGATTTCGTCGTTAGTGACCGTCATGATCTCATCGACATACTGATTGCACAGGCGGAAGGTCTCACTGCCCATCAGTTTAACTGCCACACCGTCGGCAAAAATGCCCACTGAACTTAAGCTGGTGGGTGCACCCGCCTCTTTAGCTGCCGCAAAACAGGCCGATTCTTCCGACTCGACGGCAATAATTTTAATCTCTGGCTTTAACTGTTTGAGGTATACCGAGATACCCGCCGCTAAACCACCACCGCCAACCGCAATAAACAGAATATCCAGGTTCGGATTCTGCTCTAATAACTCGCGGGCAATGGTGCCCTGACCAGCAATCACATCCGGGTCGTCAAAAGGTGGGATCAGCGTGTAACCATGCTCTGCGCTAAGTTCCCGGGCATGGGCACTGGCGGTGTCGAAGTTGGTGCCATGCAGCACCACGTTAGCATGCTGACCACCAAACCGGCGCACCGCTTCTATTTTAATGTCTGGCGTGGTTTCCGGCATCACGATGGTAGCGTTAATACCTTTCATATTGGCACTGTACGCCACACCCTGGGCATGGTTGCCCGCAGAGGCAGCAATTACGCCAGCATTTAACTGTTGGGCCGAGAGACTGGCGATGCGATTATAGGCACCGCGCAGTTTGAATGACTTAACCGGCTGCTGATCTTCGCGTTTTAGGTAAACGTCGTTGCCCAGCTCGGCGGTTAAGCGCGATAACAATACCAAATCACTGTTAACCGCCACGTCATAAACCGGCGCCAGCAGGATTTTTTTCAGGTATTCGTGATCGGTAACGGTCATAGATCTTCCAGTTTGGATGGGTCTCTTACTGCGCCTTTATCGGCACTGGTCGCCAGCATGGCAAAGGTTTTCAGCGACAGCGATACTTCACGCTGACGGTTAACCGGGCGCCACGGGCGTTCACTGGCTTCCATCGCGGCGCGACGGGCCTGTAATTCGGCATCAGTAATGGCAATATTGATGGTACGGTTAGGAATATCGATCTCGATGGTATCGCCTTCCTGCACCAGACCAATCCCACCGCCACTAGCGGCTTCAGGTGAGCAGTGACCAATCGACAGACCAGAGGTACCACCTGAGAAGCGGCCATCAGTGATCAGCGCACAGTCTTTCCCTAAGCCTTTTGATTTCAAATAAGACGTTGGATAAAGCATTTCCTGCATACCCGGGCCGCCTTTGGGGCCTTCGTAGCGAATGATCACCGCATCACCGGCAACCACCTGATCATTCAGGATTGCCGCGACGGCTTCGTCCTGGCTTTCATAAATTCGGGCACGTCCGGTGAATTTAAGAATAGACTCATCCACACCGGCCGTTTTTACGATACAGCCGTTTTCAGCGAGGTTACCGTACAACACGGCCAGACCACCTTCCTGACTGTAAGCATGAGCTAAATCACGAATACAACCTTCGTTGCGATCGGCGTCGGCTTCATCCCAGCGACAGTCCTGGCTAAAGGCTTTAGTGGTGCGGATCCCAGCAGGGCCGGCACGGAAAAATTCGATGGCAGCGGCATTTTCGGGGTTAGTAATATCCCACTCTCTGATCACATCGGTGATGGTTTTACCTAACACATGAGCGCAGTCGCCATGCAGCAGACCGCCTTTGTTTAACTCGTTTAAGATACCCAGAACGCCACCGGCACGGTGCACGTCTTCCATATGGTACTTCGGCGTAGATGGCGCCACCTTACACAGGTGCGGCACTTTACGGGATAAGCGGTCGATATCGGCCATGGTAAATGGCACTTCGCCTTCCATTGCCGCAGCCAGTAAGTGCAGGATAGTATTGGTAGAACCGCCCATGGCGATATCCAGACTCATGGCATTTTCAAACGCATTGAAGTTAGCAATATTGCGCGGCAATGCCGAGGCATCATCGTTCTTGTACCAACGCTCACACAGCTCTACGACTAACTCGCCCGCTTTCTTGAACAGGTTTTCACGGTCGGCGTGAGTGGCCAGCATGGAGCCATTACCCGGCAGCGATAAGCCCAGCGCTTCGGTTAAACAGTTCATCGAGTTGGCCGTAAACATCCCTGAGCACGAGCCACAGGTAGGGCAGGCCGAACGCTCGATTTCGTTAGTGTCATCGTCCGACACTTTATCGTCTGCAGCAGCGACCATGGCATCAACCAAATCCAGTTTAATGATTTGATCAGACAATTTGGTTTTACCGGCTTCCATTGGACCACCGGAAACAAACACCACCGGAATGTTCAGACGCATGGACGCCATCAGCATTCCCGGGGTAATTTTGTCGCAGTTAGAGATACACACAATGGCATCGGCGCAATGCGCGTTAACCATATACTCTACTGAGTCAGCGATAATCTCACGGGACGGCAGGCTGTACAGCATCCCGCTGTGACCCATAGCAATACCGTCGTCTACCGCGATGGTATTGAATTCTTTTGCCACACCACCTGCAGCCTCAACACTACGCGCCACGAGCTGGCCCATGTCTTTTAAATGTACGTGACCCGGCACGAACTGGGTAAAGGAGTTAGCAATGGCAATAATGGGCTTACCAAAATCACCGTCTTTCATACCGGTAGCTCGCCATAAAGCGCGCGCACCGGCCATGTTGCGTCCCTGTGTTGTGGTTGCAGATCTTAACTTAGGCATAAAAAACTCTCGTCCCGTCAGGGTATATCTTATTTATAAACCGGGGTTAACCAGTTCCATTTATCTTCGGTTTTGCCGTTAAACAAGCCGAAGAACATGTCTTGAATTTCTTTAGTAATCGGGCCACGGCCGCCTTTACCTACGGTAATACCGTCTACGCTGTTCACCGGGGTGACTTCAGCGGCAGTACCACACATCAGGATTTCATCGGCCAGGTACATGGCTTCACGCGGGATGTTTTCTTCGCGAATTTCATAGCCCAGCTCTTTGGCCAGCGTCATAACCGTGTCGCGGGTAATACCCGGCAGGATTGCCGCCGTTTTAGGCGTAGTGCTGATAACGCCATCGCGGATCACGAAGATGTTTTCGCCGGCGCCTTCACTGATGTAACCGTTACGGTCCAGCGCAATGCCTTCGCCGTAGCCATGGCGACGTGCTTCCATAGAGATCAGCTGTGAAGACAGGTAGTTACCACCAGCTTTCGCGCCAGTCGGCATAGTGTTAGCTGCCAGACGGTTCCAGGAAGAGATACCGGCATCAACACCATTTTTCAGCGCTTCTTCACCCAGGTAAGCGCCCCATTCAAAGGCCGCAATCGATACTTCTGCTTCAGCATCCAAAGGCACTTTAATGCCCATACCAATATCACCAAAGAAAGCAATCGGACGGATGTAAGCGGATTTAAGATCGTTTTTAACAATGATATCTATTAGCGCCTGATTCAATTCATCCATAGTGTAAGGGATGTTCATGCGATAGATTTTGGCCGAGTCGAACAAGCGACGGGTGTGTTCCTGTAAACGGAATACACAAGTACCCTGATCCGGTGTGTTGTAAGCACGCACACCTTCAAAGACTGATGAACCGTAGTGAATAGCGTGAGTCATTACATGAACGGTAGCCTCTTTCCAGGGGATAATTTTACCGTTAAACCAGATATAATCAGCAAGTTGCTTAGCCATGTCGTTTCCTTAAGAACTAGCGGGCTTTATGTTACCCGTAAAGTGTAGTCAGTAAGTGACTGACCACTATAATTAATACCGCGTCAAATGATACATGACGCGGGCTCGCGACCCAATGCACAGTGGCATTTTTCGCAGATAAACAGTGTAAACTCGTACAATTAGGTGTGCACAGACCAATGCGACACACGCAGTTCGATTTGCACGGAATAAATATTACCGTTATCGCCAATAGTTTATTGGCTGACAATAACGAGATACAGACACAGATTCGGAAGTTTTTGGCTGGCTTTTGAAAGGGTCAATGACGTCTGGCTATAACGACACGCCTTTCAGGGGCGTAGAAATACCACGGATCCCGTGACGTGATCAAGGGCAGGGCTTAAAAATTAACCTTTTGACCGACCAAATCAGCAAATCTTTCGACGAATCTGCACCAAGGCTCAGTATGCGCCAACGTTCATCCTCAATACACTGCAGTTTAATTCGCCGACACAGTGCAGAACATCATGGGAATGGGAATCGTATATACTCGCGGCGCAGCGGGCATAAGCGCGCCGACAGTCAAAGTGGAAGTACACTTATCCAATGGCCTGCCTTCCTTTAAATTGGTTGGTCTGGCTGAAACCGCCGTTCAGGAAGCCAAAGAGCGGGTACGCAGCGCCTTAATTAACAGCGGCTTTGAGTATCCGGCACGGCGCATTACGGTAAACCTGGCGCCCGCGGATATCCCGAAAAGTGGTGGCCGCTACGATTTAGCCATTGCCCTGGGCATTTTGATCGCCATGGGATTAATCGACCAACTATCTCTGAACACAGTAGAGGTTGCCGGTGAGCTCAGTCTGAACGGCGACATTCGTCCTGTACCAGGCTTATTGCCAGTGGCCATGCGCTGTGCAGAAGACAACCATACGTTGCTGGTACCTGCAGGTAATGAAGCGGAAATTCAGTTGGTCAGCAACCTCGAATACAGGGTTCCGGCAACGTTACTTAGCGCATTCCTGCATTTTACCCGACAACACACACTCGCCATAAAGCACACCTGTAATGACGTATCTCTCCCCCCACCCCGTCCGCGCTGGGATGACATCATTGGTCAGCAACAGGCCAAACGAGCACTGTGTATTGCAGCGGCAGGCTCCCATAATCTCCTTATGGTAGGCCCGGCAGGTACGGGCAAAAGTTTGCTTGCCAGTAGGCTGGTGAGCTTACTACCACAGCTTAATCACCAACAGGCACTGGCCACTGCCGCGCTGTATTCGGTAAAAGGAGAACAGCGTGATACCCAAGATTGGCTGACGCCGCCTTTTCGCTCTCCCCACCATACCTCATCGGCCATTGCCTTAACGGGCGGTGGCGCACATCCGCAACCGGGCGAAGTGTCGCTGGCGCATAATGGGGTATTGTTTTTAGACGAACTGCCCGAATTTGGCCGTCAGGCGCTGGATGTCCTTCGCGAACCGCTGGAGACCGGAGATATATGTCTGTCACGCGCTTCCGGGCAGGCCAGGTATCCCGCCCGGTTTCAATTACTGGCCGCTATGAACCCCAGTCCGACAGGGGATATAGATGACGGTCGCAGTACTACGCAACAAATCCAGCGCTATTTAAGTAAGCTTTCAGGCCCGTTGCTCGACCGCATTGATATCCAGATTGAAGTGCGCCGGCCGGGTTCTTATGCTTTTGCGCCCCCGGTTAGCGGCAAAGACACTGCCATTGAGGCCAGAGAGCAGATCATGGCAGCTCACGAAATTCAGCAACTGCGCCAGGGTAAGAGTAACGCAGCACTGAGCGTAGCCGAACTTGGTACACATTGTTCAATGCCTCCAGAAACGGAAGAGTTTCTGCAGCGTGCGGCAACCAAATTAAAACTGTCTATGCGGGTGTTTCATCGCACCATAAAAGTAGCCCGAACCATTGCCGACCTGGAAGCGCAAGCCCATATCACCACCGAGCATATTGGTGAGGCATTGGGTTACCGGGCGCTGGATAATTTAATCCGTCAGTTTAATTCCAATTGAAACAGGGCGTTAATCAGCGGCTCGTGACGACGTTCCTGCAAACAGGCGAGGCCCAATTCGTAGGAACCAATATCGTCTACCTGAATTCGGGTAACACTGGAAGACATACTGGAGTGATCGAGCACCACCTGCGGCACAAAACCAATACCGCAGCCTAAGGCCACCATCGACACAATGGCCTCGTTTCCGCCCACTGAGGCATACACATTGGGGCGAATGCCGTGTTCGGCAAACCAATGGTAAACAATGCGGCGGCTTGGCCCCTGTTCTGGCAGTATCACCTGATTGACCCGCCAGTCGACCTGGGCAAGCTGGGTTAAACGCCGGTCGCGGGGCGCAATTAGCACCAGCGGCACAAAGTCCAGCCCCGAAAAACACAGGTCGGTTGGGAAGTCAGGAGAGTGGATGGCAATAGCAACATCCGATTTTTTATGCTTTACATGCTCAATAGCCAGCCCGGGATCGCCGGTGACCAGGCGGATATCCACACCAGGATAACGCTGGCGAAAACGGGAGAGCACAGAAGGCAGATGGCTTTGACTGGCAGTCACCGAACAGTACAGGCTTAACTCCCCCTGCAAGGCCTTTCCGTCGTCTCGCAGTTCTTGTCGTACCTGCTGCCATTCACCCAGCAATTGTTCACTAAAGTTCAACAACTTATGACCACCATGGGTGAGCGCCACGGAGCGGTTATCGCGTTTAAACAGCACGCATCCACACTCTTCTTCGAGGCGCTGTATCACCCTGCTTAAAGTGGATGGCGAAACGAACATCGCGTCGGCCGTGTCACCAAAATGTAAGCTTTTTGCGAGATGATTAAATAGCTGTAGACTGCGAAAATCCATGGTGATTTCACTTTTTGCAACACTGTTTTGCAAATATATCATTTTTCAAAACGAAAGGGGTAGCGTATTGTTGCTGCAAGTCGTCAATGACGAGGTCATCCCAGCTGATTGAAGCTAAGGGATAACGACAAAAGAAGTTCGGAATTATTTTTTTTATGGCTAATTATTTCAACACTCTGTCTCTACGCCAGCAACTGGACCAGTTAGGTCGTTGTCGCTTTATGAATCGCGACGAATTTGCTGACGGTTGTGAGTTCCTTAAAGGTAAAAAAATTGTCATCGTTGGCTGCGGTGCACAAGGCCTTAACCAGGGGCTCAATATGCGTGACTCAGGGTTAGACGTAGCTTATGCGCTGCGTCAGGCTGCGATTGATGAGAAACGTGACTCATTCCAACGCGCCTCAAACAACGGTTTTAAAGTAGGTACTTATCAGGATCTGATCCCTACAGCGGACGTGGTTTATAACCTCACTCCTGATAAGCAGCACGCCAGTGTGGTAGAAGCGGTTATGCCTTTAATGAAAGAAGGCGCAACCTTAGGTTACTCACACGGTTTCAACATTGTTGAAGAAGGTCAGCAAATTCGTAGCGACATCACTGTTGTTATGTGTGCGCCTAAGTGCCCGGGTACCGAAGTACGTGAAGAATATAAGCGTGGTTTCGGTGTACCAACACTGATTGCCGTTCACCCGGAGAATGATCCAAAAGGTGAAGGCTGGCCAATCGCTAAAGCACTGGCAAGCGCCACTGGTGGTGACCGTGCTGGTGTTCTGGAGTCGTCTTTTGTTGCAGAAGTTAAGTCTGACCTGATGGGTGAGCAAACTATCCTGTGTGGTATGCAACAAACTGCTGCGATTCTGGCCTTTGAAAAAATGACTGCTGACGGTATTGATGCCGGCTATGCAGGTGCCCTTATCCAGTATGGTTTAGAAGCCATTACTGAAGCGCTGAAAATCGGCGGCGTAACCAACATGATGGATCGCCTGTCTAACCCAGCGAAATTGAAAGCTTATGATTTGTCAGAAGAACTGACTTCTCTGATGCGCCCATTGTTTGAAAAACACCAGGACGACATCATCAGCGGCGAATTCTCTCGCACTATGATGGCTGACTGGGCAAACAACGACGCAAACCTGTTAGGCTGGCGTGAAGAAACCGGTCAGACTGGTTTTGAAAATGCCCCGGCTTACGACGGCGAAATCTCAGAGCAGGAATTTTTCGACAACGGTATTTTGTTAGTGGCTATGATTAAAGCCGGTGTAGAAATGGCCTTCGACGTAATGGTTGAAGCAGGCATTCTGCCAGAGTCGGCTTACTACGAATCACTGCACGAAACACCACTGATTTCGAACACTATTTCGCGTAAGCGTCTGTACGAAATGAACGTGGTTATTTCAGACACAGCAGAGTACGGTAACTATTTATTTGCGAACGCAGCAGTACCTTTACTGCGCGAGAAGTTCATGCCTAACATCGATACTACTGTTATCGGTAAAGGTCTGAACGTAACGTCTAACCAGGTAGACAATAAGCGTCTTACCGAAGTTAACGAAGCGATTCGCAACACTGGCGTTGAAGCCATTGGTAAAGAATTACGCGGTTACATGACGGATATGAAAGCCATCATCGAAGCGTAGACAGTTTCTGTCGTTAGGTGCTTAACCAAGCCCTTTTGCCCGACCAATTTGGTCGGGCTTTTTTATGCCTGTAAAACACATCCGCCCAACCTGCTTTTAACTTCCCAGCGCTATCGTTTTACCGCTCAATGCTGGCTGTTGCTCACAGTGAATCAATGCCATTTCGATTAACGCTTTCGCCGCTGGCAAAGCCTCACTGGAATTAGGCCATAGGGCGTAGATCGGGCGTGAGAAGAGTGGTTCAGAATAGTACCGCAATGCGTTTTTCATTTTCTTGTCAAACATGGCGACTTCGGTCATCGGCAACAGGGCAGCACCACGACCCTGCTCAACCAGTTTTCTGGCCAGTGTAATATCTCCGACCTGAGAAACCTGCGCAAACTGCGATGTAATAAGGTCAATTTCATGCTCGTTTGCGGCGATCTGCGCAGGTGAATAAGCCAAAAACAAATGCATATCCGGCGTAATCACACGCGGCCCAATCACGCTCACAGCTATCTCCCCCAGGCGCCGCTGATAAAATGAAGAATCATCCTGTTTACCAACCCTGAAAGCTACTTCAAAAGGCTTCTGACTCAATAGCGCATTGTGGTTACTCGGTTCTATATTGAGCGCTAATTCAGGATACCTTTGCTGATATTGCCAAATAACATCAAACAGAGGGCCAACAATCAGGTTTTGCGGACACAGGATGCGTAAACTGGACACATTCTCATGGCTTAACCTGGTGACTGTATTTTGTAACGCATTCATTGGCGTGGTGATTTCTTCATAAAGCTCTTTGCCAAAGGTGGTCAGAATCACCCCGCGGGAGGTGCGGGTAAGTAACGCGCTATTTAACTTTCGCTCCAGCGCGCTAAGTCTTTTAGACAGGGTCGCTGGCGTTATTTTTAAGTCGGCAGCGGTTTTAGCAAAACTGCCTCGTTTCACTATTTCGACAAACAGTTGCAAGTCATCCAGCACAGTAAATCCTTCACATTTACCTTTCCTAAACCGCCATTCTAACGCGCTCGCTTATCCATACAATATCTGTTCACCAAGAGGAGGAATGAATGAACAAACTGCTTTTTACCGCACTGTTTTCACTGTGCCTTTCGGCACTGGTATCGGGTTGGGTAACCTACATCAACTTAGGTGCTGGCCCGAGCTTTGTTAAGCACTGGGGACTTGCCTATGTCAACGCCTGGCCGATGGCTTTTTTGGCCGCCTATCTGCTCACTGCGCCAGTTAAAGCGTTAACCAACAAGCTACTAAAGGTATCGTAATCATGATAAATCCGGATAACTCACTGCACATTGTGGCAAAAATAACCCCTAAACCTGAGTATTTCGAACGTGGCCTGGCAGCCATAAAGCCCATAATTCAGCCAACCAGAGCAGAGCCGGGCTGTTTCCGATTCGATGTGTTTGCCGATGAGCACAATGGTCAGTATGTACTGGTAGAACACTTTCGTAACCAGGCAGCACTCGACAACCATTATGCCCAGCCTTATACCCGGCAGGTCTTTACCCTGTATGACGAAATACTCGCGAAAGCACCCGACATTGCCACTCTGACACCCGTTGATGAAACCTCTCCATTGGATGCGTCTGTTTCCCGTTACGAGCGCGGGCTGCATAATCTGAAACGCATCGACGGTCGGGCAGGGGAAGAAGTGGTAGAAGGGCTTAAGCAGGTGTCGGCCTCACTCGCCAACTATGTGGTTGAGTTTCCTTTGGGCGATATTTATAACCGTGGAGGTATCGATTTACGGGCCAGGGAAATTGCCACCATTGCCATGCTTGCTGCGATTGGCGATACACAGGACCAATTAAGAGTACATATTCATGCCGGATTAAATGTCGGGCTTAGCCTGGCAGAAATTGAGGAAATCATTATTCAGACTTCGGTTTACGCCGGCTTTCCCAGAGCCTTAAATGCTATGAAGGTGTTTGCTGATATTCAATCTGCACACTCCTCCATGGCGTTATAAATACAATAGCAGGTTATCCCCTAACCACTCTCTGCTTTCCCAGAGTGTTACCAACTGCATACAGATCGCATCAGCCTGACTGACACGATAATACTAACTTACTGATATATATAAATATAATAATTGGCACAATGCTTGTAATAACCACTGGTTATCTGAAAAAAGCAATCAAAATAATTAAAGTCATCTTGAGGGGAGTATTTCATGCAGTCAGGCATTTCCAGGTTTACGCAAATTGGCGACTGGATCTTCGAAGTCAAAATGGTCAGGGCTCTGCGAGTCGAAAATTACGGTCAGCCCTATGATGCAGTGGCCACACTAACTGCTAACGGAGAAAGCATGTATATCGATACACAGCTCACCCGCCAGCATAACGAGTTGAGTCGTGAAGACTGTATGGCGTTTTACGAATTTGCCAAACAGCTGGAGATGAAGCAATTGCAGTACGACAAGCTACGCAATGGTGAACGCCACTCGCGCAATGTTGAGATTGTGGAAAACCAGCGGCCCCGGGCAGTGGTTCAGCTGGTTAACGGTAATCGCTTTCCCTAAGAAAGCGATTATGCCGTTTTCTCCGGTCTTTGCAGACTCAGGCGGATAATAATGAATGCCAGCGTGAAGAACACCAGAAAACCCGCACCAATGGGGAACAAATCAACGGTGAGGTAAGAGTCTACCGTGGTGGCTACCAGCACAGCAATAATACTTGATAGCGAGCCAATAATGGCTGCGCCCAGTCCTGCCATATCGCCTAAGGGATGCATGGCAATGGCGTTGAGGTTACCAAACAGTAGCCCCACAAAGAAAAAGCCAATAAATAATGAACCAATGGTCACCACCAGTGGTGGCAGGCCATCAAACATTTCAATGATGCCCAGGAAAATAACCGAAAACACCACCGAACCAATCAACGCTACCTGGGTTACCCGATACATCCCCAAACGCATCACAATTTTGCTGTTGATAAACGACGCCAGACCAATAGAAAAAGCCAGGGTAGCAAAGATATAAGAGAACATTTCCCCCACGCCGTAGAAGCCCTGAAAGATGGTCTGCGACGCACTTAAGTAAGCCAGAAAACCGCCAAATACACAGCCCATGGCCAGGGTCGGCCCGATCACCGGCTTGTGGGTGATGATAAACATTGAAGAACGGAAAAACTGCGCCCACGAGAACGGCTTGCGACGGCTGGGAGGCAGTGTTTCCGGCTGCCTGATCCAGAACCACGCCCCGGTAAACACGGCCACCAGCAGAAACAGGGTAAAAATATGGAACCAGGAGGCAATATTGAGCACCCACTGACCCACCATAGGCGCCAGCATTGGGACCAGAATAAATACCATCATAATAAACGACATGACCCGTGCCATGGCTTCACCGGCAAACTGATCGCGGATCACCGCCGTAGAGGCTATGCGCGGGCCTGATACACCAAACGCCTGAATTACACGGCCAATAAGCATAGTTTGCATATCATCAGCCAGCATACACACCACCGTACCAACGGCAAAGATAACCAGCCCCAGAATAATGGCCTCGCGGCGGCCACGGGTATCGCAATAGGGACCAAAAAATAACTGGCCGACAGCCATGCCACCAAAAAACAAAGACACAATCAGGTGACTTTCGTGAATATCCTTCGCGCCCATCGCCGTGCCAATGGCATCCAAAGCAGGCAGCATGGCATCAATACTCAGCGCCACCAACGACGTCATCAGCGCCATCAGAGCAATAAACTCCGGCAAGCCGAGAGCGGGTTTAACATGAGTACTTTTCTGCTTCATAACAAAAGGAAATTCCGGTTTATACTAATTTCGGACGGGCTTTACCGGCCTCAAAGAAGGAAGTTAATTAAGCGCAGTAGTATACCGTAAGTTTGTGACAACTGCGCTCTGATAAGGGTGAATGGGGGGTAAAATGCCGTGGAAATATTAGCCAGTGTGGCTAATAAAAGAAGAGGAAGCGCTGCAGACTTACCTGAACTGCACACCGGACAGCGCCAGAGCACCTATCCGTTACAGCCGTGATAATCTGGCGTCAGAAAAACCAGCACCGGGAATCGGTTGATAAACACGTCTGCTTAGCAGTCTTTATCTTCCAGATCCATTTTCTCTTTAGCGTCTTCACACGCATCTTCGAGGGCGTTGCCCGCATCGTCGGCCATTTCTTCAGCCTTGTCAGCCGCATCTTCTGCCATATCTTTGGCTTTATCCGCCGCATCGGAAGCGGCATCTTTAGCATCATCCATGGCTTCACTGGCAGCATTTTTAAAGTTGCTCAGCGAGTCTTCCGCCTGCTCTTTTTTTTCTTCACTGCATGCGCTGAGTAACAGTGAAAATGCACCGATAAAGACCAGTGTCAGAATGTGTTTTGTTGTTTTCATGTAGTGTGCCCCTGTCTTTTTAATGATGTCTGAACAGCAAAGCTTTAACCACTTTGCTTAAAAATACCACATATACCCCGAAGACCAAGATGAATTTACCGAGCCGATTCATCATGGCGGAGACTCCCTGAAATCTGATAACCGTTGCGAACAACGCTATTCCCAATAAGATGACGATAATCATTAGCCATTCCTGTTTAAAATACGGCACCGCTTTGGCGGCATAACAACATGGAATAGCGAAAACCTTGCCACTTTTAAAATAGCAATATTTAACAGTGAGTTAGCCTATTATCGGCTAGAAAGGCGGTGGTGTAGAGGGTAAAGGTGTCTGCTCATACAGACACTTTTACACGCTCTTGTTAGCTTATAGTTCAGGCTTTTTGCTGGTCGGGATGCAGGGATTTACCGAGAATGTGATTGTCACGGTCGATAACCGTAGATGCGCGACCAACAATTAACGGATCCGGCGCCTTGGCAATACGCCGGTCTTTGTTTGGATAAGGCATGGAATGCAGAAAATACTGCATACAATTAAGTCGGGCCCGTTTTTTATCATCGGATTTTATCACCATCCAGGGTGCGTCGTTGGTGTCGGTATAGAAGAACATCGCTTCTTTAGCTTCGGTGTAGTCATCCCATTTCTGCTGCGCCAGTTTATCAATCGGGCTTAACTTCCATTGTTTGAGCGGATCGGTTTCGCGCTTCTCGAACCGGCGGGTTTGCTCTTCCTGAGTTACCGAGAACCAGAATTTAAATACCCGAATACCGCTATTCACCAGCATACGTTCGAGTTCAGGTGTCTGACGCATAAACTCCAGGTATTCATTGGGTTCGCAAAAGCCCATTACCCGTTCAACGCCGGCCCGGTTGTACCAGGAACGATCAAACAAGACAATTTCGCCGGCAGTAGGCAGGTGTTTTATGTAACGCTGAAAATACCACTGCCCCTTTTCTTCTTCGGAAGGTTTCTCCAGTGCTACCACTCTGGCTCCACGAGGGTTCAGATGCTCCATAAAGCGCTTGATGGTACCGCCTTTACCCGCCGCATCACGCCCCTCAAATAGCATGACCACCCGTTCTCCGGTTTCCTTTACCCATTTCTGGACTTTCAGTAACTCCACCTGCAGCTGATGCTTATGCTGTTCATAGAACTGGCGCGTCACTTTGCGCTTGTAGGGGTATTCACCGGAGCGGAATGACTCTGCAATATACTGCTCGTCGTGGCGCATTTCAGACAGTGAATGCGGATGTTCATGGGCTTCTTCCGGGGTAGGTACAGCGGTAAGTTTTTGGCTATCGGTCACGTTCAATTCTCCTTCTGTATAGGTTCATTGTACGCCGCTTAGCCGCAGTATTGGGGGCCGATACCAAGCTAATCCATGGTCGGCTGATCTGGATCAATCGGTTAAATTACGACCTGCCCGGGGGGCATTTACCGGGCCTCCCCGGGCAGGCTTGCGCTGACGTTTTGTTACAGGTACTCAGCGAGAAATTTATCCATTTCTTTGAATAACTTAACCCGATTCGACTGAATTTCCAGGTGATGGTTACCCAAAGGCAATTCAACGTACCGGTATTCCTTGTCCTCATCATCGAGCTCATCAGCCATCAGGCGACTCTGCTCAACGTGAACCACCCGGTCTTCCTCACCATGTACCAGCAAGATAGGCGTTTTGATATTTTCCACATAGTTAACCGGTGAGCGGCGGTCGCGATCATCACCATCTTCACCGATTTGTCTTTTCACCAATTTGGCGTTCAGGAAGCCTCGGGCTCTGCGCACCAGACGGTCCAAATCACTAACGCCCGCAAAACTGACCGCGCACTGATACAATTCAGGGCTTTTCACTGTGGCTGCCAAGGCCGCAAATCCACCGTAACTGGCCCCAACAATACACATTTTGTTTTTGTCGGCGTAGCCCTGATCAATCATCCATTGGGTGCCATCAACCACATCATCCTGCATAGCCATGCCCCAGTTTTGCATGTGCGATGCTTTAAATGAAAACCCATAGCCGGACGAGCCGCGGAAGTTAGGGCGCAGCACGGCATAGCCGCGACTGGTAAAATAGGCAACCCAGTAATTAAAACCACCGCCATCACGGCCACTCGGTCCGCCATGGGGAAAAATCACGGTGGGGTAAGGGGCTTCACCGGTTTTCGGCAGCGTAAGATACCCTTCGATTTCGGTTTTATCGCGGGCCGTAAAGGTAATTCGCTCGTGTTCGGTCAACGCCTCGGTGTCGATATCGGGGTATTGGTCAAATAAAAAGTTAATCGTTACTTCTTTCTGGTTACCAATATAATACCGACCAGGCTGGGTATCGCTCTGGGTATACAGCAGGTAAACCTCTTCGTTGCGGCTGAAAGCTTTCAACGAGTTGTAGCTATTCTTAAACAGTTTGTTTAACCCTTTACGCAAAGGGGCGTAGCGATCGTCCCAATAAAAGGTTCCTCGCGGTCCGTTAACACCAATGGCGTCATTGGTTACCGGCGAATAAATCAGGCTGCCGTCCACATCGTATTCATCGTCTGAATAAACCAGCGTTTCTTCACGCGTTGTCAGATCCAGCTTGTACAACGCTCTGTAATCATTAAGGTACTTCTTTATGTACAGAATGTTAGGATCAGCGGCAAAACCAGCCACGTATATCGGTTTATCTTCAGAGACGTTATACGCGTACAACTCTTCGTAATTATCGTCTTCGTCGCGCAGGAAGATCTGGCGATCACCGGTCTCGTAATTCAGCGCAATACCAATTCGCACATTACCCTGTCTATCGGTTACCCAGTCACGAATGCGTTTTTTGCCTTTAATCAGGCGGCTGATTTTGCGGTCTTTAATATTCACTTTAAAAACCGATTTTTCAAACGGTCGTGAGATATCGATGGCCATCAGAATATGATCAGGATCGTCAGGCAAGTAATCAATAACATCATCCTGGAACTGCGGCACATACCCCACATCGTTCTGATAACGCTGAATATGCCGCCAGTCGATCACCTGCTCAGGGGATGAACCTTGCTCGTCGTACTTCATCAGATATAAGCGGGTACGAAAGAACTTTTGCCCATGGCGACTAACCTCGTAGCGGGCGCTAACCAGCAAATCTTCATCATTCGCCCACTTATACCAGTTAATCTTGACCTTTTGGTTGTCTGCCTTGAGCAGGTAGTACACTTTCCCGGTGGCCAAATCCAGCGTCATCAGCGCGGCAAGATCTTCATTGGAGGAGTTACGTTGCATGGCAAAGCGCGCCCCGTTTGGCGACATGGCAACGCTGTAAAACTGCGGCAGGCGACTAAAAACTTCGATAGGTTGAGGCTCTGAGGATTGGGCCACAGGCACTAAAGCAACACAACACAGCCACAACAGGATGAGCTGCTTGAACAGGCGGGGCATACAACGTTCCTTGTTTATTTTTAGCTTTCAATTTTGTGGTTAATATAAACGAAAGGGGATACCTGTCGCAACAAACAGGAAATTAGCTAAAAACGCTGTAGCGAATCCGCTTAAGGAGGTACACTTTTTGGCGTGGATTCTGCTTTAAGAATTGACCCTTTTGTTTGTATGCCGTGCAAGGAGCACACAGTCCGTTAATGTCAGTAGGTACTTTTTCACCCTTTTGTCGTGCTAGTTTGGCGCTAACCTGCCTGTTGTTCATACTCTGCCAGCCTGTATGGGCCTTAGACTATGAGTTAAAAGGCATAGAGCGAAGCGAGTTAGAAGACAATATAGAACTGCATCTGGCATCGGTTAAGCTGGTTGATAACGCACTGGATGAACCCACCGAAGATCGCATAATGCGCTCTGTAAAAACTGCCCTGCAACCCTTCGGTTTTTACAATAGTGAAGTCGCGCTCTATTTTGAGGAAGAAGAGCTTGTTATCGATGTCAGCCTCGGCGCTCCGCTTAAAGTCAGTAATGTAACCCGTGAGATTATTGGCGATGGACGCACGGATGAGGCTTTTCGGCAACGCTATAATGCCTTCCCGCTAAAACAAGGCGACGTATTACATCAGCCAACTTACGAAAAGTTTAAGTCAGAGATGTTTAACTATGCGCTGTCTAATGGCTACTTTGATTTTTATTGGCAGGCCACCCGGCTCGACCTGGTGCGGGAAGAAAACGAAGCGAATATTCTGCTTATTGCACAAAGTGGCCGCCAGTACGAATTTGGCGAAGTAGAACTGGTTGGCGACGATCGGGCGAAAGCGATTATCGGCCGGCTGAAGAATTTTGTGGCCGGTGAAAAATACAGCTCAGCTAAATTAACCGAGTTTAACCGGCGCTTAAACGAAACCGGTTATTTCGCAAGAGCCATTGCCCGCCCCATTGTTAAGCGGGCCGAAGGAGCGCGAGTACCGGTTGAAGTCACGCTGACGCATCTGCCACGGGATATCTTTAACGTGGGTGGCGGCGCCAACTCCGACAAAGGCCCCCGGGTACGAGCCCGCTGGGAGCGGCCCTGGGTGAATACCCGAGGGCATTCAGTAACCGGGCAGGTGTTTTTCTCCAAGCTGGAACAGGCGGCCAGTCTCGACTACCGTATTCCCCTTGAGGATGTAAACAATGATTACGCCAGTTTTCAAACCAGTTATGAATTTGAAGACAACTCGATCAGTGACACCAAAAGTGAAACCCTGACTATCTCAGGCCATCGTTTCTGGAAAGAAGCCGAATCCCCCTGGCAACGCAGCTTGTCGTTAACCTTTGAGCGGGAGATGTTTACCCAGGGGATAAGCGATCCGCAAACCATTAATCTGCTGATGCCCGGTTACTCGATTGGTTACACCAAATCCGATCAGGAACTCACTATCGGCCAGGGTCAGCAATATATTGTGGCGGTTCAGGGTGGGCATGAAAGTGCCGGCAGCGATATTTCGCTGTTTAAAATTACCGCCAACGCCAAAGTGATCACTACCATCAACGATACACACCGTATTTATCTGCGAGCCGACGCCGGCGCTATCCGTACCGACGATTTTAACCGGGTGCCCTCATCGCTGCGTTTCTTTACCGGTGGCGATCAGAGTATTCGCGGCTTCCGCTATCAGGAAATATCTCCCCAGGTACTCGACGACGAAGGTAATCCGGTGCTAACCGGTGGCCGCTATCTGGCAACAGCCAGCGTAGAGTATGCTTATCCCGTTGCAGATAACTGGCGGGCGGCCGTGTTTGCCGATGTGGGTACCGCCACCAATGACTTCTCTGATGGCTTATCCCGGGGCCTGGGTATTGGCGCCCATTGGTTAACGCTGATTGGCCCGGTGCGCTTTTATATTGCCCAGGGCAAAAATGACTTCGAGACACAATGGCGCTTCCACTTTTCGCTGGGGCCTGAGCTATGAGTATCAATCGCCTGGCAAAAGGCTTCTTAATACTGCTGCTAACCCTGATACTGCTTGTTGTCGCCTTACTGTCGCCGCTTGGCGCACCATTAATCAATTATGCGGCGAACAAGTACGTCCCCGGACTCTCGGTAGACTCGGTATCGGGTAGCCCGTTAAGCGAACTGACACTACAGCACATCAGCTGGCAAAACGAGCAATGGCAGGTGAACGTCAGCAAAGTCACTTTAGCCCACGAGTGGACCTGCCTGCTTAACAGTAAAGCGTGCATTACCGCCTTAAAGATTGACTCACCGCACATAAAGCAATTGGCAGTCGCAGACACCGCAGAAGCGCAGCCAGCTGAACCGACCGGTGAAATTACCCTGCCACTGGCCATTGCACTGGATGACCTCAGCATCAGTGACACACGCTTTCAAAGCGCGGCCATAACGCTTCAGGCAGAGCAGTTAACCAGCAGCGCCGAGTGGACAGACACGCTGGATATTAAACATCTCACGCTCAACGGCCTGACCATTACGCTGCCAGAGAGCGAACCACAACCGCAGTCACCGATGATTTTAAGTTATCAGGCGCCGGCCTTGCCTGAGGTGAATATACCGCTATCGCTGCAGGCCAGCGACGTTAAGCTCTCCAACATCCGGGTGTTACAGGGTGAGCAGGAAGTCGCCGCACTCGACGTAGCCTTACAACAAACACAGATTCAGGGCAGCCAGATTGCATTGCGTGCGCTCAGCGTATCCATGGCGCAGGTGAATGCAAGCCTTGACGGTGAGGTCAGCCTGAGCGGCCAGTATCCTCTTAACTTAGCCCTGGTTGCTGACCTGCCCGTCGAACAGTCTGCCCAGCATACAGAGCTGACAGCCGAAGGCGATCTGAGTGACCTCGCACTCAATATCAGCACCAGTGGACTGGCCAGCGCCAACATTACTGGCAAAGCCAACCTGCTCAGTGACAGCCTGCCTGTCTCCTTACACACTCAGTGGCCTGCACAAGCCCTCGCGCCGCTGGCGAATGTCGATCTGGATAGCGGCGTGTTGTCGATTCAGGGCCAAATGGGCGAATACGCTATACAGCTCGATAGCGGAGCCACTATTCCTGATGTATCACCGGTAAAAGTGAGTCTGATTGCCCTGTTAAGCGATCGCTCGTTAGCGGTATCGGCGCTTAATAGTGAACTACTGGAAGGCGAAGTGACCAACAGTGGCGTGCTCTATTTCAGTGACTCGCTGAGCTGGGAGGGGATATCTCGCCTGACACGTTTGGATTTACAAGGGTTTTCAGAACTTGCCCCCACCAATTTAAACGGCGTTGTAAAAGCACAGGTTAGCCTGAGTGACAAAGGCCCCAATGTGCTGGTGTCAGATATCCGCCTTCAGGGGGAGCACTTACGGGAGTCATTTACCCTGACGGGTGACGCCGTTTACTCTGCCAACAGTGACATTATGGTGGCGAATGTCAGTGGTGACCTGGCCAACAATCACTTCTCGGCGGTGGGGCAGGTGTTTAATCAGCAATATCTGGATGCCCTGGTGGCCATCGATTTGCAAAAGCTGGCAGCGTTATACCCCGAGGTATCCGGCCAGCTAGCCGGCTCAGTAGCCATAAAAGGCCCCTGGGAAGCACCGGTCATTGATTCCAAACTGTTGCTTACAGATGTCCTCGCCAGTGCCAGGCTAAGTCAGGCGGCCGCTAATCAGGGCCCTCTGAATGGGGAAATATCGGTAACCGGTTCTTTAGCCGAGCATGCGGTTAAAGCCAACCTGCAATTGCCTGAACATACCACCACACTGAACCTGGTCGGTCAGTGGCAAAACCAGCAATGGCAGGGCCAGTTAACCGATACCCAGCTGGCGGTCCTGAATACTGTATGGGAATTACAGTCAGACGTTGCCCTGCGTTATGAAGCTAGCCCACAGCATTTCACGGTGAGTCAGCACTGCTGGGAAGCCAGGGAGAAAGGCAATTTATGTATCAATGCTGTTGATTATACGCCGGCACTGATTAACTGGGATGTGCAGGCTAACGCACTGCCAATTGGCCTGTGGGTTGACGAGCTGATGCCAGATCTGTTGGTAGAACGCAACAGCGCCACGCTCAACATCAACACTAAAGGCAACTTTAACCCGGCCAATGAAAAAGTAGCCGGCCAGCTTCAGGTATCGGTAAGCCCGGATAAATGGCAACTCGCCGGTAATGAACCGGTAACCATCGATCTAAATGAAGTGAGCTTTAATGGCCAGTTTGACGAACAGCAAGTCGCCTTAACCGGTAATATCACCAGCCCGCAAATTGGAACCATAACCTCCCGCGCCACGGTATTTCCATTTACCGAACAACCCACTATTGAAGCGCAAATTACCATTGCCGACTGGCAGCTCGCGCCATTTAAGCCACTGATTGCACGCATGAATGAACTCAACGGCAATATTAACGGTGAGCTTAAACTGGACGGACCGTTGAGCCTGCCGCAGGTGAATGGTCAGTTAACCCTTAAGCAGGGTGAGATAAACAGTGAAGACCTGCCGGTAGCAGTGAGTCATTGGCAACAAACCATCAACCTCAATGGTGCCAGTGCCGACTTTGAAGGGGAATTTTTACTGGGTGATGGCCCGGGCACCTTAAACGGCTCGGTAGACTGGCAGGACAGCTTATTGGTGGATGTCGCCGTGAAAGGCGATGCCTTTACAGTTAATTACGATGACAGCCGGGTGAAAGTCTCGCCAGACCTTTCGGTCAGCCTGAGTCCCCAGAGCGTAGAGATAACCGGTGACATTGATATTCCCTATGCCCGGGTAAAAATTAACGAACTGCCGCCCAGCGCGGTGTCTCCTTCACGTGATGTGCACCTGCGCGGGGAGCCACCCAGTGAAGCACTGGTGGACAATATAAATGCCGACATCATGGTCACATTTGATGAGGCAGAGCGTGAAGAGGTGCGCCTTGATGCCTTTGGTTTAAAGGCCACCTTAAGTGGCGGTGTAAATGTACAAACCCAGCCTGCACTTACTGGCTACGGTGATTTACGCATTCTCAATGGCCGCTATGCCGCTTATGGGCAGAATTTGATTATCCGTACCGGTGAAGTGCAGTTTAACGGCCCGTTAGACCAGCCCATTCTGCTGGTTGAAGCCATTCGCGATCCAGACCTGACCGAAGATGATGTGATCGCGGGTGTTCGGGTAGAAGGCCCGGCCAATCAACCCAGCGTTTCGTTGTTCTCGGAGCCGGGGATGGATCAGGCCAGAAACCTGGCTTACCTGCTGAATGGCAGCGGCGGTCTCGGCGGCGGCCAGATGGACGAAAACTCCTATGCCGCCATGCTGATTGGATTTGGTTTATCCAGCTCTGAGTCACTTACCAGTAATGTGGGTAATGCATTGGGGATTGAAGATTTATCCCTCAGCACCACCGGCCAGGGCAGCGATACCAAAGTGGCCATTTCAGGCAAAATTGCGTCAAACCTCACCGTACGCTACGGGGTAGGCATGTTTTCCGATGAAGACAGCGGCGGCCAGGAAGTAGCGCTTCGCTATCAGATCCTGTCTAACCTGTACCTGGAGATTGTGCGCAGCCTGTATACCACTGTCGATTTGTATTATCAGTTTACCCTGGGGGATAACAAGCCGGATAACTCCAGCGAGGGCAACGCCCAGGAGTAGGCGTTGCTGTTGTGCCTTTAATCTGCCGCGCCCAGATCGGTAATACGGCCATTGTTAAGGCTGTAAATCCAGCTATGAATGGTGAGAGCCTGCTTACGTGCCAGCGCATCTTTTACAATGGTTGTACGTTTAACGTTGTCGGTTTGAGCCAGCACATTTAACTCACACAAGCGTGCAGAACGCTGGTTCTCAGGCAACGCCTGAACGTCGTTATAGTGCTGTTGGTAGATATCCTTAATGTGCCCGAGCCAGTTATCAATCAGGCCAAACTGTTGCTCGCTCATGGCCGCTTCCACGCCACCACAGCCATAGTGGCCGCAAACAATAATGTGCTTAACCTTGAGCACGTCTACCGCGTACTGCAACACCGACAGGCAGTTAAAATCGGTGTGGATCACCATATTGGCCACATTACGATGCACAAAAATATCGCCGGGCAGTAAGTCCACAATCTGATTGGCCGGTACGCGGCTATCCGAGCAGCCTATCCATAAATAATCCGGCGTCTGCTGCTTGGACAGGGTGTCAAAAAATGTAGGGTCAGCTTTGTATGTCCGGGCGGCCCAGTGCGCGTTGTTATCGAGTAACTTTTTAATATCATCCATTGAGCACAGCGCCTGTTATAGAGGGCAATGAAAAGAGCGGGCAGTGTAGGCCTGCAAAGCTAGGGGAACAAGTCATTTTGCTCCTGACTGACCAGTTGCTCGTATTCGCGCTTAAATTTCTGCTCCCGTTTATAGGCCCAGTAACCAAACCCGGCCATCAGCAGGCTGATAACGATAAAAGTGGCCACACCGCCTTTATCCACAAACGATTTCCACGTGAGATCGCCAACCACGGCGGCAATGCCCCATACGAGTAATAAAATTAACTCACTGCTCCAGGCTGAATGCAACGTGATGCGCGCGATTCTCTGATTACTCAGATATTGCTTTTTTAACGTATCCCGGTAATGACTGGTATCTTCAAACGAGGCGAGCACGGCATGACGACGCAGCCAGATAACAAAGCCGGTAAACACGCCACCACCTACCATAACGCCGCACAACACCAGGGCCATATATAAAGGTAACTTTTCCCAGCTATAAATGAGCATGCCGAGACCAATTAAAAAGCCGGTAAAATCTGAAGCAATATACCAGCGCTGCAACCGTTGCTGGGCTTTCAGGCGCAAGGTCACATCGGCCAGGTCGATTTCACTCACCGGTTGCTGCTGCCAGAGTGCAGTTAAATCCTGTTCCGGTGTTTGATTAGTCATTATTCATCCTCTGCTGCAACGTGTTTTTTGCCCGCTGAAGTAATACGCCAACGTGATTTTTAGTCAATCCGCACACCTCGGCAATTTCCTGATAGCTAAGCCCTTCCAATGTGAGCGTCATCACCTGACGCATTGTCAGGGGCAAGGCTCGAATAGCTTCCAGTAACGTGGTGACCTGCCGGCTTCGTGCCGCTACATATTCCGGCTCTTCATCCATCGCCCCGGCGGTGCCAACAATATCATCGTCGTCTGGCTGGCTCACTTCGCGGTTTTTCACCTCTTTGCTCACATGGGTCACCGCCCGGTTGTGCGCAATTTTAAGTATGTAGGTTTTCAGGCTGGCATCACCATTAAAGCGCTCTAACCCCTGCCATACCGCCAGAGCAATTTCCTGCAATAACTCCTGACGCACCGATTCATTGGCCTCGTAGCTCGATGCCACGCGACTCAGGAGCGCCTGATGTTCACTGAGTATTTGCTTAAAATCCTTTTGCACGAATGTCCCGGTTTGTAAGGTGAATTTAGCTTGCTTACTTCCTCTAGTCTGCCTGACGCAAAAAAAATTACAGGGCTTGTAATTTTTTTTAACGGGCAATGACTATAACGGTAACACAGCAGTTTGGTTAGTACTTAAAGAGGAAATCACAATGACACATACAGAGATTATTTTATTGGTAAGTGCAATGCTTGGAATGGGCTTAGTTTGCCATTATCTGGACGCCAAATATAATTGGCAGTTAAGTGCCTGGTTTTACGGTAAACCGGTTAACCCGTTTAAAAAAACCGAGGCGCAAAACAGCCGGACTCCTGCTCAAAAAGATGCGGAAATTGCAGCATTAAAAGAACGCATTGCCGTGCTGGAGAAAATCGTCACCGAACCGGCTTATGAACTCAATCAGGAATTGAATAAGTTGTGTCGGTAGAAAAGAACCGTTATCCCGGCTTATTTTATAATGTCATCCCGGCCGATTTATAACGTCATCCCGGCCTCCGAGCCGGGATCTCCTTAACGGCCTGATTGCCTGATACAATCCTATGGAGTGAGCAACACTGCTCAGGAGATCCCGGATAGCTGCTGTAGCAGCTTCCGGGATGACGGTGTGGTGGAGATTCCTACATGGCACTCACCTTTTCGTCATCCCGGCCCCCGAGCCGGGATCTCCTTAACGGCCTGATTGCCTGAAACAATCTTATGGAGTGAGCAACACTGCTCAGGAGATCCCGGATAGCTGCTGTAGCAGCTTCC
>NZ_CAJXQY010000060.1 GCF_913058315.1 uncultured Alteromonas sp. | reverse complement strand
TTCAACAAAGTTTTCACGAAGCGTTTCCGCTGTGACCATTTAGTTACCCTTTTTTAATCCAATAATGTTGCGGTCTTTATTCTGCCACAGAGTGTTCACCCAGTGTTGGAAACCGGCTTTAAATTCAGCATCGTTATAATAATCGCCAATCGCTTCGCCGGGAATGTCAATCACGTTCACATCTACAATGATTCGTCGCATCTGACCGCACAACATAGCCAGCATAGGATGTTTAGTATTGTCCGGATAAAGAAGCGAAATATCCAGAATGTTGGTGAACAGTTCGCCCATGGTGGCCAGAGTAAAGGCAATACCGCCCGCTTTCGGCGGGAGCAGGTGCTTATAAGGACTCTGTTTGCTGGCATGTTTGATTGGCGTAAAACGTGTGCCTTCCACAAAGTTGATAACCGTAGTGGGCTTGTGGCGGAATTTCTGACAGTGATGCCTGGTGGTCGCAATGTCAGTGCCGCGTTTATGGGGATATTTCTTCAGATAAGCCGCCGAGTAGCGTTTCATAAACGGCATTTCCAGCGCCCAGGCTGCGAGGCCAACAAACGGCAGCCAGATGAGCTCCTGCTTTAAAAAGAACTTAGGTGCCGGGATCCGAAAGGCCGAAAATTCGATGAGCAAGACAATATCCAGATAGCTTAAGTGATTAGCGACAATCAGGTACCAGTTTTCTTTACTTAGCTCACCTTGCACCCGGTAATCGAGGATAACCGGATTAAACAGCCGGATCAGCGCTAAGCTGCACTTGCCGAAACACAGCAAAAAGAAGTTCATAAGGGGGGCCAGTGCTCGTTGAATCGCCGCGATGGGCAGCACAAAACGCACTAATCCAAACACAATGATCAGGCCGCCCCAGAAGGCCAGGTTGGCCAGCTGCAGAGGTAAATGAACAATAAATATCAGCGGTGCCAGTATTACTCTAAGCATTGCTTACACCGTCTTCCAGCTTTCTAAGCGCTGGTCTTTGGTGTGCCACTGGTCATTCAGCCACTGCTGAAAGCGAGCACGCTGTTCCGGGTTTTCAAAATACTCCATGACCTTTACCTCTTCCGGAAACAGCCCTGTTAACGGTTTTACGTCAACATGCAGCTTAATCTTGTTCACCGAGCCATTAATGAAGTCCCAAAACGACGGGGTGCCGCCAGGGTAAAAAATGGTGACATCTATAAGTTGATGAAGCTGGCCGCCCATGGCGTTGAGCACAAAGGCAATGCCGCCGGCCTTGGGTTTTAGCAGATGTTTAAAGGGCGATGACTGACGGGCCTGTTTCTCTTTGGTAAAGCGAGTGCCTTCCACAAAATTCATAATACTGGCCGGTTTGTACTTAAACTTCTCGCAAGCCCTTTTTGTGGTTTCCATATCCTTGCCTTTTAAGTGTGGGTTCTTAGCCAGGAACGATTTGCTGTAGCGTCGCATAAAAGGAAAATCCAGTGCCCACCAGGCCAGACCAAGAAAAGGCACCCAGATAAGTTGCTGTTTAAGGAAAAACTTCAAAAACGGTATCTCACGGTTAAATACCCGTTGCAGCAATAAAATGTCGACCCAGGACTGATGATTGGCAATGACCAGATACCAGTCATTACGGGACAGACCTTCCAGTCCGGAGATTTCCAGAATGGTGCGGCTGAATAAACGCTGGTTTAGGTTATTCCCGCTGATCCAGCCCACCGCACAAGCGTCCAGCAGGTACGTCATAAAGGTGCGCCACAAGCGCAGCGGAAGAATGAGCTTAAATAAGGCTAAGACCAGCACCAGGGGCACCCAAAACAGGGTGTTTAGCCCGTACAGTGACGCCGACAATACGCCGTTCAGGCTTTTTAATAAGGTTTTCACTACAGTCATCTTACCAGTTGCAAAATTGAGCACAGTGTAACGTAAACCGGGCTTAAAACCGATACTTAATCGAACAGAGTCAGCATAAATGTGCATTGTTACAGCAATTTTATTGGAACGGCTAAAAGCGCATCCGAGCAGTAACAGTGAGCAACGTCAGCGGACCTGAATGTGGGAATAAGTCTAGCGTTTTTTAACTTTTTATTTACGTTTTGCGGTCCTTCGATTGTGCCTCAGGAGCGATAGGGTATCGTGCGGGTAAATTGATTGTTGAGGCATCTGATGAAATTACCTACGCGTAACAAACCGAACAATGACCTGAGAGTGAAACGCCGGTCGGCAACATTGCTGGCCCTGGCTATGATACTTAGTGCCTGCTCGGGAAGCAGTGAAAATAAAACTAGCAGTGAAAGTGAAGGCTTACAAACTGATCAGGTGTTGCCGTATCAGGATACATCATTACCGATGTCGCAAAGAGTCAGCGATCTGGTTAAAAGGATGTCGCTTGAGGAAAAAGTCGCGCAAATGTACAACGATGCACCGGCGATTGAGCGACTCGATGTACCGGCCTACGACTATTGGAATGAGGCCTTACATGGGGTAGCCCGGGCGGGGGAAGCAACGGTGTTTCCCCAGGCAATCGGCATGGCGGCAATGTGGGACCGGGCGCTGTTAAATGAGATTGCCACGGTCATTTCTGATGAAGGCCGCGCAAAGCATCATGCCTTTAAGCAACGAGGGTTGAGTTATCGTTATACCGGGTTAACTTACTGGTCGCCGAATATTAATATTTTCCGCGATCCGCGCTGGGGACGAGGGCAGGAAACCTACGGGGAAGATCCTTACCTGACCGGCGAACTAGGCGTGGCCTTTATCAACGGGTTGCAAGGCGATGATGAAACGTACTTAAAAACCGCCGCCACCGCCAAGCATTTTGCCGTGCACAACGGGCCGGAAGTCTCCCGCCATTCCGACGATTATGTGGTCTCTGATAAGGACTTGTTCGAAACCTACTTACCGGCTTTCGAGAAGGCGGTAGTGGAGGCCGATGTCGAAGCCGTAATGTGTGCCTACAACCGGGTAAATGGCGCGCCGGCCTGTGGTTCTGACCGCTTACTCAAAGACATCTTACGCGGTGATTATCAGTTTGACGGGCATGTAATGTCGGATTGCGGAGCCATTGCCGATTTTTATGATCCCAAGGCACACAATGTTACACGCTCTCCGGCCGCTGCCGCAGCCTGGGCAGTAAAGAGTGGGACCGATCTGAATTGTGGTACCGGACGCCTGAGCAGTTATGCCAACCTTACCTTTGCTGTACAAAAAGGCTTTATTGAGGAGTCGTTGATAGATCAGGCGGTAGGCCGCCTGATGATGACCCGCTTTAAACTGGGCATGTTCGATCCCGATAGTAGTGTTCCTTTTGCTGACATTCCGCTTGAAGTAGTGGGCGCAGAAGAGCATCTGGCCCTCACGCAAAAAGCGTCGGAACGTGCCCTGGTATTGCTGAAAAACAATGGCGTGCTGCCGCTTCAACAAGGGGTTAAAGTGGCAGTGATTGGGCCCAACGCGGATAATCAGGATGTGCTGCTGGGTAACTACAATGGTCTGCCGGTTAATCCGGTTACCGTACTTCAGGGCATCAAAAACTACACGGGCAATGAGGCAGTGCCGTATGCGCCCGGCAGTGCCCTGATTGACGATATTTACGGCCACTGGCAAGTCCTTGATGAATCGGTGTTGTTCCACCGGGATGAATCCGGTGAACTGAGCCCCGGCGTGAAGGTGGAATACTATGCCGTTGCGCGTGAACCGATCACCGATTTCTCCTCATTAAGGGTGCCAGCTGAGCAAACCGGAAGCGCAGTAAATTCTGAGATACTCAATACATTGCAAATGCGTAGCCTGCGCTCACCGGTTAGCGGTAAGTGGCTGGATGACTTTGCTATGGTGGCACACGGCCAGCTTGTGCCACAGACGTCGGGCAGTTACCGATTCGACGGGCCGGGTGAAGTTATGCTTAACGGTGAGTTGGTAAACGGCGCAGTGGCGCTTAATGCAGAGCAAAGCTACGACTTTAAAGTCAGTCATCGGGTGGTATCCAATCCGGTGAGTAACACTGCCGGCGGCCTGCGGGCAGAATGGCAGTTGCGCTGGGTGAATGAGAGCAAAGCGCTGCAGGAAGAAGCCCTGGCAAAAGCGGCCAAAGCCGATGTGGTGGTAATGGCAGTGGGAATTTCTCCTCGCATTGAAGGCGAAGAAATGCCAGTGAAGCTGGATGGCTTTAACTACGGCGATCGCACCAGTATTGCTTTGCCGGAAGAACAGCAGCAACTGATTAAAGCGGTTGAAAAACTGGGTAAACCGGTGGTACTGGTTAACTTTAGTGGCAGTGCCATGGCGCTCAACTGGGAGCAGGACAATGTGGATGCGATTATCCAGGCATTTTATCCGGGCGAAGCCACCGGCACCGCTTTAGCCCGTATTCTCTGGGGCGAAGTCAATCCTTCCGGCCGCCTGCCGGTAACTTTCTATAAAAACCTTGATGGCTTTGCGCCGTTGGATGACTACGCTATGGCCAATCGCACTTACCGTTACTTTGAGGGCGATGTACTGTATCCCTTTGGTTTTGGCCTGGGCTACAGCACCATTCAGTACAGCGGCCTGCAAGCGCCGGATAGTCTGGCTTCCGGTGAGGATTTAACCCTCAGTGTAACGCTTAACAATAGCGGTGAGCAGGCGGCCAGTCAGGTTACCCAGGTCTATGTCAGTATGCCGGATGCCCCGGTAGACACGCCCCGCTTGAGCCTTAAAGGGTTTACCCGTTCGACGATTGATGCGGGCGCACAGCAAACCGTTTCGCTCACGGTAACGGCCGATGAACTGGTGTACATTGATGAGCAGGGACAAAAAGTGCCTTACACCGGTGCCCTTGAGGTTTACATGGGCGATGGCCAGCCTGGTTACGGTAAGCCTGAAGCCGTTGCGCATAAACGTATTCAGTTGCAATAAGGAAGCCTGACGATGTTGAATCGCCTGATGGCCACACTATTACTGTCATGGTCGCTGACTGGCTGTGCGGGCAACACCAACACCAACACCAACACCAACAGCGGACTGGCTGATGCTTATGCGGGGCAGTTTTTGATTGGCACCGCGGTTAAATCCAGTACTCTGATGTCGGCTTTGCCCGACAACAACGCCCCGGAGTGCCGGGAATTTAATGCCTTTACCGCCGAAAACGCGATGAAATGGCAACATGTTCAACCGCAGCCGGGGGCATATTCCTTTGTGATGGCTGATCAGTTAATTCAACTGGCACAGCGGTGTGACGGCCAGGTTATTGGTCATACCCTGGTGTGGCACCAGCAAACCCCGGCCTGGGTGTTTGAAGATGATGCAGGACAGGCGGTGAGTCGTGAAGTCTTACTGTCCCGCCTGCGCGAGCATATCTTTACCCTGGTTGGCCGCTATAAAGGGCAGGTGAGGGGTTGGGATGTTGTGAACGAAGCGCTTAATGACGATGGCACGTTGCGAGATACGCCATGGCGTCGGATCATCGGTGACGATTACATCGAATATGCTTTTAAATATGCCAGGCAGGCCGACCCTTCAGCGCAGCTTTATTACAACGATTACAATCTGTATAAAGCGCAAAAAGTGGCGGGGGCGGTCAGGCTGGTTAAGCAATTAGCCCGTCAGGATATTCATGTGGATGCGGTAGGCATGCAAGGCCATTATTCGCTGGATTACCCGGCGCTCAGTGATGTTGAGCAGAGCATAATCCGCTTAATTGAGGCAGGCACTAACGTAGCGATTACCGAATTGGATGTGACCGTATTGCCGCTGCCTGATAACGCCCATACCGGCGCGGACATCACTCAGAATTTTACTGCCCATCCGGTTTATGACCCTTATGTAGAGGGGTTACCGCCAGCCCGCCAACAGTTACTGGCCGATAAATATGCGGCGCTGTTCTCGCTGTTTCTTAACTATGCAGAACATATTAACCGGGTGACGTTGTGGGGCACCACCGATGGTGATTCGTGGCGCAATAACTGGCCTATTCGCGGGCGCACAGATTACCCGCTGTTACTCGATCGCAAGGGTAATCCCAAAGCGGCTTATCATGGGGTCGTTGGGCTGGTTAACGCTGCACACTAGCGCAGAAAGGCGGTCACAGTAAAGCGAGCGGTGTAGGGGTTTAAATCGGGTGTGAAATTGGCGGCAATATCCCCTGAGTGAAGCAGTGCACAGGGGTAAACCACTGCCCGGTTAAACTGGCAGGGGACTTGTAAAACCCGCTCGAACAGCGGCGTATCACCATTAACAAAGCCTTGCGAGGGCGGCTGTTGTGGTAACTGCTCAGACAGACTTTGCTGATAGCCTGCCAGACTGCTGCGGGTAACAGCTACCTGATCTGTGGGTTTATATCGGTAAAAACTGGTACCGCCGTACGATGGCGGGCACAGGTAGTGGACCATGGCGTATTCGTTGAGTAGCGGGCGGTCAAAATGGGGAATGCACTGTTCCGGGGTTAATTGCTCTGCGGTGCGGGTTACCATGGCGAAATAAGCCTCGCCGGCGGTTAACGTAGTAGCTACCCCGCTGCGATGCAATGCGCTGGTAATGGCGGTCAGGGAGTACTTCAGATAACCGGGCGGAACCGCCATTCTTAGCCCGGGGTAAACCGGCGATAACCGGGGGGGGTGCTGCCGGGTACAGGCATAGTCAATGAGTTGATGAGGGCCCGGTATAAAATCGTCAATCACCCAAACCTGATGGCCAGTGTCCGCTACCGGCAGCGCCTTTATGTCAGTCATTGTTTGCTGCGCAGGATTTGGCAATAAATTCAGCATGGGAAGGCATATAATCTACCGATTTTCTGACTACCCGCTGGATCCCTTCAAGCCGTCGGCGTAACTCCTCCTCGGGAAAAATATCCGCCAGCCCGTGATATCCCTCAGGGCGCAGGCCTTGCCCGTACATCACCTCAAACCAGCTTAAATCATTAAACAGCTCATTGTTAAAGCGGGTGATGCGGCCATTGGCCTTAAACTGATCAATTTTTTCCTGCAAGGTATCGGGAATGGCCATGTGCTTACAGTATCGCCAGAACTCAGTATCCTCGCGCTCGGTAACGTGATAGTGCAGGATCAGGAAATCGCGGATACGGGTAAATTCAAAGTCCATCTCTGTATTGTACTGGTCAATATCACTCTGGCACGGTTGTTGGAACGGAAAATAACTAAAGAATTTGGAAATTGCTACCTGCACCAGATGCAGGCTGGTGGACTCCAGTGGCTCCATAAAGCCGCCGGATAAGCCTACTGCCAGACAGTTCTTATGCCAGAACTTACGCCGTTTACCGGTGACAAAACGGATTTGTCTGGGGTCTGCCAGCAGCTCACCCTCGATATTCAGCCGCAGTGTTTTGTCGGCTTCCTCGTCTGACATAAACTCGCTGCAGTAGACGTGGCCGTTACCAACCCGGTGCTGCAGGGGAATACGCCATTGCCAGCCAGCCTGTTGTGCGGCGGCGCGGGTGAAAGGCCATGGGGTTTCAGTGAGTGAAGACGGTGCGGTTACCGCGCGATCGCAAGGTAACCAGTGACGCCAGTCCTCATAGCCGGCTTTTAATGTTTGCTCGATAAGCAGCGCGCGAAAGCCCGAGCAGTCAATAAAGAAGTCTGCATCATGTTCGCTACCGTTTTCCAGAATCAACGACTGTATAGAGCCGTCGGGCTGTTGACGGACTTCAGTGACTTTGCCTTGGGTACGCTGCACGCCATGGCTTTCGGCCACTTCACGCAGAAATTTAGCATACAGGCCAGCATCGAAATGAAACGCATAGGCGATGTTTGAAAGGGGTGAGTTGCCCGCTTCGAACGGTCGCATAAAACGCTTTTCATTGCAGGCTAACGACGACAGCGTATATTCATCCAGTGGCGCAGCTTTACCTTGCTGGCGCATTTTGAGCCAGTATTGATAAAAGTGCACCCCCTCCATGTTCTTGCCCACTTCACCAAATGCGTGGTAATAGCTGTGGCCAGGCTTGCGCCAGTTTTGAAACTGGATCCCCAGTTTAAAGGTGCCCTGGGTACGTTTTAAAAAGGTATCTTCATCCAGCCCGATTAAGTCGTTAAACAACTGAATTTGTGGAATGGTGGCTTCGCCCACGCCCACAGTACCGATTTCTTCTGATTCAATAACCTGAATATCACAGGGGTGTTTACTTAAAATTTTACCCAGTGCGGCGGCTGTCATCCAGCCAGCCGAGCCGCCGCCCAGAATAATGATTTTTTTTAACGGTGTTTGCATGTCTGCCCCAAAAACAAAAAAATCAGGCCCTGAGCCAGGGCCTGATCCATCACGCAGCGATGTGGCTGTTAGAAGTTAGCACGAATAACAAATGCCAGTCGACGGTCTGATCTAAACCAGGAACGCCCTGCTTCCAGCCCCTCGTTGTTCAATACCATAATGGTTTCAGACTGCGAGTCTGTCAGGTTGGTGCCTTGAATACCCACCGTAACATTCTCATTCCAGTTGTAGAAAATGGAACCGTCTAACTGACCGATATCGTTGTAGAACAGTGGTGCCTTGGAGATAACATCACGGGTAGTAAGCAGATAACGCGAGCGCCAGTTATACGCCAGTCGTGCGCTCCAGCCATTTTTCTCATACATGGCAACAATGTTGGCCGTATGTTTAGACTGACCCTGCAGCGGCACGTTATCCAGGTTGACGCGAATACCTGTATCGGTAAAGTCATCCCCTAACCAGCTTTCATCTTCCACATCCACTTCGTTATTGGGGACCCCCGAGGCGTTTATATAGGTGTAGGTTGCCTGCACACCCAGGCCATCCCAGGGCGCGGGGAGCATGTCGTAAAATTGCTGATACGCAATTTCAACCCCGTCCATGGTGCCCTTACCGCCATTAGTGGTTGAGTTCACCAGTGCCGACTGGACCTGTCCGTTGGTGGGGTTGGTGTACTGTTGGACCGCCGCGCCCTGAATAAAGTAGTTTTTCAGATCTTTATGGAAATAGGTCACGCTCAATTGACCCACTTCAGCGAAGTACCACTCCAGCGCCAGGTCGTACTGGGTGGATTCCATAGGTTTTAAGAACGGGTTACCGCCGGAGCCGGTCCACGCTGGCACATAGGCCGACTGGATCAGGTTCTCACCAGGCTCTGGTGGATTTTCCGGATCAGGGTTGCTGATGGGGCGGACAGCCTGAATGGATTCGGTGCCCAGCGTGGCTCGGTTACGGATGTCTGACATATCAGGCAATGCCACCGCTTTTGAAAACGCGAAACGGGTAATCAAATCATCGGCAACCTCAACTTTGAAGTTAAAGCTGGGTAGCAGCATGTCAAAGTCGGTCTCGGCAGACAGGCGCTCTTCAGCGTCATTACCAAAATTGCGCTCTGCATTGGACAAGTAGTTGCGCTGATCGCCAATCCAACGGTTCTCTTCAGCCTCGAGGGCTTCCTCAATATCCGCATAATTGCCGGCGCTGATCTGCTCGTTGAGCCAGTCAGTAACAATCTCGGCGTTTAACGGTGCACCTTGCAAAGACTCCGGCGGCATAAAGTCCGGCACTAAATCCGGGAACGTAATAGCTCCGTCGGCCTGACGGTCAAGCTGCACGTAACGTAAACCAATATTACCGCTGTAACGCAGATCGCCGGTACCTTCAAAATTCACACGCACGTAAATTGCTTTATTCTCTTCGGTGGTCAGGTTGACCTCACCCGGTGTAAAGATACCGTATTTATCATCCACGTTGGGACGGTCAGGATAGGGTTCCCAGGAACCTCCTGCCGACATATAGGGACGGGCGCCTGCGATAATCGATCGTACATAAGCTTCGGTGGCATGGATGGTTTGATTGCCCGGAATGTTAGCGATACCGCCACCATGAAAATCAGACCAGTCGACCAGTTCAAAATTACTGGCATCTACAGGGATGGTATCCAGCCATCCTGCTGCCGCCGCACCACTGTACTCCGGGGCCAGAGGCCCCCAGTTGTAGCTGGTAGATCGCACGGTTTGTTCACGCTTTGCGTAACGAACGCCAGATTGTACCGAAGTGAAAATACTGTCACTGTCTAAGTGATAAGTAGCATCCAGACGGGTGGCAAAAGAATCACCCTCCGAGCGCTCCCAGTGATCCATGGCACTGCGCAGGAAATAAGACGTTGGGTCCTGAAAATAATTGCTGTCGCCGGCCGGGTCGCCGGTGAAGCCCGGATAATTCCCTTCAGCATAGACATCCGGGTTTGCATCCCGGTAACCAAAATAGGGTTCGATAAGTGTCATGGTGGGCGTGTTGCCCGTCACATCGTAAGCCTGGCCGGCAAAAGCCGCGGTGTGAACAACCACATCGTCGTCGCGGGTTTTGGCTTTGATATACTGAATATCGGCTTTCAGTTCCAATGCATCAGTGGCCATCCACTCCAGATTAAACGACAGATCTTCCACCAGGGTATCGGTTTGCTTGACCCGTGAATCAAACTGGTAGGGATAGCCAAACTGCGGGCGACCGCCACTTTCCCAGGAGCGGATAATCCGGTCATTGTTGCCATCGGCGGCGCGCCAGCCGTCAACGCCCTGCACCATGGTGCCGGAGCCAAACAGACCGTTGTCATCAAATTCAAATTCGGTGCCTTCCAGCGCCCGGGTGCGGCGATTGTCCAGGTTATAATAGCCACCCTGATACTTAACCGCCTGTTCATGCCAGGAGAGCGACGCATCTGAACGAATGTACTGCATGGTAGCCAGTAGCGTTTCATCTTCGTTTTCCCATTGCAGGGTACTCGCGAAACCTTCCCGCTTACGATCGTCAAACTTCTTCAACAGGTTAGACGCGTTAGGGATCCACACCGTGCCGTTATTGTCTGCGCCGGTAAAGGCTTCAGCGCCGGCTAAATCACGGGCGTAGGTCTGCACGTAAGCATCAGACTGAATACCATGTGACTCACCGTATAACTGTGAATTGGCATAATTCACCAGAAAACCCAGTTCACCGTTACCATCGAGGTCGACACGATCACTGTATAATCCGGAGAATGTCGGACTGCCTTTTTCGGCCACATCGCCGTAAGAATAATCACCACCAAAAGCAATTACCCGGTCTTCTGAATCGAACGGTTTGCGGGTTCGCAAACTAACCGTTCCACCGATCCCACCTTCTATCATGTCGGCGGTCTGGTTTTTATAAATATCCACACCCCCCATCAATTCAGGTGAAACATCCTGAAAAGAAAGGCCCCGACCACTATTAGCCGTGAAAGAGTCACGCCCGTTAAATTCACTTCGTGTCTGGGTCATGCCACGAATGATGGCGCCACTGCCTTCAACGCTAAAGTGGTCTGGGTCGTCGGGGCCTGCAAAGCGTTCAATGGACACACCGGGTAACCGCTGAATGGCTTCCAGCACACTGCGGTCGGGCAGTGTGCCGATGTCATCAGCGGTAATGGCGTCCACTACCGTATCAGAATAACGTTTGAGGTTTTGTGCATTTAAGAGGTTGCCGCGGATCCCTTTAACTTCAATTTTCTCTACGACTTCTTCTTCGTTCGATGCTTTTGTTTCCTGGTCCTCCTGTTCCTGAGCTGTTACGCCATGGAGCGCAGAAAGAATCGTTAAGGCAACGATGGATTTATTAAAAGTCTTAGCATATCGGTTGGTAGTGTGTGCCCGAATCCTAGCCATGTGTACTTCTCCGCTGAGATAGAATGGAATTATTGTTATCCATTTACTTGGCTTTGAAGTTAACCGGCCTGTGACCGCGGTTATGAAAGCCAACTATGGTGGAAGCATACTCGTTGAAGCCCGGAGAAGTATCAATGGGATGTTAAAATATCACAAAGTAAAAACCATATATCGCAACAGTTTATTAACAAGGTTTCGTAATGAGTGTTGTAATAGTCTGTTTTTATGGGATTTGTTGCTGTTATTTGAAGTATTGTAATACAAGTTGGGTAGGCGAGTGAGGATAACAAATAATTTACATTTGTTATCCTCTTCAATACTTATTGAATTTTTTGTTCCAGCAGTGCCGCGAGTGAATACACCAGCGGCGCATTCCAGTTTATGGTGACTTCATTGGTAGAGTAACTGCACCAGTTATCTTTGTACGACGTAGCAGGAAGAGATGACTCATAGTGGCAGTTGTCCTGATGGCCGTTTTGTGGGCCGCCTGCTAACCAGCCGGGTACGGGTTCGGCAACGCCGTCTGCCTGCGATTGCCGGTGATGGATAAAGTGCGGTGACCGTTGTCCAAACCCCGTAATATAAGAGTAACCCAGCGGGTTTTTCCCCAGTACGTAGTCCACCAAACCGGTAAATGCATGGCGATAACTTTCCTGACTGGTCAGGCGGTAGGCGCTGGCCAGTACCATGGCATGATTCATCGCAACACCATTACTGCCCCAAACAAAATCCCTGGCCGACATGGCAATTCTGAACGGCGAGTCCTGGCTGGTTTTTACCAATGAATCGGCGTATTCCAGAAAGCCTGATCTCAGTGAATCATAGCGTTGCCCGGATAAGGTTTTCTGACCTTGCTCAGAGAGTAACGACAGGTAAGCTAATCCCATGGTATCAGACCAGCCTGGGGTTGCCGGAGCCCCAAGGTTCTGCTCAATCTGGTTAAGATAGCCTGGCTCACCAGTGGTTAAATACAGTTCGCTGGCGGCCCAGGCAAACTCATCGGTGAATGACGAGTCGCCATATTCACCAGTGTTAACGTTAGCTTCATTGGTATAGGGCTTAGCTGGGTTTCGCTGAGCCCATTGCCAGGCTTTTTCTGCGGCACTCAGATAAGTGTTTTTGTGTTGTGGGTATACTCTGGCTGCTGTGGCCATGACTGCCGCGAAGTTTAGCGATGCGGCAGTTCCCTTACTCACCACATAACGCTGCGCGTTGGCTTGTGCCGGCATAACCGCCGGGGCAAAGTTTAAGGTGGTCAGCTTATGGAAAACGCCGCCGTCCTTATCTTGCATGGTAAGCATCCAGTCCAGATTCCAGCTGATTTCGTCAAGCAAGTCGGGCTGTTGATTGGTGGACTCGGGGATATTCCAGCGCCGTTCAGCGTAAAATCCGGGGAAATCCAGATAGGCACGCATCAGGGTATAAGTTGAGATGCCTGAATTGACGATGTACTTGTTGTAGTCTCCGGCATCATACCAGCCCTTCGCACTGACTATGCTTTGCTCCGGTTGGTTGAGGTTAATGACCTTGGTGTCGGGGTGGCCCGCTTCACGGTGCCATTTTCCTGCAAAGGCCGGATCCAGCGCGATGCCCGCACGGTTATAGTAATAGGCCTTAATGGTGGCATCATGCAGGGCATTTAAACGCTCAGCGGAAACCCTGAACGTTGTGTAATCTTCCGCTCCCACAGACAGCCGGTAAAGACCAGGCTCAACCAGGCTGCTCACATCCGCAATGGCAACCGTTTGATCGGCAAGATCCCAGTAAGCCGGCGCGCTGGTGGTTCCCTGCAGCACAGTTTTACCGGTAGCTGTATGGATAACGTCAAAGGTAACCGGCTGCGAGGAGCGAATAACAATGTGTTTTTGCTGGTGTGGCAAAAAACCAGTCTGATTAACGTAAAAAGCAACGGGGTCTGATTCACTTTGAAGGGCTTCAGACGTCACAGAGCTGTTCATGTTGTTGCCCCCTGAGCAGGCGCTGATGGCCAATATCAGTGATAACGATACAGCCAGCTTACTAAACGATTTTATTTTTGTGGTCATAATTACTCCGGCCTGAAATAAAGGTTAATCAGCATTTGCTGGGGTGGTAACGGTCATACTGAATGCTGGGGCGGGCAGCCCGGTACTGCTGAATAAGCCGGGCTCGGGATTGTCGGCCCACGCGTAGCGTACGTACATGGGTTGACTGACCTTGTCACTCACTAAGGTGACTGAATCTTTGTTTACGCTGACGTCGGCCCAGTAGAACTGTTTATCTGCCCCGGCAATAGCAAAACTTTGCGTTAAAGGCGAGGCTTCAGTGAGCCCTGTTCCGGTATGGCTAAAGTGCACTATAACCTTGCCATCTTCCCGCTGCGCTTTAGTTGCCAGCGGGCCCTGGTAGGCGATGTCCTGGTTGTAGGCAATATGGCGGGCGGCCAGTGCCAGTCGCTCCCCTACGGCGGCTTTGTTAACCGGGTGAATGTCATTCCACTCACCAACATCCAGCGTGACCACAGAGCCGGTATTCTCGAGCTGGCCGACTTGTTGCTGTTGGTCGCGCAATACCGCCCAGTTGCTGTCTACAGGTTGCGATCGGCGTTCCATAAAGTTGGTCAGTTGCACAACTATGAAGGGCATTTCAGGTTGTTGCCATTGCGCACGCCAGTGCTTAATCATGGCCGTTAACTTCTCGGCATAGTCGTGAGGGGCACCACTGTTTGACTCCCCCTGATACCACAAGGCGCCTTTCACCGGATACTGTGTTGCCGGTGCTATCATGGCGTTATACAAGCCCATTGGCTGCCAGCGGATAAAGGTAGAGCCCGCCATTCTGGGCATCTCGGCGGCGATTTTAAAGTGCCATTCCCCAACCAGAGAGTAACGCGCTTTGTCGGTGCCTAAAAAGTAAGCTTTGTCTTGTACAAAACCGGTGGAGCCGCCGCCGGATGTAATGCGAATGGCAATCACATTGTCGCCTTTCTTCAGCATGTCGGGCGTTACATTGTAGCGACGGGGGGGATACTGATAACCGGTTCCGCCAACTTCATGGCCGTTAATATACGCGGTGTCAGCATTCACAATACGTCCAAGTCGAAGTGTAACCGGCCCGCTTGGGACCTCGTCGAGGTGGAGGGTTTTTCTGAGCCACCAAACGCCAATAAAGTCTTTGCCGCTGGTGGGCAGGTTGCCGGGTAGCGAGATTGGCTGCCAGTCGCTGTCATCCAACTGTGGTGCATACCATTTGGGGGTTGATTGTAATCCTTTGTCGGCCTGATGAAGTTTACCGTACCAGGCATCGGAGCGGGCCTTATCGTCTTTGCGGGTTTGTTGGTCTACCGCCGGATCGGCAAAGCGCTCGCCAGCAGCAATTTTATCCGGATAAGGGGTCAGGATATCCTTATGCATCCAGGCTTCAACGGGCGAGCCGCCAAGTGAAGCATTAACAATCCCTATCGGTACGTTCTGGTCAAGGTGTATCTGCCGGGCAAAGTAATAGGCTACGGCGGAAAGGTGGCGAATGTTTTGCGGTGTGGCACTGCGCCACTGGCCACCGTCATAATCGGTGTTTGCCGCGTCAAAGCGGTAGGTATCGGGCACCGTGAATTCTCGGATAAGCGGAAAGTCTGCTTCGGCCACAGCCAGTGGATAGGCTTCTTCAACACGAGCCATAGTGAGCTCCATGTTTGATTGACCGGAAGTCAGCCATACATCGCCAAAATACACATTGTTGACGGTCAGCGTTTCTGTACTTTTTATGGTCAGCTGGTGCGGTCCGCCGGCCGGGTGTGGCGGCAGCTCTAAGCGCCACTGACCATTTTCGGCCCATGTTTCACCTATCAGGTTGCCATCAAAGTAGACTTGAATCGGGGCATTGGGATCGGCAGTGCCGGTCAAGGGGATGGACTTGTTGCGCTGCAATACCGCATTATCAGAAATAAGTCGGTGCAGAGTGGTGGCTGCCTCCGCACTGAGTGTTATCAGGCAGGTACAAAGCAATAATAACCGAATCACATTACGTCTCCTTCAGAAACAAAAAAAGTGCAGAGAGTATCTGCACTTTTTTAGTAAAACTAACCGCTTAGCGGAAAATGACCTGATTAACCTGGTTTTCCAGCAGTTCCTGACTGCCTGATACCTGTCTCGGGTTAAGCTGCTGCTCAGTGGTTAAGCCCGCCAGCGATTCCAGAGAGAAAGTACCGTTGAGGATTTTTTCGCCCAACTCGCCATTCCAGCCCGCGTAGCGCTTGGCCTTCGCATCGGCAATAAAGTCGTTTTCAAGCATAGCTGCGGCTTTTTTCAGGCCCAGTGCACAGGTGTCCATACCACCAATGTGACCATGGAACAGATCGGCCGCATCAATACTCTGACGGCGTAATTTGGTGTCAAAGTTAAAGCCACCTGAGGTGTATCCGCCGTTTTTGAGAATTTCATAACAAATGAGGGTCATCTCTTCCACGCTATTAGGGAACTGGTCCGTATCCCAGCCTAGCTGTGCGTCGCCGCGGTTTGCATCAATGGAGCCGAACACACCCAGTGCAAATGCAGTGGCAATTTCGTGGTGGAACGAATGGCCGGATAACGTTGCGTGGTTGGCTTCGATATTGACCGCGAACTCTTTCTCCAGACCGAATTCTTTCAGGAAGCCATACACAGTTGCCGTGTCGTAATCGTACTGGTGTTTAGTGGGCTCCTGAGGTTTTGGCTCTATCAGCAGCAATCCGTCAAAGCCGATTTTGTGTTTGTGTTCGACAACCATGTTCATAAAGCGGCCGAGCTGGGCACGCTCACGCTTGAGGTCGGTATTCAGCAGGGTTTCATACCCTTCACGGCCGCCCCACAATACATAGTTTGCGCCGCCGAGCGTTTTGGTGGCATTCATTGCATGGAATACCTGTGTAGCCGCGCGGGCAAAAATTTCCGGATCCGGGTTGGTTGCAGCGCCCGACATATAGCGCGGGTGACTGAATACGTTGGCAGTACCCCACAGCAGCTTCATGCCGGTGGCTTCCTGTTTGGCCGCTAATACTTCGGTCATTTCGCTGAAATTACGAATATAGTCGTTAACGCTGTCACCCTCAGGGGCGACGTCAATATCATGAAAACAGTAGTAAGGTGCGCCCAGTTTGCTGAAAAACTCAAAGGCCACGTCTGCTTTTTGTTTCGCCCGTTCCATGGCATTACCTGGTTGCAGCCAGGGACGGTCGAAAGTATTACCGCCGAAGACATCCGCACCATCCCAGCAGAAGTTGTGCCAGTAGCAGGAAGCAAAGCGTAAATGCTCTTCCATGGTTTTGCCTAACACCACTTCTTTGGGGTTATAGTGTTTGAATGCCAGTGGGTTAGTGGACTCGGCACCTTCGTACTGGATAGGGCTGATGTCCTGGAAAAAATCCGCCATAGTTAACTCCTGAGTGGGCCGAATGGCCCGTTATTATGATGATTGCTAATACTGTGCAATCGGCGTGTATTCGACAATTATGTAAACTTCATCGACTTTTGTGTTTTTTGTTAAAATTGTGAATGAAGTGAAAAGTATAGCTCGCGAAACTGCTGACGACGCTGAACGTAGTAGGCTTTTAATGCCGCATCCGGTTCGTAGCTGGCAACCAGTTCCGGGACCGGACAAATATCGCTAATCGGCGTTTGCGGAGAAACTCCCAGTTGCGCCAGTCTTGCTGCGCCCAGTGCCGGCCCCACATCTCCGCCTCTGCGGTAATTCATGGCAATGCCGCTGACATCGGCAAGCAATTGACGCCAGTAGGGACTTTTTACGCCGCCACCAATCAGGCTGATGCCGTCAACCTGAATACCACAGCCATGAACGGCATCGATACCGTCGGCTAACGCCATGGAAACCCCCTGAACCACAGCCTGCGCCATGTGGGCCCGGGTAGTTGAGGCTGTTAATCCGAAGAAACCGGCTTTGGCATTGGGATTATTGTGTGGCGTACGTTCGCCGGTTAAATAAGGTAAAAAGAAAGGGGTATTCGGATCATCCGGCCGGGTGTGGTTAACCACATCGTCAAACAATTCGGCAACGGAGCGGTATCCGGAATTTTTGGCAAACCAGTCAAGGCAGCTGGCTGCGCTAAGCATTACCGACATCAGATGCCAGCGATGACCTACTGCATGACAAAAACTGTGTACGGCTGATTCAGGATCGCTGCGGTAATCGTTGGTGACTGCGAAATATACCCCGGAGGTCCCCAGCGACAACATGGCCTGACCCGCATCAACAATGCCACAGCCAACCGCACCAGCAGCGTTATCGCCAGCGCCGGCAACAACCGGAATTGCTTTTAGTCCCCAGCGACTGGCTTGTTCTGCTCTCAGATAACCGGTGATTTCGTTACCTTCATACAGGGCTGGCATCTGCTTTTCGCTTAACCCGCAGGCCATCAGCATGCTTTTACTCCAGCTGCGTTCACCGGTATTTAACCAACTGGTGCCTGCTGAATCTGACATATCAGAGGCAAATTCACCGGTGAGTTGATAGCGCAAGTAATCTTTTGGCAGTAACACCTTATCGACTTGTTTAAAGATATCCGGCTCGTTTTCTTTTACCCACAGCAATTTGGGAGCCGTAAAGCCTGGCATAACCAGGTTGCCGGTGATCACCCGAGACTTCGCGACGATGCTTTCTAATGTCTGGCATTGCGCTTCACTGCGGCCGTCATTCCATAAAATAGCCGGGCGTAACACCTGGCCTGCTTTATCCAGCAGTGTTGCGCCGTGCATTTGCCCCGCCAGGCCCAGAGCCTTAACAACCGATAAGTCGTTGCGCTGGGTTAATTCATCCAGCGTTGCGCAGGTGGCTGTCCACCAGTCTGCTGGATTCTGTTCTGACCACAGCGGATGCGGCATGGTAACCGTTAAAGAAGAAGACGCTGAGTCCACCACCTTGCCGCTTTCATCGGTCAAAATGGTTTTGACACCGGATGTGCCAAGATCGATACCAATATACATATTTATTCTCACCGGAAAGATTAGGGGCTTATGCTGATTGCGAAATCACTAAATCGCAATTACGAAAATTTGTTACTTTTTTGTTAATTCGAACAAGGTGTATTAGTATGCTCGGAAACAAGAAATATCGTAAAAAAAAGTTATCTAATTTAAATAAAGTGGTTAATTGATGTACAGATTCTGCAAGTGACATCAAATACTACGGGCACATACGGCTAGCACGGAGCAGTTCATGTTTGACAATAAACACAGTATTACGCTTTTATTCAATGCCAATAAAATTTATGACCGACGCATCATTGCCGGTGTGGGGGATTACCTGCAAACGTCAAAGGTTGACTGGGATCTGTATCTGGAAGAAGACTTTATGGCGCGCCTCGACCATCTGGATGAATGGAGCGGTGACGGTATTATTGCCGATTATGATAACCCCGAGATCCAGGCGGCTCTGCACAAAGCCAACGTACCGGTAGTGGGCATTGGCGGTTCTTATGCCAATCCGGCCGATTACCCGGATGTGCCCTATGTGGCAACCGACAACTATGCCCTTATTCAGGCCGCTTTTGAGCACCTTCGCCAGAAAGGTATTCAACGATTTGCCTTTTACGGCGCTCCCGTTAACGAGCATCACCGCTGGGCTCAGGAGCGTGAAAATGCGGTACTGGAAATTACCCGCTCTCAGGGTTATGAGTGTCATGTTTACCGTGGACACCCGGTGAGGCCGGAAACCTGGCAGTACACAACTAAACGCCTCGCCGACTGGTTAAGAAGTTTACCAACGCCGGTTGGGATTATTGCGGTTACCGATTCCCGGGCACGCCATTTACTGCAGGTTTGCGACCATATTGGTATGTTGATCCCGGATAAAATGTCGGTCATTGGTATTGATGATGATGAGCTGGCCCGCTATTTAAGCCGGGTCAGTTTAAGCTCGGTTCGCCAGGGATGTTTTGAAATGGGGGTTCAGGCAGCCAAAACCCTGCACCGCATTTTGAAAGGGCATAACAAGCCGCGTAAACCGGTGCTTATCCCGCCTGAATGTGTGGCAGAGCGGCAGTCCACAGACTTTAAAGCGATTAGCGATCCGCATGTAATGCAGGCTATGCATTACATCCGTCAAAATGCTTGCCGCGGTATTAAGGTGGATCAGGTACTCGACTACGTAGGGGTGTCGCGATCGAATCTTGAGCATCGCTTTAAAGAAGAGCGGGGTCACAGTATTCATAATGAGATCCACAATGAAAAACTGAGCCGTGCCTGCAAGATGCTGGAGAATTCTGACGAAGCTACCTCGCAGATTGCTAAGATCTGTGGTTATCCGTCGCTGCAATATATGTATGCGGTGTTTAAAAAGCACTTCGACCAAACACCTAAAGAATACCGCGATGCCCGGCGCGATCAGGACGAACCGGATCTGTCACTCAAGGCGTCCTGAAAGCCGCGCTAAGCAAAGCCGCTTATGCCGGGCACAAGCTGGCTTTTTGCGCGCTGGCCAGATTTCCTCTACGCATTGATTTTTCCTGATTTCAGGGACTTAGCCCAATATTGCGGTTAAGTCCTTTGCCTGCTTTTTGTTTACAACTGGTTCACAAAAAACGCAATTCTGGTTGAGATTTTTCATAACGCCAACGCGTTGAAGCCGCGCTGGCTTTAACGTTAAATGCCAGACACATTAGTCCACAGAGAATGTTTATGAAATCGCGTGTTATTTTATCGCTGCTAACCGGCCTGTTGGTTACCGGGTGTCACTCACCGGGTTCTTCAGAATCAGCGCAACAGGTTCCGGCTGCGTCTACTGCACTGGCTGCAGAGGTCACTTTTGACTGGTTTAAATATGCCACGCCTAACAACCGTCCTGTGGCACCTCCAGGCGAGTTTGCCAATCCGATCCTGCCAGGGTTTTACCCGGATCCATCGATTACCCAAAAAGGTGATGAGTACTACCTCACCACGTCTTCTTTCGGTTATACACCAGGGTTACCGATTCTGCGCAGTAAAAACCTGACTGACTGGGAGCTGGTGGGGTATGCGCTGGATCGCGAAGAGCAGATGGAGTTCTCCGGCGCGCGAATTTCAAGGGGGATTTTTGCGCCGACAATCCGCTACCACGACGGCCTGTTTTATATTATTACTACCTCGGTGGATAATGGCGGTAACTTTATTATTACCGCCAGCGATCCGGCCGGCACCTGGTCTGAGCCGGTCTGGCTACCTGAAGTCGGCGGTATCGATCCGGATATTTTCTTTGACGATGATGGTCGGGTCTATATCACCCACAACGAAGCACCTCCCGGCGAGCCTTTATACAACGGCCACCGGGCAATCTGGATGTGGGAGTACGATCCGGCCAGCCAGAAAGTCTTGCCTGATAGCCGCAAGCTGTTAGTGAATGGCGGGGTTGATATCAGTAAGGAGCCTATCTGGATCGAAGCACCGCATATCTACAAAGTGAACGGCTGGTATTATTTATCCTGCGCCGAAGGCGGCACCGGGCCACAGCATTCGCAGGTGGTATTTCGCACACGTTCTCTGGATGAACCTTTTATTCCGTATGAGAACAATCCAATTCTGACCCAGCGGGATCTGAGCTGGCCGCGACCCAATCCGGTGGATACCGCAGGCCATGCCGACTTGATTCAAACCGACGCGGGTGAGTGGTGGGCCGTATTTTTAGGTACCCGACCCTACGATAACTACCTGTATAACACGGGGAGGGACACCTTTTTACTGCCTGTTGAGTGGCGTAATGAGTGGCCGCATATCCTGCCGGCGAAAACGCCTATCCCTCCAACAACAAAACGCCCGGCTGGCACAAGCGTGCAGCAAGGCACCGATTTTTATGATTGGTCTGACGATTTTGATGGCAACACGCTGAGTGTGCGCTGGCAAACCCCGCGGGATTTTGATCGCCACTGGGTGAGCGTTGAAAACGGGGTGATGACGATGTCGCCGTTGGAGAATGCCCTGCACAGCAAAGAAATGGTGAGCTATGTGGGTTCACATCAGGCCGCGGCATCGTTTGCAGCGAGCACCGAAGTGACTATAGCCGCCGGCTCAACGGCAAGCGCCGGACTGGCCGCGTTTCAAAGTGCCACCTATCACTATTTCCTGGGCCTGCAAGACGAGCAGGGTTATTACCAGGCATTTGTAGAGCAGGTGGTCGACGGCAATGTTAAAACCGTGGCGAAGCAAACTCTGACGACCCGAGTTGGCGAGCCGGTGACACTAAAAATTCATGGCGAGGGCGCACAAATTGAATTTGCGGTACAGCAACAAGGAGAGTGGCAAGCCATAGGTGGTGCTCAGGATGCCACGTGGTTGAGTACGCAGAAAGCGGGTGGCTTTGTTGGCACTACAATTGGCCCGCACGCCAGAAAATAACCAGGAGTAGTAAAATGGTAATGCGCTTTGTTAGTTTCGTCTTGTTGTGTTTAAGCGCACAGGTATTGGCGAGTGATTACGTAACCCACCGGTTTGAGCAAGGGGATTTTGTGGTGGCCGACAGTGGCGCATCACAAACTGCCACCATCTGGGTTGACGCTAATGCAAACCCGGGAATTAAAATGGCGGCTGAGTCGCTGCAGCAGGATATTGCCCGGGTAACCGGGCTCACGCCACAATTAACGCATGACTCCAATGGTTTGTCTGGCCATGTGATTATTATTGGTGAGCGTGGCCAGTCAGCGCTTGTCGACCAGTTGTTTGCCAGCGAGCAACTGAAAGTGGCCGAGCAGGCTCGCTTATGGGAAGGGTATCAGCTCGACTTAGTGGCACGTCCTGTATCTGGTATTGAACAGGCCTGGGTGATCAGTGGCAACGATCGCCGTGGTGTTATTTTTGGTGTGTATGATCTGAGTGAAAAAATAGGCGTGTCACCCTGGTACTGGTGGGCCGATGTGCCGGTAGCGAAACATCAGCAGCTCTATATAAAAGCCGGTACGCACCAAAGTGATGCGCCCAGGGTGAAATACCGGGGGATCTTCCTAAACGATGAAGCGCCGGCTCTTACTGGCATGGTGCACGAGAAATTCGGCGGCTATAACGCGAAGTTTTATAAGCATGTTTTTGAGCTGCTGTTGCGGCTGAAATCTAACTTCTTATGGCCGGCCATGTGGAACAATGCCTTTGCCGATGACGACCCGCAAAACATGTATCTGGCCAATGATATGGGCATAGTGATGAGTACCTCACACCACGAGCCTATGATGCGTGCAGATAAAGAGTGGAACCGCTATGGTAGCGGGCCGTGGGAGTATTCAACCAATCCCGATAAACTCTACGACTTCTGGGTAGAAGGCGCCAAACGTTACAAAGATAAAGACGGCATTTTCACTCTTGGCATGCGCGGTCAGGCCGACACGCCCATGAGCGAGGGTGAAAATATTGGTCTGCTGGAGAAAATTGTCCACGACCAGCGAGAAATCCTCGCCAATGTAATGGATAAGCCACTTTCTGAAGTGCCGCAGGTGTGGGCGCTGTACAAAGAAGTGCAGGGCTTTTACGAGCGCGGTATGCGCGTGCCCGATGATGTTACGTTACTGTGGTCTGACGATAATGCCGGCAATGTTCGCCGACTGCCTACGCAAGCTGAGCGCACTCGCAGTGGCGGTGCCGGGGTTTACTATCATTTTGATTATGTGGGCGGCCCGCGGTCGTATCGTTGGATCAATACGGTGCCGCTGGGTAAGGTTTGGGAACAAATGAATCTGGCCTGGGAATATGGCGCAGATAAAATTTGGATCACCAACGTGGGCGACCTGAAGCCTATGGAATTACCTATCAGCTTCTTCCTGGCCCAGGCCTGGGATCCGGAAGCCTTTAATGCTCAGTCAGCCGCCCGCTTTACCCGTGAATGGGCAGCGCAGCAGTTTAATGGCCAGTTTACCCACGACATTGCCGAGCTTTTGTCTGTGTATTCTCTGCAAAACGGCCGGCGTAAACCTGAAGCGCTAAGCCCGGAAACCTACAGCGTACTGAATTACAACGAAGCCGGTCGGTTAAGTGAAACACTAGCCGAGGCAGCCGATAAAGCCAACCACATTTATGAGCGCCTCGACAGTGACTACCAGGACGCATTCTTTCAACTGGTTGCTCATCCGGTGTGGGCCACCCAGGCTATGTTTGAGTTAAACCGTGCTCAAGCCCTCAATGCACTCTATGCCCAGCAGGACCGCGCTTCTACGTCGGCCATGGCGGCTAACGTAAATGCCTGGTTTGAACGGGATGCCGAGCTTACTGAGATGTATCACAGTATCAAGGGGGGCAAATGGAACCGTATGATGTCGCAGCCGCATATTGGCTATGTATACTGGAATAACCCACCGGCCAATATTCCGCCGGTGGTTCAGACCAAAGCACTGGCACAACCCGCCGTGGCCGATATGGGGGTTGCAGTAGAGGGCAGTCGTGATTACTGGCCGGCCAGCGGTGGATTGTCGTTACCGGCGTTTACGCGCTATGGCGAGGTGAGCCATACCTTTACCGTGTACAACCGCCAGGGCAAAGCTTTTAACTGGTCGGCAACGGCATCACAACCGTGGATTTCACTGGCCAAAACCGGTGGTGCTTTATCGCAGGATACCGATGTGGCGGTTTCCGTTGACTGGTCGCAGTTGCAGGCGGGGCATCATGAGGGCACTATTAATATTAAAGGTACCGGCTGGGGCGGTGCTAATATTAAAGTGGTAGCCTACAAACCCGATCTTTCTGAAGCGCCGGTTAGCGGCGACTTTATTGAAGCTGATGGTTATGTGGCCATGGATGCAAGCCATGGCAAGGTCAAATCTAACGTACATGGCAGCTGGCACAAAGTGGCGGTTCATGGGCGTACCGGCGAAGCAATGAGTGCGGCGTTACCGCCTTATACCAGCCTGACACACGAGCAGGCGCCGGCCCTTGAATTTCCGGTATTCTTTACCTCAACCGGCGATTTTCCGCTATCGCTACAGCTATCGCCTTCCCTGCCGTTTGATGAGGCAACGGGCATTAAGGTAGCAGTAGCTCTGGATGGTGAACATGTAGCTACGCTGGAACTGCCTTCACAAAAAGACAAGCAAGCCTGGGCACAGGGGGTAATGGATAATGTCAAAACGCTCAGCACAACGCTTAATATTGAGGCGACTGGTCGTCACCGGCTGGCGGTGAAAGCCTTAACGCCCGGAGCGGTATTACAGCGGGTGATTGTGGACACCGGTAATCTCAAGCCCAGCTATCTCGGGCCGCCAGAAAGACGCGCCCCTTAATCAGGTAACCCGTACAACCTATAAAAATAAAGGGGTCAGAGTCTGAGGTATCCCCACGAATAATATAGCAATATCAG
>NZ_CAJXQY010000059.1 GCF_913058315.1 uncultured Alteromonas sp. | reverse complement strand
TGTTCGTACCGTCCTGGGGTGGTATGATCAACGGTATCATGACGCTGTCTGGCGCATGGCACAAACTGCGCACCGACCCTGTTCTGCGCTTCCTGATTGTTTCTCTGTCTTTCTACGGTATGTCTACCTTCGAAGGCCCGATGATGGCAATCAAAACCGTTAACGCATTGTCTCACTACACCGACTGGACCGTAGGTCACGTTCACTCTGGTGCATTAGGCTGGGTTGCCATGGTATCAATTGGTTCTATCTACCACCTGATCCCGCACCTGTTCGGCCAGAAAGCAATGTACTCTACCAAACTGGTTAACGTTCACTTCTGGTTAGCAACGATCGGCGTAGTACTGTACATCGTGGCAATGTGGATGTCGGGTGTTCTGCAAGGTCTGATGTGGCGTGCAGTAAATGCTGACGGTACCCTGACTTACAGCTTTGTTGAGTCACTGGAAGCATCTAAACCATTCTACGTAGTACGTTTTGTAGGTGGCTGCTTCGTTGTTGCCGGTATGTTAATCATGGCTTACAACACTTACAGAACAGTAAGTGCACCGAAAGGTAGCCTGGTTCCAGAACCAGCCGCGGCATAAGGAGTAGTAGAAATGCGTAATCCACATGAATTAGTAGAAAAGAACGTTGGTCTGTTAACCGTTCTTATCTTAGTTGCTATCAGCTTCGGTGCTCTGGTTCAGATCACCCCGTTGATGTTCCAACAGCAGGTTATGGAGCCGGTTAAAGGTCTTAAGCCTTACACTGCGCTGCAATTAGAAGGTCGTGACATTTACATCCGTGAAGGTTGTGTAGGTTGTCACAGCCAGATGATTCGTCCATTCCGTGCTGAAACAGAACGTTATGGTCACTACTCAGTTGCTGGCGAGTCAGTATGGGAACACCCGTTCCTGTGGGGCTCTAAGCGTACTGGTCCTGATCTGGCCCGTGTTGGCGGCCGGTACAGTGATGAGTGGCACCGCGTTCATTTGATTAATCCTCGAGATGTTGTACCTGAGTCAAATATGCCAGGTTTCCCATGGTTAGCAGAAAACACGCTAACCGGTGAAGACACCGCTAAGAAAATGGAAGTATTCCAGACGCTGGGCGTGCCTTACACAGCAGAAGACATCGAAGGTGCACAGGCGGCAGTAAAAGGCAAAACCGAAATGGAAGCCCTTATTGCTTATCTACAGTCTCTTGGCACATACCTGAAATAGTATGGACCAGGGTACTGTAGGCAGCATATTTACTGTCATCGTCTTCGTCATATTTATGGGCATTGTATGGTGGGCATTTAGTGGTCGAAACAAGAAAAAGTTCGACGAGGCCGCTAACCTCCCCTTTGCCGACGAAGACCAAGAAGAATCAAAGAAAGAATAGCGGGAGTTAACACTCATGAGCATGTTTTGGACAATTTGGATCTCCGTGATCACACTGGGAACCATAGTCGGAAGTTACTTGCTGTTACGTTGGAACCTGACCAACTACACCGGCCATCCGGAAGGCGAGTCAATGGGGCACGAGTTTGACGGGATTGTTGAAATCAACAATCCGCTGCCAAGATGGTGGACCATTTTATTTTACATCACAATCGTATGGAGCTTCTTCTACTTAGCCCTGTACCCTGGTTTAGGTTCCTGGGAAGGCTTTTGGGGCTGGAAGAGTTCTAACCAGAATGTGCAATCTTTAGAAGAGTCAGCACAGGCGAGAATTGACGCGAAAGAAGGCGGTTACCTGGTTCAGTACGACCGTGAACTCGACTTTGCCGCAGAAAAATTTGACCCTATCTTCGAAGCGTACGCCAAAGTACCTGTTGAAGAGCTGGTTAAAAATGAAGAAGCCGTTAAAGTAGGTCAGCGTCTGTTTATGCAAAACTGTTCACAGTGTCACGGTTCAGATGCCCGCGGTAACATGGGCTTCCCTAACCTGACTGATGATGACTGGTTGTACGGCGGCTCTGGTGCCAAGATCAAAGAAACCCTGACCAACGGTCGTAATGCAGCAATGCCTGCGTGGATCGATGCCATGGGTGAACAAGGTATCAAAGAAACCGTTGCCTACGTACTTAGCCTGAGCGGTCGTGAAATGGAAGAAAATCACGATGCACTGGCTGAAGCCGGTAAAGCCCGCTTCATGGCCTGTGCCGCGTGTCACGGTATGGACGGTAAAGGTAACCAAATGCTTGGTGCTCCTAACCTGACAGACAATACCTGGTTATACGGTGGCTCTGAGCGTGCTATCACCGAAACACTGACCTACGGTCGTAACGGTGTAATGCCTTCGTTCAAGAAAACACTGGGTGACAACAAGATCCACGTAGTTGCTACTTACGTGTACAGCTTGTCAAACTAAGGTTTTAAAATATAATGCAAAAGCCTCGTTTTTTACGGGGCTTTTTTATTCTCAATAACAGTAATGCTAATTCGCATAAAGCCCGTTTTAGGGGTTATCCGAATTCGTATTAAACCGGTTCCATAAAGTTCATCAGGAATGCAGTAATGGAAAAAACAGATACCAAACCCTGGTACAAATATTTTTGGCCGTGGTTTCTCATTGCCGTCCCTCTGTCCTCGTTTATCATGGCTTACTTTTTAGTAACCTTTGCCGCGAATACCGAGGACTCGCTGGTGGTAGATGATTACTATAAAGAAGGTAAAGCCATTAACGCCAGTATGGCGAAAGTGGAAGAAGCCCGTCGCCTGCGGATCATGACGGACTTATCAGTTAATGAAGGGCAGATTGCGCTGGAATTTCACAGCGGTATACCCAGTACCGGTAACGCCCTTAAATTAAACTTTTATCACGTCACCTTGCAGGAGAAAGACTTTTCGCTGCTGTTAACCCGCGATGCTAAAGGTATCTATCGTGGCTTTACAGAACAAGACACTACAGGTAAATGGCGGGTATCCCTGACCCCTGTGGACGAAAGCTGGAAAGTACAGCAGGAAATGACGTTACCCCGCGACAATAAGATACGTTTCATTCCCTAATGAATGTAACGGCCATCGAATGCTATCACTGCGGTCTGCCAGCTGAGCCAGACAGTCCTTATCATGCCAACATACTGGGCAAAGACCGCATTATGTGTTGCCCTGGTTGTGAGGCAGTGGCACAAGCCATTGTTGAAAATGGCCTTGAGGATTACTATCAGTTTCGTACCGAACCTGCAGCGCAGGGAGATACCGAGTTTCAGGCTACGCTGGGCAAACTGGCGATGTATGACGACCCTTCCCTGCAGGAAGACTTCGTTATTGATGAAGGTGGTCACAAGCAAATTCAGCTTACGGTAGAAGGGATCACTTGTGCTGCCTGCGGCTGGCTGATTGAAAAACAACTGGCCAAAGTAACCGGTATTAGTCAGGTTTCGGTAAACGTGTCTGAGCGCCGGGCAGCAGTAACCTGGGCAGATGACGTTATTCATTTAAGTGGCATATTAAAAGCGCTGAAAAAGATTGGCTATGCCGCCCTGCCTTTTCAACCGGATCAGCACGAAGCCTCCTATCAGAACGAACAGAAGCAGTTTCTTAAAAAACTCGGCCTGGCCGGGCTCATGACCATGCAGGTGATGATGTTGATGACCGGCCTGTATTTTGATTTGTTTGGCGCTATCGAAGCCGAAACCCGTCAGTACTTTTACTGGGTTGCGCTGGTGTTAACTACGCCGGTGGTATTTTATTCTGGAAGCACTTTCTATTTAGGCGCCATTAAAGCGTTCAGCGCCCGCACGGTGAATATGGATGTCCCGGTGACTATTGCGGTGTTTGGCACCTATATCGCCGGTATAAAATCGACTTTGCTGGAAACCGGTGATGTGTATTTTGAATCCATCTGCATGTTTATCTTTTTGCTGCTGTTAAGCCGCTACCTCGAACACCGCTCCCGTCACCGGGCAACGCAGATTTCAGCGAATATGATGCAGTACATCCCGGTTACCGCACATCGGTTAACCGACCAGGGTAACATTGAGCCCTGCCTGGCTAAACACCTCACCGTTGGGGATAAAGTGATAGTCAAAGCCGGCGAAACCATCCCCGTTGACGGGCGCATCCTCGACGGCGCTTCAGCCATTGATGAGTCGATGCTGACAGGTGAATTTGAGCCGGTGTTGAAAGCCAGCGGCTCCGCAGTTTTTGGTGGTACGGTCAATCAACAAAACACCCTCACCGTCGAAGTGCATCAGCAACTGAAATACGCGCTGGTAAACCAGATTATACGCTTGCAATCTACCGCGATGGCTAATAAACCTAAGGCGGCGCAAATGGCCGATTCCTTTTCGCGCTATTTTGTATTTGCAGTGCTGGCGATCAGTGCCCTTACCTTTGCTTATTGGTCTGTGCAGGGTAACGACGAAGCATTCTGGATTGCCATTGCGGTGCTGGTTGCTACCTGCCCTTGTGCGCTGGGGCTTGCCACGCCGTCGGCACTGACCTGTGCAATGGCCAGGCTCAATAAACAAGGTATCCTGCTCAAACGCGCCGATGCCCTCGAACAGCTCACCGGTATAGATACTATTGCCCTGGACAAAACCGGTACACTTACCGAAGGCAAATTCGGCATCGCCGACCGCTGGTTTGTTAGCCCGGAGCAAGCAGAGCATCTGTACCGGATAACTGCGAGTCTGGAATCCCGCTCGGAACACCCTATCAGCAAAGCGTTTATCAGTAACGAGCAGTTAAAGGTAAGTGATTTTGAGGTAACCGCCGGTGGCGGGATTCGCGGTACTATCAACGAACAACATTACCTGCTGGGCTCAGCAAGCTTTACCCAGACCGACCCCGCCTCGGTGCCAATTGCCGCTAATGTTTATCTGGTATCTGATGGTCGGTGTCTGGCAGCCTATGAAGTGACTGACAGCCTTAAAACCGATACGGGTGAAACCCTGGCCGGTTTAAATGCCTATCAACTCGTACTGTTAAGTGGTGATACCCAGCAAAACGTTGAAAGCCTGGCAGCTAAACTGCCGCTCGCCGTCGCCACCGGCGGCCTGACGCCAGAACAAAAATATCAGGCCGTGCAAGCGTTACAGGCACAAGGCCACAAAGTGATGATGTTGGGTGACGGTATCAACGATGCGCCGGTACTGGCCAGTGCTGATGTGTCGGTAGCTGTGGGTAACGCTACCGATATCGCCAGAAACGCCGCTGACGTAGTGTTACTGAGTGAGTCGCTGGCAACGGTGCCGGCATTACTGTCGATTGCCCAGAAAACCCGTCGCAAAATACGTCAGAACATTCTCTGGGCTCTCGGCTATAACCTGCTGATCCTGCCTTTTGCGGTATCCGGGCTATTGTTACCGTGGATGGCCGTGATCGGGATGTCATTAAGTAGTATCATAGTGGTTTCAAACTCGACCCGATTATTAAAGTAAGGCGGTAACGTGAGTATTATATATGTGCTGATCCCGTTGGCTATTATTCTGGTCGCGGTGGCCTTAGGTATCTTTTTCTGGGCCGTAAAATCCGATCAGTTTCAGGATCTTGAGCGTCAGGGCTACAGCATTTTGTTCGACGACGACTTACCCGAAGAAGAGCGTAAAAAAACCGCCAATCCCCAGGACAAGCCCCATAACGACAATGAGTGACTATGGTTTTATTTCTGCTTTTGTCGTGGGACTGGCCGGTTCACTGCATTGCGTTGGTATGTGCGGGGGCATTGCCGGGGCGTTACGTGCGGCAGTCCCCGGCGGAAAGCCGCCATTAGCCTATATATTGAGTTATAACCTCGGCCGGATTACCAGTTATGCCATTGCCGGGGCGATAACCGGTGTACTCGGTCAGGTTGCCCGTGCTTCGGTAAGCCATGGTCTGATGATATTTCAGTTGCTAAGCGCCCTTATGCTGATTGCCATGGGGTTATATTTAGCCCAGTGGTGGCGAGGCCTGGCTCGTCTGGAAAAGCTCGGCAGCGGCTTGTGGCAACGCATTCGTCCGTATTCCAAACGGTTTATTCCGTTTAAGTCCCCGGTGTCAGCTTTTCCTTATGGATTTATCTGGGGATGGCTCCCCTGCGGACTGGTGTATTCAACATTAACCTGGGCATTAGTCAGCGGTGATGGTTTATACGGAGCCGCCACTATGGCAGCCTTTGGGCTTGGCACTTTTCCCGCACTGATAGCGGTAAGCATTGGCGCTGGCTGGCTATTAAAGCTCCTACAACACCCAAAGACTAAGTCATTAGTCGCAATTTGCCTTATTATATATGCGATTTTCTTGATTTACCGCACCCTAAACGGTAATAATTGAGCGACGCCCACACGGAGACGTAATCTATGTCAAAAGGCTCAGAATTTTCTATTCATTGTCAGAGCTGTAGTTTCAGCCATTTGTGCCTGCCGGTTTCGTTAAATAAAACCGAACTCGATTCGCTGGATGATATTATCGAGCGCAAAAAGCCGCTGCATAAGCACGATAAACTGGTGAAAGCCGGTGATAAATTTAATTCGCTTTATGCAGTACGCGCTGGCTCATTTAAATCGTTCGTCAGTAGCAAGGACGGCGAAGAACAAATTATTGGTTTTCATTTTCCCGGTGACATTATCGGTTTCGATGCCCTGCGCGAAAACGCTCACCAAAGCTATACGCAAGCGCTGGAAACAGCCATGGTTTGCGAATTACCTTATGAAACGCTGGATAAAATGGCGGTACAGTTCCCTAAACTGCGTCATCAGATCATGAGTTTTATGAGTGCTGAAATTAAGCAGGATCACGACCTGATGATGTTGCTGAACAAACGCACTGCAGAAGAGCGACTGATCTATTTCCTTGCGCATCTGTCTAAACGGTTTGAAGACCGCGGATTTTCACCTCGTCAGTTTAACCTCAGTATGACCCGTAATGAGATTGGTAATTACCTGGGATTAACCGTTGAAACGATTTCCCGGCTGTTAACCCGTTTCCAGAAGGAAGGCATTATTAAGGTTGATGGCAAACTCATCACTATCATCGATTTCGAAGCGATGGACAATAAACTGCATAGTATGGATATACCTTCCACCACTGTCAGTTAATCGCTTCTCAGGCTGTTTTTCTCCGGTTTTTATCTATAACTTGATCCCGAACAAGTCAGAAACTGGAGAAACAGCGACTCACGTCGTACACTCATAATGAGTACTTCGCACGGAGAGTCGTTATGATTGATTACACCAACATTCTGGCCGTTGTTGAACCTGAAAGGGAAAACCAACCCGCCATCTCCAGAGCCATTGAACTGGCTGAAAAAACCGGCGCGAAAATTACCGCCCTGATGACTATCTACGATTTCTCCTACGAGATGACCACGATGCTTTCTGGTGAGGAACGCGAGGCGATGCGTCAGGCAGTAGTCAATGAGAGAACCGCCTGGCTCAAAGAGCAACTGGCTGTCTATGGCCAGCCCATCGAAGCAACGGTTGAATGGAACAACCGCCCTTACGAGGCGATCATCAAATATGCCCTGGCCAGTCAGGCCGATATTGTGGTGAAAGCCACCCGCTCTCATGATGATTTGCGCTCGGTTATTTTTACTCCCACCGATTGGCATCTGGTGCGCAAGTGCCCTACTCCGGTTTTGCTGGTTAAAGAGCATGACTGGCCTCAGGATGGCAAGATTGTGGCAGCCGTTAATGTAGGGACGGAAGACCGTGAGCATGCCCAGTTAAACGATCGGCTCACCACTATTGCACAGGATTACGCAAAGCTGCTCAGCGGCCATGTGCACCTGGCCAATTGTTATCCGGGCACACCACTTAATATTGCCATTGAAGTGCCGGAGTTCGATCCGGAGTCTTACAATGCCTCGGTGAAAAACCATCATCTGGAAGAGATGGAGAAGCACAGCAGCAAATACTGCATTCCATTGGACAACTGCCATGTTAAGGAAGGCCTGCCTGAAAAAGTGATCCCACAGGTGGCCAGCGAACTCGACGCCGAGCTGGTGATCATTGGCACCGTTGGTCGCGTTGGCATTTCTGCCGCGCTGATCGGAAATACTGCCGAGCATGTTATCGATGAACTCAATTGTGATGTACTGGCGGTTAAGCCCGAAGGCTTTGAAAGCCCGGTGAGCTAAAGCAAATTGGGCGTGGCAGTTTTACCGGCTGCCACGCTGAACTCTGACATTAATCAGGGATGCAGCCTCCTCTGGCTTCACGTATAATGGCGCCCATCGCAATATGGGTCTTTCTTTATCATGAGTTTAAACATCAACAACGCCGCACCGGCAACGCAAACCAAGCAAAAATACAGCTTTAATAAACTACAGAAGCGCTTGCGCCGTAATGTCGGTAAAGCCATCGACGACTTTGGCATGATTGAGGATGGCGATAAGGTTATGGTGTGCTTATCCGGTGGTAAAGACAGCTATACTATGCTGGACGTGCTGATGTATTTACAACGTATTGCGCCCATCAGCTTTGACATCGTGGCGGTCAATCTTGATCAGAAACAACCCGGTTTCCCTGAGCATATTCTCCCTGGGTATTTGCAAACGCTGGGCGTAGATTATCGGATTGTTGAGGAAGACACTTACTCAATAGTGAAAGACAAAATCCCGGAGGGCAAAACCACCTGCTCTCTTTGCTCACGGTTACGCCGCGGCATTTTGTACCGCACGGCTACAGAGCTGGGCGCCACCAAAATAGCTCTTGGCCATCACCGTGACGATATGCTCGAGACCCTGTTTCTAAACATGTTTCATGGTGGCAAGTTAAAATCCATGCCGCCGAAACTGGTCAGTGATGATGGCCGCCATGTGGTGATCCGCCCCCTGGCGTATTGCACTGAGCGGGATATTGAAAAATACGCTACAGCGGTTGAATTTCCGATTATTCCCTGTAACTTATGTGGTTCACAGGAAAATCTGCAGCGGCAGAACATCAAAATGATGTTACAGGACTGGAACAAGCGTTTCCCTGGCCGCATCGAGTCCATGTTCAGGGCTCTACAAAATGTGACGCCTTCTCATCTGGTTGATAAAAACCTTCATGACTTCAAAGCCATAAAAGCAACAGGCGAAGCGCAACCCGATGGTGACATTGCCTTTGATGCGCCCGAATTTGAATCAGCGAGTCGTTCTGACACTGCAGAATCCATTAATATCGTAAACTTGACGGAATAAGGTTGCTATGAAAATAGGCATCGCTCTGGGCTCAGGTGCAGCCCGCGGTTGGGCTCACATTGGTGTGATCCAGGCACTGGAAAAGCTGGGTGTTAAAATCGATGTGGTAGCGGGCTGTTCGATTGGGGCTTACGTAGGCGCCGCTTACGCCAGTGGCCGGCTCAATGAATTAAAAGATTGGGCATCCTCTCTTACCGAGTGGCAAACGCTGAGTTTAATGGGGATTGGGATCCGTCGCGGCGGTCTCGCCAGCGGTCAGAAAGTATTCGATAAACTCTCTGATGAATTTTGCGCAGCCACCTTTGAATCCATGGATAAACCCTTCGCCTGTGTTGCCACCGACTTGTATTCAGGTCGCGAAGTGGTTTTTAATAAAGGTGATGTGGGCAATTCTGTACAGGCATCCTGCGCAATCCCGGCACTATTTTCACCTATTGCTTACAACGATCGCTGGCTGGTAGACGGCGCCGTGGTCAATCCGGTGCCAGTAAACCTGTGCCGTCAACTGGGTGCAGACTTCGTTATTGCGGTAAACCTCAATGCTGATTTCAGGCCACTGCAAATTGCACGGGAAACCGCCAAGCACGAGGAAACTCAGGAAAAGAACGAGCACTTTTTTAAGAAAAGCCAGGATGTAGTGCGCCAGTGGTTCTCACCGGAGCCAAAGGACGACAGTAAGCATGCGCCAGGCATCTTGAGCGTAATGAGCAGTTCACTGGAAATTCTGCAGGCCCGGGTTACCCGGTCCCGCCTTGCCGGTGAGCCGCCTGACATTTTAATTGAGCCCACTCTTACCGATGTGGGGCTGATGGAATTTCATCGCTGTGCAGAATTGTGTGAAACCGGTGAACAGGTAGTTAAACGGCTCGCCGAGCAAATTCGCTATCAGTTGGTGCTCGATGAAGTACTGCCCGCGTCAGAGGTTGATACCGACGCACTGGAAGCGCCTAAAGCACCGGATGAAGAAAACGAAGAAGTGAATTAAGCATAAGAAAAGGGGCTCATAGCCCCTTTTTATTTTGCGTCACACGCTCACACTAGCTTTTGGCCAGTGCCGTAATTCGTAAGGGGACCTGGGGTAATTTAAGCGATTTCCCCTGCTCCAGCCATTCGTTATCCAGCATTAGCATACCGTTGGTAATTGATGGCGCGCCGGGCACCGGTGCATCCAGTTCATCATCACTGAAACGGAATGTCAGTCCTTTAACCGATGGCATCATAAACGACAAAAAGCCGCCCATTTCGTTAAAGAAAGCTTCGTATTGTTGTTTGATGAAACCCAGTTCTTCGGCGCTGTACTCGGTTTTCAGGTGCTCTGCTGTGGTTTCGATTTGCACCGACATATCACATACATTTGCCGCATCCCCCAGATCAATCACTATCGCCGCATCGGCCAGTTTAAGGGCTCGTTCTTTGGGAACCAAAAAGCGCTGTTCCGGTGATATTGTTAAGGGGATATCCTGTTTCTGGGTGACTATGGTGGCCTGGTTGATAGGACACAGGTTACTGGTGCCCACTCTTATAAACCCAAAAGCAAATTGTAAAGCAGACGTGTTTTCATCGCCTAATTTGTTGATATGGCTATAAAAGCGTTTGTATTCCACTTCAATTTGCTCGGCGCCAACGTTAAAGGCAGAAGCCAGCAAACTCAGTGCGACTAAGGTACGTTTCATTCGGTGATAAACCCTTTGTTGTATCGGATCATATTTTGCAGTTCATTGACGTAGGCAGCACCGCGTTCGGAATAGTTCATTAACCCTTCGGCCAGTGCCAGCCCCGTTACCGGCAATTGTGCCCGACGTAAAGAGGCTCTGATATGACGTAGCTCACGATATGCGTCATGACGGTTAATATTTCGCATGTAGGTGTAAGTAGCGCGCGATAAATTCTCAAATTTCGCCACTTCATGATTAGCACCGCTGTTACGACGGGCCGGCACAAATCCACAGCCCTTTTTGTAACACCACAAACCAAAGAAGTTATACCCTTGCTGAGCAAAGCGTGATGTGCCCCAGGCAGACTCGTTAGCGGCCTGCATCAGGACCAGTTCAACCGGTAGAATATCGACCTTATTGAGTAGTTTTGGAATTTGCGCATCGGCCGGTAAATCCTGGCCTACCCGGTATTCGCCGGCGAGCCACTCCAGGCGTTCATCATCGTCCTCTGTCAGACTGTTACCAGCGGCCAGCTGACGCTGCAAGGTTTGCAGATAATGGCGCAGACTCAATAAGTAATCGTTTTGTTTTTCCACCTCGGGTTTTAAATAGGCAAAAAATGCTTTCTTCTTTTCCGTGGTATCGTCTATCGCTTTAAAGTTCGGTACGGGTTGCTCTGCCTGCTCAGTTTCCGGAACATCCAGAATGTCAGGCTCGCTGGTACCGGTCATCCAGGCAATAACCACTATCAGCGCCATAATGGCTATCGCTATCAGGATTATTTTACTGGTTTCCCGTTTATGCATCGAGTATCGAATCCTTGTCGGTCGGGTGAATTTGTTGCGGCGCTTCATCAACCCCGAACAGGTCGGCATACAAACGCCCCATTACCAGCGTATAGATTGGTCCGACCCACAAAATAGCAAGTCCCATGGTGAACAACACCAATACAAACATCATGGCAAACGCCAGTAGCAGTAACGTAAAAGATAATAAATAGCGGTTGGTAACCCGCGCAGAAAGGATTATTGACGGTAGCAGACCAAGCCGTTTCTCAACAATCAGCACAACGGTAAACTGGGTTACCAGATACACATACAAGCCCGGTAGAATGAGAAGGTTAAGCCCTACCTGCATCACCAGACTGATGAGCAGATTGGCTGTTACCAGTACCAGAATATGCGGAAAATACTGAAATAACTCATTAATGCTGGTCGATTTGTTTTGACTAAGTTTAATACCCAGCATCCTGAAACCAACGATCATCGGCGTCATCAGGATAAGCATAGCGATATCCAGCAAACCGGCATTGCTGGTTTGCATACTTTCTACAGATGTCATATCGAGCGACAGTACATTGATCAGCACCATCATGGCCCCCAGACCGATTGCCATCAGCAACCCGGTGGCTTTTAACAGCAAGCCCAGATGCTGCTTATAATGGGTTTGTGCCTCAGCAAACAGTTGCCTGATATTAAACTGATATTCTCCGGCCAGAGCACGCTCTAAACGGGAGCTATTTACAGGCGATTGATTATTGTCGGTCAAAATGTCGTCTCATAGGGTAATCTCGCCGGGAAGTATACCATTGCCACCTGACTGACCCCAACCACAAAGCATCGATTCAGAGTGTAACCAGTCGTATTGCCAGTGCTACTAACACCACGCCCATTAATCGATCCAGCCAGTAGCCTTTATCACCAATCAATTTGGCCACTTTTGAGGTACTTAGCAGATAGGATAAAAAACAAAACCAAATTCCCGTGGCTAACGCCAGGTAAGCACCGTAAAAAGCTTTTACGGCAAACGGCGTTTCAATATCAATAATGGCAGTAAACAAAGACAGGAAAAACAAGGTTGCTTTAGGGTTCAGACCATTGGTCAGAAAGCCACTAATAAGCGCTTTTTTGGCACTGATAGCAACGGTCTGACCGCTGCCAGACACCGTTGCGGCCGAGTCTGATGGGCCTGCGCGCAGGGCTCCCCAGGCCAGATAAAGTAAATACGCTGCCGACAAATAGCTGATGGCCGAATACAGCCAGGGGGTTGTTTTAATCACCACACTCAGCCCAATCAGCGAGTACGCCACATGTAATAAAATCCCCAGACCTACCCCCACGCTGGTATACATAGCGATACGCCGGCCATAACTAATGCTGTTACGCACAACGATGGCAAAATCCGGGCCCGGACTAGCAACCGCTACCAAATGCACCAGTGCAATGGTGATAAACTCACTCATATATTCCATAGATAACGATTCGCTTAGCAATAATCCTGAATAAACTGCGCCACAAACTCAGGAAGCGTCTTGCCAGCCTGGCCGACGATTTTCTCATCAAACAGACTGTTTTGCTGGCTGGGTTCCAGGTTGATTTCAATGGTACGGGCACCGCTGTCGGATGCCATGGCCACAAAATTAGCGGCGGGATAAACCTGGCCTGAGGTACCGATAGCAATAAACACATCGGCCTGTGCCAGTGCCATGATAATGTCATCCATATGCATGGGTACCTCACCAAACCAAACGATGTCCGGGCGCATCTGTTCGCCGGGTAAACAGCACCGGCATTCAGTGGTGTCGTCAAAATCATCTTGCCAGGGAATCGCTCGGCCCGTGTTGCAGCAGCGTGCGGAAAGTAATTTGCCGTGCATGTGCAGCACCCGTTTACTGCCTGCCCGCTCGTGCAGGTCGTCTACGTTCTGAGTAACCAATAAGAATTGCTCACCAAGAGCCTGCTCCAGTTGTGCCAGCGCTCTGTGTGCAGGATTAGGCTGTACTTCGGGCTGTTGCAATTGTGCTCTGCGCTCATTATAAAAGCGATAAACCAGCGCAGGATTAGCCGCAAAACCTTCTGGCGTGGCCACATCTTCTACCCGGTGGTTTTCCCACAAACCATTATTATCGCGAAAGGTTTTAAGGCCCGACTCAGCAGACACCCCGGCGCCGGTTAACACAACGACTCTGGGTTTATACGTATCAGTCATGGGTAACCTCGACAGGTAATGATTGATTGCCACCCCATTCAGACCATGAGCCATCGTAAACGGAAACCTGTTGGGCGCCGGCTTCCAGAGCGGCCAGTCCAATTACGCACGCCGTAACCCCCGAACCGCAGGAGCAAATAACAGGTTGGGTTAAATCGATATGCTGACCGGCAAAGTACTCTCGTAACGCCGTTGGCGATTTTAAGGTGGTGCCATTGTCGAGTAATTCAGTGAATGGCACATTAACAGCCCCAGGCATATGGCCGCTGCGCAAACCGGCTCTGGGTTCCGGCGCACTGCCTTCAAACCGGGGACGGCTTCTGGCATCCCAGATAGTAACAGCCGGATCGTCGATAGCAGCAAGCACCGTTTGCGTGTTACAGAACCACTCCTGGTGGTCTTGCCCGGCAAATTCCCGAGGTTGAGGGTCTGCTGGTTTATCGACAATGTGGTGTCCGGCTGCTTTCCACGCCGGCAGGCCACCGTTTAGCACTACCGCATTGGTATGGCCCATAGCGGTGAGCATCCACCATACCCGAGGCGCACAGAACAGCCCCGAGTTATCGTAAATGAGTACTGGTGTTTGATGAGTGATACCGAGTTTACCAAACAGCGCGCTAAGCGATGCCGAATCGGGTAACGTATGCGGGAGTTCACAGCTGTGGTCGCTGCCCTCGCCGTCCAAATCAAATTTTATGGCACCAGGAATGAACCCATCGGCTGGATCATCAGCCTGGCCTGACACCGGATTGGTCATGGAAGCAAACAACACAACGTAGTCAGTTAAGTTGTTTGCGCTAATATCGTTTACCGAAATAAGTCGCGGCAATGCTATCTCCCCGAAGTGCAACAAATAATGACTGCATCACCCCATGCCTGGCAGCATAAAGGTGATATGAGATATTGCTTGGGGTGATTATGCCAAAATTCCGCGGAGTTTTTAAATTATTTACTTAATAACAGCAGGATATGGGATCTGGCCTCATGATAAGGGACCTCAGGGTAAAAACTGAGCCGTTCCACAATCACAGGAAAATCGCTGGCCTGTTCATTATTTTCAGTTAAAAAATCCGTGGTGATGAAGTTGACTGCGGCTTCCAGTACCTTATCGCCACCGGTAACGCTCAGGCGGGCATAACGCCCGCCCGGGATGGTCTCAAAGCGCATATCATCTTCCAGCACTAACTGTTTAGCCGGCCGTTCGCAGGCTATATCGAAGCAAAACGCTTCCGGTGTCACGGTAGTCGGATCGTTATGCAAAAAATTAAACGTGCGGTACTGGCCAGGCGGCAATTTATTTTCCCGTCGCCAGCCAATAAACCGCTGAACACTGCCATTTAATCTGGCCGGATGACCCGTATGGCGTAAAGCGCACACCTCCAGTGGCGGCATGGAAATAATTGATACTTGGTCGTTAAAATTGTCTGCTAACGATGATGACATAGCGCTAAGCTCCTCATTCCATTGATGTAAGTAGGGTTGTAACGGTGGCACTGTACCGGTTGCCTTTGCTTTAAACTGAGATGGCGTATAACCGGTTACCCTTTTAAACGCGCGGCTAAAGCTATCGGGTGATTCATAGCCACACTCAAAAGCAATATCCGTAACGGATAACCAGTTTCGGTAAGACAGCATAAAATAGCCGCGCTGAAGTCGGATAAGCTCATTTAACTTACCTGGACCAAGCCCCAGCTTTTGCTGGCACAAGCGTTGAAAATGGCACGGACTGTAGCCGGCTATTTTTGCCAGTTGATGCAGAGAAATATTCTGATCATGATGGGTTTGGAGATAATCCAGAACGTGTTGCACAGCAGCGCACCTGCTTTAGTAAGGGTCAATAGGGCTACCCTAGCAAACCTTAGAGCGCCCCGCCCGACAGATATTGCGATAGAGGTTAAAGCATTCGGACTTCCCGCTGCGGGAACGGAATATCTACTTTTGCTTGCTGGAGTGCTGCAAATATAGCGGCATTGATGGCGTAGCGAATTTCGAAATGACGGTTTGGATCGGCCCATACCCGCACACCAAAATTAATACTGCTGTCGCCAAAGCTGTCGACACCAATAGCCGGGGCTTTGTCTTCCGACAGTCCGCTTACCGTTTTAACCGCTTCGGCGATAACCTCGGTAACCTGTTCTATATTGCTGGAGTACGCCACACCAATTTCCAGCTCTATGAGCATTTGGGCCGCAGAGTTGTGCAGGATCTCCCCCACAATTAACTTGTTGGGGATCTGAATAGACACATTGTCTTCATTAATCAGTAGGGTGTAGGGAAGCATAACCTTGTCAACCACCCCGGCAACCCCACACACCTGTATGGTATCGCCAACCACAAATGGCCGGGTAATGATAATGGTAAAGCCCGCGGCATAATTTGCCAGCATACCCTGGATAGCCAGGCCGGCGCCTAAACCCACTGCACCAACGGCGGCAATAAGCGGAGTAACACTGATACCAATATTGCCAAGAGCGATAATAATAACCAAGCCCAGAACAATAAGCTTACTGGCGCCCCCGGTAAACCGACTGAGCGTAACATCAATATTGCGCCCCACCATCATGTTCTCGACTACGCTGCCTATTTTGGCCGCTATCCACCAACCAATCAGCAAAATAACCAGTGCACCGGCCAGCTGGAAACTGTAGGTAACAGCAAATTCAATGAGGGTGTCGTAGAGAGCCTGGGCTTGCTTTATTTCTTCTTGCATGGATGAGCCAGAAACAGATGTGAGAACAAGCAACAGAGCATAAACAACAATAAGACCGTTAACAAGTAACGGCATCACCCCCACGAATTTTAGTCATGAGAATCAACCGACAAGCCGCCGCCCGGTGGTCTGCCGGCACCAGGCGACAGGGTTAAAAATTCATGTCGAATAACACTGTATTGGGGCAGGTTTGAACAATTTCGGTGCACGTTCCTGACCATTTTTGCGTAAACCATTCATTTTACTCACTTCATCAAGGCTAAAATGATGGTATTCTGTTTGCTTGTTATTATAACGTAATAACTTACGGTCACTACTTTGTACTAGCCTCACGCTGCTATTTTGTAGTTTTAAAAACGCATCCCAATGCAAATGGATTGATGGCCAGAAGGAACCGGAATGAAAACAGTGATTGAATCACCTGCCTTAGTGCTGATTAAGGCATTTGGTTTAAAGCAGGCAGCATTTTTAATTGTGTTATGTAACCTGGCCGGTTACGGGTATGTTGCCCTCACACCCACTGCAAGTTTGCCCGTGACACTCATCTGCGGCGCACTCATGACCTGGTTGGTTGCTTCCATGCTTACCTGCTTACTGGATGAGCTCTTTGTTATCGATACCCTGTTGGCTGACGCCAGCAAGAGTCACAACGAATTTGAATTGATCGCCCGGGCCCCCCGCATTCTTACCAACCACATGAAGTCGGTGTTCGATTTAACCAAAGAAATCTCCCGCGAACGGGATAAACTGGAAGAGTACTTTTCCGAAATGAAGTACTCCTCACTGCAGATGATTGATTCGGCGAATAAAGTGTCGGTGAATGCCACGGAACAATCGGCGGCGACTGAATCTACGGCCGCCGCAGTCAATCAACTTACTGTGTCTCTGGGTGAAATTGTCGAAAAGTTCACGCTGGTGAACGAGGCCGCTGAGCGCGCCAGTGACTTTGCTCATCAGGGCTCACAAAATATTGCCGATCTGGTCAGTGAGTTTGAACTGGTGCAACAGGAAGTGTCGCAAACTCAGCAAGCCATTTTGGTGCTGGGCCAATCTGTTGAAACCGTCCTGGATCTGACCACCTCCATACAAAGTATTGCTGAGCAGACCAACTTGCTGGCCCTGAATGCGTCCATTGAGGCAGCCAGAGCTGGTGATATGGGGCGCGGCTTTGCCGTGGTTGCCGACGAGGTACGTAATCTGGCTGAAGACAGCCGTAAAACCGCCGATATCATTAGTAACCGTATGGCTGAGCTGGATAGTCAGCGCATTCAGGTTGCCGATAAAATGCAAAGTGTCACCAGCCATTCACAGATTTGCTCAGATAAAGCTCAGGGGGCTGCAGAGATGCTGGCTCGCATTGAAACTGAATCGGAGCATTCCAGATCCCAGGTTATTGAAGTTTCTGCCATCACTACGCAGCAAAGCAAAGCCACCGAAGAAATATCTAAAAGCATTGAACGGGTGGTAGAAGGCGCCATTGAAAATGCCAGTATCGCCCGCCAGACCTCTACCGTAGCCGATTACCTGCGCACCCTTACTACCCGCTAGGAGAAACCAATGATAGCTGTAATTTCAGGGATGATCGGATTGTTATTTGTGTTAGTGGGTATCCAGTTATCCATTACCCGCAAACAACAAAAAGAGCGCTTCAAAGCAACCCTAAAACGCGTTGCCATAATTAAGCGTATCATTGGACTAAGCCAAAAACACCGTGGCCTCACCGCAACTTATCTGCAAGGCAATAAAGCCGTTGCCGGTGATCTCAATGAAATCAGGCGACACATAGAATCACTGATAAACGATGCCAATCAGCTCACACAAACCACAGATGAGGAACGCTGGGAAGCCTACCTTGATCACTGGCGGCGACTGGAGGCAACCAGTATGCAACTCACGCCACCAGAGAGCTTCAGGCAGCATACGAGTCTGATAGAAACCTTGTTATATCTGTTACAGGACGTTGCCGAGCACATTGAGTTTGCCGAGACGGACCCATCCATCAACGACGCCCACTTTTTATGGCGGGAATTTCCCCAACTGGTGGAATATATCGGTCAGGCCAGAGCAATAGGCGTTGCCACAGCGACTAAAGGCGTGTCTACCCAAATTGATAAAGTAAAACTGGGCTATCTGTGCGAAAAGATTAATCTGATGAGCGAAACCGTGTTCGGTAAGTTAAATCAGGTCGCCAGCGTTTCAGAAAGCAGCCAGTTGCAGCAGGCAAAACAAGCCTGCCTGCAAATGGTCTGTTTAATTAACGAGCAGTTAATCGGCCCCGATAAGATTAGTATTACCAATCAGGATTACTTCGCCAAAGCCAGTCACACCATGGAGCAATGTAATACTTTGCTGGATAACGAGTTGTCGGCAATTGTTACCCGGTTTAGTGATTAACAGCCTGTTCAGGCGGGTTGCATAGCTCCGACGGGCAGAATAGTTTGTCCTCTGCCCTGCTTTTTGGCGGTGTAGAGTAATTGGTCGCAGTGGGCAATTGCCAGATCGATATCCTCATAACTGCTGAGTTCGACCAGCCCACAAGAGAAAGATACCGCAAACTCCTCAGCGGTGCTTTGCCAGGTGGAAGTGGCGTGCAAAGCCGCTCGAATATCATCCATCACTTCTTTTGCCTGGTGTACTGTGGTGTTTTTTAGCAGTAGCAGGAATTCTTCTCCGCCGTAGCGACAATACTGATCGGTACTGCGTAATCGCTGTCGTATAATCTGACTGCACTTAACCAGCACTTCATCACCGGTTTGATGGCCGTAGGTATCGTTAACTTTTTTGAAGTGGTCGATATCAAGTAACGCAATACAATTTCCTTTGCGAGGTTTGGTAAAAACCTTGGTCAGCAAATTAAACATAAAACGTCGGTTTGGTGCATTGGTAAGCGGATCAGTATAAGCCAACTGATGTATCCGTCGCCGTTGCACAAACAACCAGGCTGCCAGAGTGGCTATTAATAACATCACTAACAACGCGATGATCGTTTTGAGGTTGGCGGTTTCGATGACTTGTTGCTGAGCGATGTGGTCGGCTTTTAATTTTTCAAAATTAACCAGCTCAATATCTGCCTGCATGCCTCCGCTCAGTTTTTCCAGCCGGTTATTTAAGGCATTCAGTAACTTGTCACGTTCTTGCTTTACCAGTTGATAACTGGCCTTAATGGCTAGCTCAGAATCACTGTTAAATTCAGCTAAAAAACGTTCTAACTCAGTAACATGTTTAAAATCGGTCAGATTAAACTGGTTTTCATTTTCGGCCATAACCTGTTTGAGTTGCGTAAGTAGTGCCTTTGCAGCAGGCATATCCCTGCTTAAACCTGCTTCCGTGGTATTAACGGCCAGCATTCTGGCTTCATCAACCACATCCCAGTCTTCTGGTTTTGACGACAACCTGGCCAGCCCAAGCAATTGAAAAGCCTGCTGCAAATCACCCGGTTGCCCACGTCTCGCATACACAGACACCTTGGCCAGTAAGGCATAGAGCTGCGCAGACGGATGCTCTCGCTGGGCTATAACCAGCAGTTTATCAGCATAAGCAAGCGCCTCGTTGTATTTACCCAGCTGGCTGGCTAACAAAACCATTAAAAAATAATCACTGCTGGCCATCATTTGCGGTGAAGTTTTCGTCGCCAGCTCGAAATAGGTTTCGCCATATTGATAAGACGACTCATAAGCCCCTAAATCATAAAGAATAGCGAATAGGTGAAAGAGAACAAATTCCTTATCGAATAATAAGCCATACAAATCATTACCGGTATTGGCCTGTATTTCAGGTAGCGCGTACATCAACTCTTCCAGCGCGTTTAATGAGTCCTGTTTAAAATCGAGATAAAAAACGGCCAGCATACTGGCAACCTGAGCAACAGCAACTTTGTTGCCGGTAATTAAGAGCTCCTGTTTAAGCGCCTGAAGCTTAGCTTCGTCCTGCTCAATAAAGCCCGCCATCAGAGAGCGTGCAGCCGCGTAGTAAACCTCATCAATGGCTTTTAGTGTTTGCCAGTCTGCTTCTGACGGAGACTCGATGGATTGCCATGGGGTGTATTGAGCCAATTCTGGCTGACCACCCTGAACATAAATATAGCGAAACACACGGGCAACGGGGGTATTCGCAGTCAACAGATCGGTTTGTCTGGCTGCTTCAATAAATTCCGCAGTATCTTTATTTCGATACTGAAAGAGACCGGAATACTGGTAAAGCGATGGTTCAGCCTCGGCGGCCTGAACATGAGGAAGGGTTAACAACAAAAAACAACAACACGCGAAAACCTTAGCTTTAAACACAAAAATCCCTTTAGTGCGTTAACGACAAACTAATAGGGTTAATTTACCTTTAAGACCAGATAGATGCAATTACCGTGGAATCATTGTTGCGCTAGTCGTCAGCAAGAAAATCTCACGAAAACTTTTAAAATAACAGCTAAACCACGATGCCCGTTGCTACGAACATCGTGGATAGATAGAGGGGTTATGAGGCTTCGCTATCTGGCAACCAGCACAACGCCGCCCTGGCCTCTTAATGACAGCGTCATCTGGCCATTTTCAGGTACGGTGACTTTTTTGCTTTGCGTTTTGTTATTTGCATTATCAAACAATAATTGCACTGATTTTCCAGCCAGCATCGGCAGGTTAACAGATAGCTCTTTGGCACTTTTCTCGCCATTTACCGCCACTACATACCAATGGCTGCCCTGACGTCTGCCCAGTACAACATGTTTACCCGGATAACCGTCGACAAACTGGGTTTCATCCCATGTCGCGGGGACCGCACGAATAAAGTCGAGCACATGCTCAGATTGCTCATTGAGGTTATTAGGCGTTAAGCCAAAATGCTGCACCGGTGACTGATACAGCACACTGGTTGCCAGTTCAAAGGTGTCGGTGGTTGAACGAATCGTTCCGCGCTGCTGATCGCGGGATAAGCGGTCATTTAAAAACACCGGCGCAAAATCCATTGCAGCAACGGTATTACGCGTAAACGGCAACATGGTGGCGCTGTACGCGTGCATATCCAGTGCATTCTGGCTGAATACCAGGTTTTCAGACGCTAAAACGGCCTCTGAGGTAACGAAGTTCGGAAACATGCGCTCCCAACCCCGCGGTAAGGTGCAGCCATGAAAGGTTACCCCTATGCCATAATCGTTAGCGTCTGACAGGATCCCTTCGTAAAGCGCCATGGTGGCTTGTTTGTCACCGCCAAAGAAATCAACCTTAATCCCTTTTACGCCAATCTTTTGCAACCAGGCCATTTCCTGTTTTCGGGCAATAGACGTATTCATTTTGTCCTGAGGCGTTTGTGGCGCATCGTTCCACCAACCGTTTGAGTTGTACCACAGGATCACGGCTACGTTTTTATCCGCAGCATACTGCACCAACTCTTCCATTTTATCCCGGCCGATACGGGCATCCCACCAGTTATCAATCAGCACATATTCAAAATTAAGTTCGGCGGCCATATCAATGTACTTGATCTGGTCCTCGTAATTAATGCTGTTATCCTGCCAGACAATCCAGCTCCAGGTTGCCCTACCCATCTTGTAGTCTTCAGATGGCTCATACAAAGGCTTAACCACATCGTAACTCACTGTTGTTTCAACAATGGGCTCTAAATCCTGCCCCACCGTAATGGTGCGCCAGGGCGTGGTTGCCGGTAATGCCATAGAGGCATAGGTATCACCAATACCGGCATTTTCACCGGGTTGTGGAAAGGCAATCTTGTAAATCCCTTCGGCATTGCCCTCACTGAGACGAGAGCCTACGTAATGGCTGTCTACCCCGGTTTCAGACAGTAATAGCCAGCCCTTGTCGTCATTTTTAAACAATGCCGGAAAAGTATAGCCAACGCCGTTTGGAGAAGCTTTGGCCATCGATTCATCGAAGGTATACCCTTCTTCGTAACTGGGCTTAGTGCCGTTCCAGCCTGTCATAGGCAGGGCTTGGTGGGTAATAAAAGTTGTCGCTTTGTTTGGCAGGTTAAAACTGGTGGCTTCACTGAGTACCTTGAAGCGGGTCGCTTCATTATTGGATACCACGTGGTAACGCAGTGCGATGTCGTTATCAGACACCTGGAATATGATGCTGATCTCATCCCCTTTTGCATTACGAAAGCGACTGGTTAAACCGTTGGCCTCATAAGTCACCTGACTGACTTTTGCTCTATCGAGTTCGTACTGTTCCAGAATGGTGTTACGTTTGCTGTCGATATACGTCAGGTCCTGACTAAAATCTCCAATAGAACTGTTTAGTCCCAGCGGTGAACTTTCCAGAAATACTTCACCCATATAGGTAACAGTGTAATGAGGTTTACCCTTTGATAGTGACAATGAAACGGCGAGTTGATTATCCGGCCCTTTGATTGTTTCCAGTAGTTCAGCCAACGCCGTCTTGGGCGCAATAACGGTTGCCAGGCAAATCGGCAATATCATTCCGTAGCGTTTCATTGAGTATCCTGTATTAGTTAGTAGCACATCCTTATTAAGTTATCATAATACAATACGACATTAACAATTTAATAACTAATCAGATTTAATTTTACCCGTTATGATAATCGGTATTCAGGGGGAGTTTTAAAAAAGGAAAATTGCAGAAGTAAAACAATATAATCCGGACACAATAGCAGATATCAAAGTCTGTTTGAGTTTGTGAATAAAAGAGAAGTTTATATTTGAAATGGTGCCCGGGGCCGGACTTGAACCGGCACGCTGTTACCAGCGAGGGATTTTAAATCCCTTGTGTCTACCAATTTCACCACCCGGGCATGGGTTGCACTGCTGTGCCGGTGCGGGCTGGTTGCCCTTTAAAAATGGAGGCGGAACCCGGAGTCGAACCGAGATCCACGGATTTGCAATCCGCTGCATAGCCATTCTGCCATTCCGCCTTTGATTGCGTTGTGACGACAGGCCGTCTACTGCAAACGCAACATTCGAGAAATTGGAGCGGGAAACGAGATTCGAACTCGCGACCCCAACCTTGGCAAGGTTGTGCTCTACCAACTGAGCTATTCCCGCTTTCATTTCGTGCTGGTTAACTTACCGAATGGCTCACTTACCTGATGGTAAAACTCCTGAGAGTTGTTGTGTTCCGTTCTAGTCAGTATGTCCTGCTTCGAATGTGGGAGGCATTTTACTTGCCCTCACGAATGTGTCAACTACTAAAAAACCACATTCGACGCTATTTTCACCAAAAACGGATCGTTTGGTCATAAATCCGTCATTTAGCTCAAAAATTGCTAATTTTTAATGCCTGATAAATGCGGCCAGGCTGCCCGCGTGTAGCTAATCATTGACCAAACCGACAGCCAGGTAGCGATATAGAGTAAAATATACCCCAGTGAAACCCAGTAAATTGGAAAACCCATAAACTCTTCCAGGCCCGACAACAGCCCAATTAAGGCTAACATTTGCGCAGTGGTTTTCGCTTTACCGATAAAAGACACCTGAACAGTATCCCGTACTCCCTGAGAACCCATCCATTCCCGTAAGGCGGAAACATAAATTTCCCGCACTAACAGTAAAATAGCCGGCACGGTGATCCAGACTGAATCATAAGAATGAGTAATCATTAATAAAGCCGCAGCAACAATCAGTTTGTCAGCTACGGGATCTAAAAACGCACCAAATGGTGTTGATTGCTGTAACTTGCGGGCCAGGTAGCCATCAAACCAATCGGTAATGGCCGCAAACCAAAAAATAAAAGCAGCCGTTTCGTGCGCCCAACGCCAGTCGAGAAAATACACACCTACAAAAATTGGAATTAGCACTACCCGGATTAGGGTAATTACGTTAGGGATCGTCCACATAAACTACTCGGAAGGGGTTTCCTTTTTATTAAGGCTATTGTCACACGATATAACCGATTAAGAAACTGCCAATTGAATTTAATATAAGGTGACTCTTATTAATTATGCAAATGGTCGTAAATCGTCTCGGCCAGCTCATCGCTGATCCCGGGTACACTGGCAATCTCATTGCGGCTGGCTTTTTTAAGCCCCTGCAGACCCCCCATGTATTTCAGTAGCGCCTGACGTCGCTTAGCCCCGACTCCCGGGATAGACTCCAGTGAGCTGGTTGTTTTGACTTTCTGACGGCGATTACGGTGCCCGCTTATGGCGAATCGGTGCGACTCATCCCGAATATGCTGTATAAGGTGCAGTGCCGGACGGTCTGCGTTAAGGGGAATGGTATCGTGGGTATCAGCCAGGATCAGCGTTTCCAGACCGGGTTTACGGGTGGTGCCCTTGGCTACCCCAATTAGCAGTGGCTTTTTGTCGTGCGGCCAGTCCGCAAAGAAATCTTCAGCCTGGCCCAACTGCCCTTTACCGCCGTCGATAAAGAGAATGTCAGGGATTTTCTCCGCATCCTGCACGTTTTTATAACGCCGCTTTAAGGCCTGAGCCATGGCGGCATAGTCATCACCGGGTGTAATGCCTTCAATATTGTAGCGTCGGTAATCGCTCTTTAATGGCCCTTCACGGTTAAATACCACACAAGAGGCCACGGTTTGCTGACCGGAGGTATGACTGATATCAAAACATTCCATGCGCTGTATAGGATCGTCCCACTCCAGTGCTGATTCTAAATCGATATACCGGGCAAACAC
>NZ_CAJXQY010000058.1 GCF_913058315.1 uncultured Alteromonas sp. | reverse complement strand
CCCGTAGAAAGATCGGTCAACCGATCAGTATAAATTTCTTAACTGATCGGCATTAGACATTAAGTCGGCTTTTTCTTTTTCTGCTGCTTTACAATAAAAACGCGACGCCCCGGGGTGCCGCATCAATTATTATTCCGCGGCGTCTTCTTCTGCTGTTTTCACTACTTCCAGTAATTCAACTTCAAAGATCAAGGTTGAATTAGGAGTGATGTTACCTGTGGCACGTTCACCATAAGCCAGTTCAGAAGGAATGAAGAAACGGGTTTTGCCACCCTCTTTCATGGTTTGAACGCCTTCGGTCCAGCCTGGGATTACCCGGTTTAGTGGGAATACGGCAGGCTCACCGCGCGAGTATGAAGAATCAAACTCAGTGCCATCCAGTAAGGTTCCTTTGTAGTGAACCTTAACCGTGTCGGTGGCAACCGGGCTGGCGCCTTCACCTTCAGCCATCACTTCATACTGCAGGCCTGATTCAGTGGTTACTACACCTTCTTTCTGACCGTTTTCAGCCAGGAACGCTTCGCCTTTAGCGATGTTTTCTTCAGCCATTTTGCTGGCCAGTTCCTGTTGCTTGGCTTGCATTGCCTGCTCGCCAGCTTGTGCCAGTTGCTGAATTTCTGCGGTTTCAAACATCAGGGTGTTACCCATGCCGTCTTTGATACCTTGCATCAGTGCTTCTTTGTCGATGCTTTCACCAAACTGTTGCATTTGCTTGTCGCGGGTAAATACGAACATACCCATGCTGGCACCCATCGCGTACGCTTGTTTTTGCGTATCGGTCATTTCTTCTTTAGTCAGCTTAGGGTCCTGGGCGGGTTCGGTAGTGGTGCCCTGTTGAGGCTGACAAGCTGCCAGACCCAGTGTAGCCATGATAGTTAGGGCAACGAGCGACTTTTGCATAAACTTCTCCGTTAGTTGGTCTCTTGCAACAGCGCCTGTGGTGCTGCTACAAATAAAATTCTAAAAATGTAAACCAGGTTGTTAACGCATTACTGTAACACGCCTGATGCGATAATCACGAATATCGCTACCACATTGCGTCTAATCCCGGGATCAGCGACGTATATTACGATTTCGTGCTATGTTAATGCGAGCATTCGCAATAAGAAAGGCCTATGACAACACCACAACTGAAAATGTTCACTCATCGTCTGATTGTTACGCTACTGGCGGGATTTAGTTTAGCCGGGTGTATCGTACCCGACACCACGCCGGACAATCAGTGGCGCATTGTAGAGGATGGTGCGTACGCTGCAGACGTATCAGTGGATGGTCAGTTAAGTGTGGTGTCGGGCATTAATAACGGCATACATGTGTGGCGTTATGGAGAGGCGCAGCCGCTGTTTCAATGGAGCCATCAAAGCGAAGACGGCGATCAAAGCAATAACCTGGTGGCAAACGTGCATATTAGCGCGGACAATCAGTTTGCCGTGACGTCGGATCGCGAGGCGTTTGCTATCTGGAGTTTAACTTCCGGCGAACCCATTGGTTTTTGGCGTATTGATGAATCGACGATTCGTGACGTTGCACTGGCCAATGGCGGCCGTGGTGTGCTGGTGGGGCGCTCCAGCGGCAAAGTGATGTTTTTTGAACCGGAAAGTGGCCGGCGCATTGAGTTTCTTGGTCATCAGGAACGCATTAATAGTGTGGATATTACCCCTAATGGCCGTTACGCCCTCACGGGGGGAAACGACTATGTGGCTTACCTCTGGAACACAGATAGCGGCCAGGTGATCCACACCTTCACTCATCCCAGTCGCGTTACCCTGGTGGCACTGGATGATGAAGGGCGTTATGCCTTTACTGCCGACAGTCAGCAAAAATCGCAGATCTGGAACGTACAAACAGGTGAACCGATTAGTCAATTGCAGTATATTGCGCGCCAGAAGATATTTACCGATGCCGTGTTTTCTAAAGATGGTAAGTACTTGCTTACCGGAGCCCCTTCCCGAAGGTTGTATTTGTGGGAAGTCGCCACAGGTGAACAGGTGGGAGAATGGAAAGTCGCGCCTCGCGAGAATATGTCACCCCCTTCGGCCGTGGTGTATGGTGTGGGCTTTTTGGATGGCGAGCACGTGTTATCGGTAAGTAGTAGCGGATTGGCTGAGCTGTGGAGTATGCCCTGATATGACAACGAACAACGAAACACTGGCTGGCGATTTAGCCAAAGCAGAAGACGCTATTGCCGAGCTTGAAACTAAGCTGGCATTTCAGGAGCACACCATAGAGGCTCTGAACGAAGCGTTATCGAGTCAGCAAATGCAAATCGATAAAATGCAGTATCAGTTGCGGCATGTTATCGATAAGATCAAAGGCATGGAGCCTTCCAATATTGCCAAAATGTCGGAAGAGACCCCGCCGCCCCACTATTAAGTGCTGCGTCTAAAGCTTGCCTGCCAGTAATACCTGTAACCAACGAATATCCTCCTGCCCGAGACGTGCTTTGGCATGCAGGGCCGGATCGGCCAGAATATCCTTATACACATGACAAACCGCGGTTTCGGTAAGGTTGCGCCAGTGTTCGCTGTTTAGCTCAGGCAGACTGGCCCTGGCCAGATTAGGATCGTGCAGCGGATCGTGCTGTGCTTCGCTGGTCCGCAAGGCAAATTCCAGTTCGTGAAGAATGGGGTTAATCACTTTAAGCGTGGTGGACTCTGAAAACTGACCCAGTACATGCTGTTCTGCTTCGTGGGCCCTTTTCTCCAGTTGTGCCCGGGTTGCTTTTTCGCCTAAGGGCTTAAGACCATGCCTTGCCAGTAAGGCTGAGATGCCAGGTAAAACCGCTTTAATGGCAATCCCCGCACCGATGAGCGGATTAAACACGGCGGCAATCGCTCCGATAAGCAGCATGCCATAGGTCAATTTAGTATCCAGCGCGTCAATATCGTTAGCCAGTTTTTCCAGCGAGCTGACATTCCCCTGATGAGAGGCGTTAGAGAGGTTGCGGGCTGCTTCAATCATGTAATGGCGTAGCGTGCCCTCGTAATGCTCATTGGGAAAGTGAAAAATCCGTCGCTTGGGGAGCGCATTAACCTCTGGCACGCCTTTGGGCAGATAGCGCATGGTATGCAGAGAAAAACCGGCGTCGCTGGTGAAGTTGGGGATCACAAAATAGTGTTTTTCATCGTACAGGCGTTCGCTCTCTTCGCCACGTTCCAGCGAGATCAACACAGGTAATTTACCCACCTGCTGTTTAATCAGAGTTGCGGTGTTATCCAACTCTGATTTCAGGCTATCCAGTCCGTCGCTCAAACGGTTGAAGAATGACTTCATAGCCGGTTATCCTATCAGCCCGGCTAACAGTTTGTGCCCGCTTTCGGTTAGCAGGTAACCCAGACCAACCAGATTAAGCAGTACCGTAAACCAGAACATGGCTTTAAAGTCGCGCTTTGCGGATTTATGACGCAGCCACTGCTGCGCTAAATAAGCGCCGGGCCAGCCGCCAACTAATGCTATCAGGTGTAATTGGCTTTCAGGAGTACGCCAACGGTTCTTGCGGGCGGCTGATTTATCAGTGGCATACATCACCAATGCAATCAGGCTGGCCAGTAGATAGACATAAGCTACCTCAACGGGTAATCGGCCAAACAAAATGGCGCCACTGAGCAGGGCAGCAAAGGGCAATAACACCGGTAGTCGCATCTTGTTCCTGTTGCCTGGGGGGGGCGGCTTCGCTGTTTTTCGGCGACTGGGCTTAGCGGCCGAAGGGCTGTCGTTAACCAGACTCACCTCTACGGCTTTAATTTTACCTTTGCGGTCCTGACGGGTTTGGTACTGGATCATATCGCCGCTCTGCGGGCGGCGGGAATAAAAGCTAAACGCTTTAATGTGTACAAACGCTCGCTGGCCGCCACCTTGGGGCTCAACAAAGCCGAAGCCCCGGTTATCGTCCCAATTTAGCAGTTTGCCCCGTAACTTCACGAGTTCAGGCCGGGCAAACGGCTACCGGCGCCTGGGGCGCGGTAGCAAGGCAGGAAAAAAACATTAACTGTTTGGCTTGTCATCTTCTGCCGGGGTTTCACTGGCGGCGGATTTAGCAGACTGGGATTGCGGTTTTTTCGCCTTGGTAGTCACCAGGTCGCCGTCAATTACTGCACTGCCCTGAATAAGGTCTTCCAGTGTGCCATCTTCAGCATCCACTAAACCCACTTCGCGCAGTAAAGAGTCCACTAACGGGGCATTGGCGCGGTAGTTAAGTGCCGCGCTGGTAACCTGATCCGCCAGGCCAGCACCGCCGCTTTCGCCATTACCGCCAGCACCACCAAGACTGTTGCCATAGCCTTGTAAAATCTTAATGCCGTCAATGTTTTCTAAAGGTTTAACCGCATTGGCGATAATGTCTGGCAGTATTTTAAGAATGGCCAGAGACCGTTGCAGATCAATCTGTTCGTCTTTAAGCGTGTTTTCGGCTTCATACATGGATTTCTTACCGGCCGCTTCCACTGCAAACACTTTCTCGTCGGCTTCGGCTTGCAATTTCTTGGCATCGGCGCTGGCCCGGGCTTCGGTAAGAATGGCCTCTGAAGTATTAATCGCCGCTTCACGTTTCGCTTCAGCTTCAACGGTAATGTTCACCGCTTCACGCTCTGCTTCCTTACGGGCGTCGATCACTTCAATTTCCATGCGGCGATTGGCTTCTGCTACCTGGCGGGTAGTGATAACGGCTTCTTCTTTTTCTACTTTGAGCTTCTCAGCTTCGGCCGCTTTGGCCCGTGCAGCCGACTCTTCTTCTGATTTACTGGCAATGGCGATTTGCTTGTTCTGCTCAGCCACTTCAATTTGTTGCATTTGCAGAATGCGCGCTTCGTCGATAGCTTTACGTTTTTCTATCTCGCGGGCTTCAATGGTTTGCGCTTTTTCGATTTCTGATTCTGAAATCGCTTTCTCTTTAGCAATTTCAGCCTGGCGTTCTTCCTGGTCTTTTTGCTCGCGTTGCTTGGCGATTTCGGCCTTTTGCTCCTGGCGTTTGAAGGCCAGCGATTGTTCCTGCTGGATGCGGGCTTCTTCTTCGTCGCGTTTAATATTTAACGACAGTTTTTCCGCTTCCAGGTTACGCTGTTCAATCTTAATTCGGTTTTCTTGCTGAATATCGTTCGTTTCTTTGCGCTTTTCTTCAATGATTTTAGCTAACCGGGCCCGGCCTTCGGCATCGAATGCATTGTTTTCGTTAAAGAATTGCAGGTCGGTCTGGTCGAAGCCGGTTAAGCTCACCGATTCCAGCTCCAAACCGTTCTTTTCCAGATCGTTAGCTACACTTTGCTGTACCTTTTGCACAAAGTCGGCACGCTGCTCGTGCATTTCGGTCATGGTCATCTCCGCCGCTACTGCACGCAGTACGTCAACGAACTTGGATTCCATGAGCTTTTTGACTTCTTCGGCACGGGTAGTACGTGTGCCCAGGGTTTGTGCCGCCATGGAAATGCCGGCGGCGTTTGGCGCTACGCGCAGGTAGAAATCGGCTTTTACATCTACCCGCATGCGGTCTTTGGTGATCAGCGCATCTTTAGAGGTTTTCTCTACCTCAATGCGCAGGGTGTTCATGTTGACCGGAATAATTTCGTGAACCACCGGCAGTACCAGCGCGCCACCATCTTTAATCACTTTCTCACCGCCAAGGCCGGTTCGAACAAAGGCGGTCTCTTTTGTGGCCCGGGTGTATAAACGGGCAAAAATAAAACCAATAACGAGCAGGCCAATGACGGCTGCGCCAATCATTACCAGCATAAAAGGTAAATTACCTAATCCTGAAGTTTCCATAGTTACAGCTTCCATCGTAAAGAGTTAAAGGTCGGAATAGCGACTTGCTAACCAGCGGTAGTCCCGCTTTTGTATTAATAATATTTTTTCGCCCTGGCTGAATTGCTCATCAGGCTCAAGGGGCTCTACCAGCAAATAGTGTGGCTGGCCATGGGCATCAACAAATTTGCCCTCTGCCGGGCTGTTCTGGCGGGCAACGCCAACGGTGATGTGACCAACCGTGCCAACCAGTTCATCGGCTGTGGTGGCTGATGACTCCTGTTTAGGGAGCAGGCGGGCGATAAAGGTGCCGAACCGGGCCGTGAAAAACAGGCCGGCTACCACAGCCAGAAGCGTTATCAGCCAACGGGCAAAATAGGTGTCCAGCAGCGTAAGAGAAAGAAAATTAAATGTCAGACCGGCAGAACCGAAAGTGGTAAGCAGTAATACCAGCCAAACCAGCAGGGGGACTCTATCGAGCGCCAGCCAGCTACCAAACTCGGTAAAACCTGAAGAAGTATCAGCGTCGGCATCCAGTGCCGCCTGATCGTCGACTAGCCCTAGCAGGCTAACCCCAAAAAACATCCCTGCCATTTCCAGAATGAAAAGCGCTATAACAATGCCCAGCGCACAGCTAAACCAGAAATTGGCATCATCTAATAAGAATGACAACATGCCACCGTCCCTGATGGTGAATCCATAAGCAAGAAAATAAGTTTAATCCCAAAGTATTGGGTTGGCAAAACATTTAGAAAAAGCCTGACTGACTTGCTTAAATCAGTGATATCGTTAATCTACTCTGAACAGATTATAATCAGCAGTTAATAACCGCTTTCAGCTATGAAATGCTGTTAGCAAGACAACGGAAGTTCACATGGAAGGCTCTATCCACTATACCTTTGCCGGCTTTTCGCTGGAAAGCGGCACCGGCCGTTTGTGTTACAACGGTGAAGCCCGGCAAACTACAGGTAAAGTCGCGGATTTTTTGCTGCTGCTGGTTGCCAATCCAGGTGAGGTGGTCACCAAAGACCAAATTCTCGATTCATTATGGCCGGATCAATTTGTTAGCGAAGCCTCTATTTCGCGATTGGTGTCTGACACCCGGCAACTTCTCAATACCGATGAACCTGAAAATGAATTTATTCAAACCGTGCGCGGCAAAGGGTTTCGCTTTGTCGCACCGGTTGCCATAAAAGAAAATACCGTTACTCAGCCGTCACCGTCAGCTAACAGCAGGCCTCGCTGGAAGCTGTATGGCGGAGTGGTTTTTCTGGCGGCGCTGGCCTTCGTTGCCGTGTTAGCCGTAGCCAGATGGTGGCAGTCACCGGGTAGCTACGTGGTGGAGGCCGACCAACGAATTGTTGTGCTGCCCGTATGGGTCCAAACCGGCGATATCCAGGACAGCTGGGCGGAGTTTGGCATTATGTCCATGTTCACCCAACAGCTTAGAGAATATCCGGATATTCAGATTGCCGATGTCGACTCGGTATTAAGCGGGCTCAATGCCCTGCCTTACAACGCCAATGCAAGCCCGGCCGACAAGTTTGAACTGATATGTAGCGCGTTGGGTTGCCAGGCATTGGTGATCCCAGAACTTAAAGTACTAAAGGGTAAGCCGGTACTTACTTATCGTATCGTTCAGGCCACCATGCAGTCTCCGGAATTTATTTTTAATCATGCCAGCGTGATGGAATCCGCCCGTCAAATGCTCACCCATGCAGTGGGCCAATTGGTCCCCGTGATGCAGGAACGCCTGGAGCTCAAGCCGCTGTACAGTGACAACCAACGGGCCAATATGCAGTTTGCCATGGGCGTGAGTGCGCTGTATCACGGAGATTACGTTTCAGCGCAACAATCACTGCGTTTAGCTATCCAGCAACAGGATGATTTTTTCTGGGCGCGTGCCTATCTGGCCGATGTGCTGTACCGCACCGGTAATTACCAGGGCGCAGAGCTTGCGGTCACAGCTTTAACCGAGCAAGCCTCATCAGCCCGGGCCGAGCTGTATTTGGGTAACCTTACGGCCAATATTTTGTATGCCAGGGGGCAGTTAAAAGACTCTATCGATGCCTCCGACCCATTAATTGTAGCCGCTTCAACCGCCAGTGAATATGAGCTTCAGGGCAACCTGCTGATGAACACTGGCTCCAGCTATACGGCGCTGGGGGAGACCGCTGAAGCGATAGATTACTTGCAGCAGGCTATCACCGTGTATAGCCAGTACGAGCTTACTCTTAGAGAAGGGCAGGCCCGCCTGAATCTGGGTAATGCCTTGTTTTTAAGTGAGCCCAACTCGGCCGAATCTACCCAGCAATACGAGCGTGCTGCAGCGATTTTTCGTCAGTTTCAGGCTAAGGCCTATTTAGCTTATGCCTTGTCTGCGCTGGCTCAGCAAAAGCGTCATTTAGGCAGGTTAAAAGAAGCCAGTGCGCTGATTAGCGAAGTAGCTAACTTGTACGCGCAGGCGGGTGATGAGGAAGGCCTACTGTTTGTTAAAATCGAGCAGGCCGATATTGCGGTGCTACAGGACGACCTGGCAGGCGCATTGGCATTGGCCACAGAAGCCTTTGAGCAGGCGGGTAGTCAGTATACTTATGTGCGTTCCTATTCGTCTGCCATGATGGCGCTTATCTACCTTGCGCAGGATAATCCGCAGCCAGTGCCGGCGCTGCTTGCTGAGCAGGACAAGTATGAATGGTTTGATCCCCGCGCTAATTTCAGTTTGCTAAAAGCCAGCTACGCACACTGCACGGGAAAACTAAAACAAGCTTTAGCCGAAGCGCAGGCAGTGAAGGCTGAGCTGGGTGAGCAGTGGTCAGATGCACATCAGGCTTATCTTACTATTTACCAGCAAGATGCTCAGACCGGCAGCAGGCGGTCGGTGGATTATTTGAAAGGGCAGGTAATCGATGGAATTTAACAAAAAGGTCGTTATCAGCAGTCTGGTTTACTGCCGGCATTTCTGGCAATGATTGGTGTAATTTTACTGGTACTTTCGTGGTTACTGCTTCGTTTTGAAGGTAAGTCGCTACGTGCTATTGGATTTAACCAGCCGGTTAAACGCAGTGCAGAATTTGCCTGGGGCATACTGCTGGCTTCGGCTTTTGTTGTGGTGCAGTTTTTACTGATAGCTTACTTTGCCGGCTTTGAGTGGCGCCTTAACCCTGATTTTAATCTGAGAGATGTTTTACTTAGCGCACGCTGGAACGTTAATTCAGTGTTGTTTGAAGAGTTTATCTTTCGCGGTTACCTGCTTTACAAAACTATCTCAATGGTAGGCACTGGACGAGGCTGTTGGTTGTCGGCTGCCGCCTTTGGCATATATCACTGGTTTTCTTACGAAGTGTTCGGCGCTCCGGTACAGATGATTTACGTATTCGTGCTAACGGGCATGTTTGGTTTGATGCTGGCCCACGCTTTTGCCAAAACCGGTTCGCTGTTTTTACCGGTAGCGCTACATCTGGGTTGGAATTTAACTACGGGGATGGTGTTCTCTAACGGCCCATTGGGCGAGCAACTGCTGATCCCTTTTCAAGCAGAAATGGCGGTACTCTCCGTTGTGCAACAGTTACTTACCAGTATAGCAATTCCTATGGTCTTGGTCGGGCTGGTTATCTGGCTGCTGCACTATCAACCCAGTCGCTCTGGTCATTAAGCTCAACTTTTCAGAAACTTTCAGACTTGTCTTCTCCGGTTTTCAGGCTTTTCAGTGTTAATGCTGTCAGCATTCAGGCTGACTCAATATGCCGGAGGCCCTTATGCTTAACCTTACCCGACACCCCTATCGCCTGTGTTTTCTGATTGTCGCCATTACGCTGATTATTCTTATTGCATGCCAGCCCGGGAAAGGTGCGATAAATACCTTCATAAGCGAAACCGATAAGTTTTATACCTGCTCGGACAGCTTTACCTTCGAATCCCGTCATCAGGCGGCGCGCTGCATTCGCTATCCACAGGAAAGCTTTGTTGCGCCTGAGCCCTGTAACGCTCCTTTTTCAAGTTACCGCATGGACTATCAGCATCATCAGGATAGCTGCCTCAGCGCCGCCTCTCAATCAACTGAATTAACCTGCCCTGATGGCGCAGAAATTTATGTTCAACCCGGAAATGATCTTTGTGTAAAGCGTTTGGAAGGCGCCATCAGTGCACCAATGGTGTTAACAAAACGGTAAGTTAACACATTGAAATTAATGGTTTTCAGAAAGTTTCAGACTGGATTCAGGCAACTCAGAAACACAAAGCGCAAAGTGACATGGTCAGGTTCAACAGGAGAAGACCATGGACATAACTCAATACCCAGTAGTTACCCGCGTAACCACCTTAAGCCTGCTGCTCGGCACACTGAGTGGCTGTGATTTATTTAATAAGGACGATGAAACCGAAGCGCCTGAGGCTAGTTTTTCAGTTAATGAAACCAGTGGCACCGCGCCGGTAACGGTTGCATTTACCGATACGTCTGAGGACGGCAGCGAGGATATTTATCAGTGGTTATGGGAGTTTGGCGACGGTAACATCAGCAGTTTGCAAAACCCGCAACATGACTACCCCATCCCGGGCACTTATACCGTGAGCTTAACGGTGACCTCGGAAGATGGCGCTGATACCGAAACCCGTACCGACTTAATCAGTGTTGAAGCCCTGCCTCCGGTTGCGGCGTTTAGCGTAAGTAGCACCACCGGTGATGCGCCTCTCACTGTAACCTTTAGCGAAGACTCAACCCAGGGCACTGGCACAATCAACCAGTGGGCGTGGGATTTCGGTGATGGCAATACCAGTACCGAGTCATCACCAGAACATACCTACACCGAACCCGGTGAGTACACAGTAAGTTTAACCGTTAGTGATGAATACAGCTCCCACACTGTTACTGCCACTGAGCCTGTTGTTGTGCTGGCGGTACCGCCTGAGGCCGCAATGGAAGTATCGGTAACCTCAGGCGATATGCCATTTACTGTGACCTTTACCGATACCTCTTCTGCCGGCAGCGGTGAAATTACACAACGGTTGTGGGATTTTGGTGACGGCACTGCAAGTGAAGAGGCAAATCCGACGCATACTTATACTGAAGCCGGGAAATACAGCGTTACGTTAACCGTGACTGCAGATAGCAGCGATAGCGTTACGCAGCTAGACTGGATTGAGGTAGTCGACCCATATATCACGTTAACCATCAATATGCGTGGCAGCGAAGGTGAAGATATTAGCGACGTAACCGTATTATCCTCTGATTACGAGATTGAAAGCTATTCCAAAAATGAGTATCAACAGCTCTTAATTCGCTTATTACCGCAGGATAACGCCAGTCTCTTAAGGATAGCGGCAGACGGGTATACTGATGCGTTAGTTTATTTCGACGGTGCGATGATTAACCAGAGTAAAAATGTCACCTTCAAAAAGCTGGGACAAGGATTTGAGGTGGACACCACAATCGGCGGCGAATTTGTTACCGGTGATGGTGCAAAATTAACCGTACCGGCTTATTCGTTGCAAACCATTGATGGAACTATTATTTCCGATACGGCAACGCTGACTATGACTACCGTGGATATTAGTGATGCGCTGGATCGCAACGCCTTCCCTGGCAGTTTTATGGGAGAGGCAACGGATTTGCCAGGGGAACCGGTTGAAATTGCCAGTTACGGTTCAGTGGAAATGACCTTCACCTATGAGGGAGAAACCTTACAACTTATTCCCGGATATACCATGGAGCTGGAAGTGCCCTTGTTTGTGGCACAGCATTTGGGAGGCGATACAGTACACGAAGGCGACAACATTCCGTTCTGGATCCTTGATGAAGAGACAGGAATATGGATGCAGGAAGGCATGGGCGAAGTAGTGACTTCCACTAATAGCCCCACCGGGTTTGCCTTGAAGGCAACTACCAGCCATTTTTCCTGGTTCAATGCCGATGCATGGAGCTATCCTGGCGCAGGTCCTGTCGCCCCAGGCTCAGATCTTCCCGGTGAACAACGTTCCAAATGGTGTGATATCACTATTAATATTACTGGCCCCAATGAAGGCTCAGGTCTGGCCGGGCTCATGGCTAGAACAACGCCGGGCTGGCCTTACAGCGTGATATCTTCCGCTATTACCTATTCTGGGAAGCCGGTTGAATCACGAGTAATGTCGGGCAGTTATTACAGTTTTACCTTATCTGATGGTTTTAATTATTCGAAGCGTTCATTTGTGTGCCTGGGTGAAGATATTGAATTAAACATGACCCTGCCTGATGATGAAAAGCCTCAGTTTACTTCCTGGAGTGCCTCCCTGTTACCCAAGTTTGAGGAAGTAGATGGCCATCAAACCATTACCAAAAACATTCTTACTGTTGGTGGAGGTTTTATTCAGGATGAAGACAATACAGTTGAAGTATATTCAATCGCTATCACTGGTGGAGGAACCCGCTTGCCTGAGGGGGCAGAGGCCAAATATTTAGTAGAGGAAGATGATGCCGCTTCGCCAATTAATGTTTATGCACTGCTGGAAAATAGCTATGGCGACACAAGATTAGACTTTTCACTGTCTTATGTCAGCGAGCAGGCGCCAACGGTTTTCTACTACTATCTTTATGCTGATCTTGTGGGGAAGGCGAGATTATCATGGAAAACAGAAGGGGCAGATAATGTAGATATTGTCTACTTTCCGTCATCTACTCTTGAACAACCGATATCATTTATAGGGAATTTGAGTTATGAGCAGGAAGGTGAGCATAACTTTTTGCTGTCTGATTACGGTATCGATAGCCTTGATGGGTATATTCAAATTCGTTGGTGGAACCAATACGGAGAGCAAATTTACTATATTGAGCTTGCCACAGAGACTCAGTGTTTAACAGATATGTGTTTTGCAAGTTAAATATCGTTTGTGTCAGGAAGCATCGCTTCCTGACATCTTTAATTTCCCCAGCCGGTATAACCGCCAAATCGTAAAGCTGTTCACCATCAGCAAAGTCGCTTCCAGCAATGTACCGCCAATGGAGCCAACAATAATGTTGTTAGTAAGCCAGCAAATAGCACCGCATAAAAACGCCAGGCGCATTTTAATGCCCGACAAACAATACAGCGCATAAGTGCCTATGCAGGTGCCTAAGATGGGAAATAAGTCGTACCACACATCGGCCAGATAAATTCCCAGTGCCAGCGTAATCACAATAAACAGGTAAGCCACGATGCGTGAGCGGGTTTTAATCGACAAGCCGGTTCTTACCACGGATAACAACGCACTCAAACAGGCGGTAGTGGCGCCAAGTAGCGCAAAATGCAGGGCGTGATTCAAGTTCATCACTACCATCATAATGCGCAGATGCTGATCGTCTTTCTGATAGAAACACAAAATGCCGAGCACAAAGCTCAGCATGCCAAACGCTTGGGCGAGATTAAATTCGGGTAAGTCGGGTAGCAAAATAAACGGTTTGGTGATTATTCGGGTTTAAACACGCCAATCACGTTGGCGTTTTTGCTGGCAGTTTTCACTTCTTCCTGGGGTTGTGATTCGGCATAGCCGCACTCCACACAGGTAAGCTTTTCGATGTTGTTTTCGAAAAATAACATAATGGTGTCGGTGGCTTTGCATTTGGGGCAGGTGGCACCGGCAATAAAGCGTTTTCGTTGGCGTTGACTCATGGGGTAAACCGTTGTGAATAATTAAGGTTGTTACGCACTGCGCGCAAATGCAGATCGCTTGCAGCGCTTCTGGTAAACTACGCAGCCAGACTATGTTATCACAGGTATTCGCAGTTTTATGATCCAGTTATCCGACGTCACCTTGTTGCGCGGCAGTAAAGTACTGCTGGATGGCGCATCGGCACAGGTTTTTCCCGGCCATAAGGTTGCCCTGATTGGCAGCAACGGCTGCGGTAAGTCCAGCCTGTTTGCTTTATTGCGTGGTGAGCTGAGCGTGGATGCCGGAGACTGCGCAGTGCCTGCCGACTGGCGAATAGTGAGCGTGGCCCAGGAAACGCCGGCAGTAGAGCGCAGCGCCATTGATTATGTCATCGACGGCGATAGTTATTTACGCGGCCTTCAGCAAAAACTCAGCGAAGCCGAAGAAGCCCACCGTGGCGAAGATATCGGTAAATACCATGATTTGTTAGCGCAGGCTGGAGCTTATGATGTAGAAGCCAGAGCCGCCACTATTCTGGCCGGTTTGGGGTTTGCTCAAAGTCAGCTTACCGCACCGGTTACCGATTTCTCGGGTGGCTGGCGTATGAGGTTGAACCTGGCTCAGGCACTGTTGTGTCCGTCAGACTTACTGCTCCTCGATGAGCCCACCAACCACCTGGATTTGGATGCCGTGATCTGGCTGGAGCGCTGGTTGCAGCGTTATCAGGGTACGCTGTTACTCATTTCCCACGATAAGGCGTTTATCGATAACACAGTGGCGCAGATCATCAGCGTTGAACAGCAGCAACTGATTGCCTACACCGGTAACTACTCAAGCTATGAAACCCAGCGCGCCGAACGCCTGCGGTTGCAAGATATTGAATTTCGTAAACAGCAGGACAAAATCGCACATTTAGAATCGTTCATTACCCGCTTTAAAGCCAAGGCCAGTAAAGCCAAGCAGGCACAGAGCCGCATTAAGCAGTTAGAACGGATGGAAACGCTGCTGCCGGCCCATCATGCCAGCCAGTTTAGTTTTGAATTTAAAGCGCCCACCGCATTGCCTAACCCGCTTATTCAGATGGAAAAGGTCATGCTGGGCTATGGCGAGCATATCGTGCTGGAGCAGGTAAAACTTAACCTGGTGCCGGGTAGCCGCATTGGCTTACTGGGCCGCAACGGTCAGGGTAAATCCACGCTGATTAAATTACTGGCCGGCGTGCATGAGCCGAAAACCGGGGTATTTACCACGGCTAAAGGGTTAAACGTGGGGTATTTTGCCCAGCATCAGCTGGAATATCTGGATCCTCAGGCCTCGGCCTTACTGCATTTACAGCGTCTCGACAGCAAAGCCACAGAGCAACAACACCGCGACTTCCTTGGCGGCTTTGGCTTTCACGGCGATGAAGCCACCGGCCCGGTAGCGCCCATGTCCGGCGGTGAAAAAGCCCGTTTAGTGCTGGCTCTTATTGTGTATCAGAAGCCGAACCTGTTGCTGCTCGATGAACCAACTAACCACCTCGATTTAGAAATGCGTCATGCGCTGAATATGGCCTTACAGGGCTTTGAAGGGGCCATGGTGCTGGTATCGCACGATCGTTTCTTATTAACCGCGGTGTGCGAGGAGTTTTATCTGGTCGACAGCGGCGAAGTCGCGCCATTCAGTGGCGATTTGGATGATTATCGCGACTGGATCCTCGCTCAGCAATCGGTGGATAAAGCGGCGAATGCCGAGCCGGTGGAAGACAAACCCAAGGTTGATCGCAAAGCGGAAAAGCGCCGCGAAGCTGAGTTTCGTCAGTCTACTGCTCACCTGCGCAAGCAAATCCAACAGTCTGAAAAGGCAATGGAAAAGCTCAACGCTTCGCTGGCAAAGGTTGAGGATGAGTTGGGGCGTAGCGAACTCTACGAAGCCGACAACAAGCCCGAGTTAATGAAGTTTTTGGATCAGCAGGCAAGTCTTAAATCTCAAATAGAGGATGAAGAGATGCAATGGCTGGATGCACAGGAGCAACTGGAAGCGGCTAAAGACGCCTATGACATCAGTGCCTGAGCTAACACCTGAACTGTTCTGGCAACACAGCCTGCAGCACTACGCTAAGCCTGGTGTGGCGGATGCCTGCCTGGCATTACAGGATAACTATCAGGTAAACGTTAACCTGCTGCTGTTTTATCATTGGTGTTTTACGGTAAACCAACCGGTAACCCGGGCATTGCGTAAAGCCCTGGATGAAGCAGTCGCGGCAACCGATCCGGCCATCCAAACACACCGTGTCAGGCGCCGCGCGGCGAAGGGTAGCAGCGACTACGAGGCGCTTAAGCAGCAGGAGCTTGAGCTGGAAGCGGCACAGCAGGCAGAACTGCTAGCTGCCTACCAAATAATAATGGGGTCAGAGTTACTTATTGCAGATAATATGGAATTAAATAACTCTGACCCCATTATTGAATTAGTCACAGCTAACCGGCTGTTGAGCTGGCTGAACCTACCGCAAAATTCAGCAACTCAGGATTTAATCACAACAGTATTACAGGCATGACCATACGGACCAATCAATCACACGGAAGCATTGTTAAAAGCAGTTTTGTTGCGCCGCGCTGGGCACGTAACCGGCATATTCAAACTATCTGGCCGCGCTTTATTCAGCGCCGACTACCACTGAAGCACACCATGGAACGGATAAAGCTTGATGACGGCGACTTTCTCGATTTAGCCTGGGGCCCGGCGCCGCAAACACTCACCGGGCTGGTGATCATGTTTCATGGCCTGGAAGGGTCCATTCATTCTCATTACGCTAACGATATGATGGCCACACTCAGTCAACATGGCTGGCAGGTGGTGCTGATGCATTTTCGCGGCTGTAGTGGCGAAGCCAATTTAACGCCGAGGGCGTATCATTCTGGTGAAACCGGCGATCCGGCGTGGGTGATTAACCTGTTACATCAGCGTTACCCGGCTACTCCCAAGGTGGCGGTAGGGTTTTCGCTGGGCGGTAATATGTTGCTCAAGCTGTTGGGTGAACACCCGGACAGCCTGGGACTAACCGCAGCGGTAGCGGTATCAGCCCCACTAAAACTCGATGAATGCGCCACTAGTGTGAACCAGGGTTTTTCAAAGGTGTATCAGAAATATCTGCTCGGCAGCATGAAGCAAAACCTGCTGAAAAAAATGCAGCGCATTGATTACCGCGATATATTGCAAATCAGCGAAGCCGACGTAGAAGGCATACAATCCTTCTGGCAGTTTGATAACCTGGTGACAGCGCCTTTACATGGTTATGCCGATGCCAAAGACTACTACGAGAAATGCAGTGCCTATTACTTTTTAAAAGCGATTCATTGTCCAACGCTTATTCTTCATGCGCTGGACGACCCTTTTATGAATCATCTTGTTATCCCCCAAGAGCAGGAACTGGCTCACAGCGTAACCGTAGAATTGAGTGAAACCGGCGGCCACGTGGGCTTTATGCAGGGCACGCCCAGCGCACCAGAAGTGTGGATGCACCAGCGTGTTCTGCGTTACTTCAGCGATTATTTACCCACCACATCGGAGTTTGCATGATCATTCCTATCGACCAAATCGCACCGGATACCCTTAACAATATCGCCCGGGAATTTGTGCTGCGCGAAGGCACCGATTACGGTGAAATTGAGGCGGCCTTTGCAGATAAGGTTGAGCAGGTGATTGCTAAATTAAAAAGCGGCGAGGCAATACTGGTGTATTCCGAACTGCATGAAACTGTGGATATCCGCCCGGCTGACAGCTATCAGGCCGATGCTGAAGAATAGATCCCGTCGGTCCAGAGTCTGTAAAACCTCAAAATCTTTTCAAAGTATGTCAGAGTGTTGACCAATCTTTAAACAGCGCGCATGCTGGGATTAATAAAAACAAACTCATGCCGGTTAATGGCACTGGGTTTTGCTAACCATCCCAACTCTAACGACACAAGAGAACATTATGAGAAAACTCTCTGTTATTGCAGCGGGCGTTATGTCTGTTTGGCTATTTGGCTGTAGTCAACCGGCTCAGAACGATGCACAGACCAGCAGCGCGGCAGATATGCCCGATGCCAAAACCATTGCCGATGCCGCCAGCGGCGTTGATATGAACGTGGATTACAATGTTCCGGTGGAATACTTCACGCTCGATAATGGTCTGAAAGTGGTCTTATCCAAAGACGAGACCGCGCCCACCGTAACCGTTGCCGTGTACTACAACATCGGTTTTCGTAACGAACCCAAAGACCGCACCGGCTTCGCCCATTTATTTGAGCACATGATGTTCCAGGGCTCAGAAAATCTCGGCAAAATGGAATTCATTCAGTTAGTCAATGACAACGGCGGGGTGCTTAACGGCTCTACCCGTTTTGACTTTACCAACTATTTTGAGATTGTTCCCGCGCATAAACTCGAAACCTTTTTATGGGCAGAAGCCGATCGAATGAAAGGGCTGGCCATCACCCAGGATAATCTCACCAACCAGCAGGGCGTGGTGAAAAACGAAGTTAAAGTCAACGTACTTAACCAGCCTTATGGCGGTTTCCCGTGGCTGGATATGCCCCAGTACGCCTACAATAACTGGTATAATGCGCATAACTTCTATGGCGATCTGGCCGACCTCGATGCGGCCAATCTTGAAGACGTCGACGCGTTTTTCGATATGTATTACGCGCCCAATAATGCTGCGCTGGCGGTGGTGGGTGATATCGATGTGGCTGAAGCAAAAGCCCTGATCGAGAAGTACTTTGGTGATATTCCGGCGGCTGAGATTGCGCCTCAACCAGATTTATCTGAGCTACGCCAGGAAAAAGAAAAGGTCTTCAATAAGTACGACAAGCTGGCGCCTAAACCCGCTTATGCCTTTGCTTATAAGATGCCGCCTCGGGATACTCCTGAATACTATGCTATGGGTATTATCGACCAGATCCTGGTACAGGGTGAAGACAGTCTGTTGTATCAGGAACTGGTAAAGAATAAACAGATTACCGGCAGTGTGGGCGGTGGTATCAACTACCTGCTGGGTAATATGTTTAACTATAACGGCCCGATGCTGTGGATGAGTTCGTTTACTCATGATGACACCGTGAGTCAGGAATCCATTACCAGTGCCATCGACTCTGTGGTGAATCAATTGGCGGAAAAGCCGCTCAGCGAAGAAGAAATGTCCCGGGCAATTGTGAAGATCCGCTCCAGCCTGTTTGATTCCATTGATGGTTTTTATGGCTTTGGTCGTGCCGATTTGCTGGCCAGCTTTGCTTTGTTTGATGATAAACCGCAAAAAATTAATGAGCTGGAAGGCAACTTTAAACAGGTCACGCCAGAACTCATAATGCAAACCGTAAAGGACTATCTGCGCCCTACCAATCGTACCATTCTAACCGTTACCCCCGGCGAAGCACCGGCTAACGAATCAACGGCTCAGGGAGAATAACCATGAAATTAGTAACAACAATGCTGGCCTCCTCGTTGATCGCAGTACTGACTTTATCGGTGAATGCTAAGGAAATGCCCCCGGCTGGTGGAACGCCGGGTGATTTTACCGTGCCGGTGACCCAGGAAATGACGTTAGAAAATGGTTTGAAAGTAACGTTTATTCCTTATGGCAGCACGCCTAAAGCCACGGTCAGACTGGTAACCAATACCGGTAATATTGATGACGGTGAACAAGTCTGGTTAGCCGACCTGAGCTTCGACATGTTGCGCCAGGGCACCACCAGTCAGTCAGCCAAAGCATTGGCCGAAGCGGTTGCCAGTATGGGTGGCGAAATCGCTACCAGCGTGGGTATGGACTCCAGCTTTATTGGCATGGATGTACTCGGCGAATTTACTCCGGATGCAGTGAGTGTGTTAGCCGATATGGTGATGAACGCCAGTTTTGCCGAGTCTGATCTGGCGCGTCTTAAAACTGACAGCCAGCGTAACCTCACCGTGCAAAAATCCAACCCTTCGGCCATTGCTACCGAAGCATTTTATCAGTCGATTTACGGTAATCACCCTTATGGCCGTTTATATCCCACCGCTGAAAGTCTTTCGGCGGTGACGGTGGCAGACACAAAAACCTTTATTAAATCGAACTTTGTGCCGAACCGCAGTCATTTGTATGTGTCTGGTGTATTTGATCAGGCGGCCGTCAGTAAAGCCGTTAAAGCAGCGTTTGCAGATTGGCAGCAGGGTGATAGCCGCACGGCGAAAACGGTGCTCACCAAACCCGGCCCAACCCTTGAATTGATTGAACGTGAAGGTGCCCCGCAGTCTACGCTGCGTCTGGGGTTAACCGCAGTGGATGCAACGCACCCGGATTACACTAAGCTCAGCGTCATGAATACGCTGCTGGGCGGCGCGTTTTCCAGCCGCATTACTACCAATATTCGTGAAGATAAAGGCTATACCTATTCGCCGCGTTCTGCCGTAATCGACCGGGTAGGCAGTGCTGTGTGGTATGAAGGCGCAGATGTTACCGCCGAAGCTACCGGCGCATCGCTGGTGGAAATCTTCAAAGAGATTGAATTATTGTCTGGTGAAGCGCCGTCGGCAGAAGAGCTTAAAGGCGTGCAAAATTACATGGCAGGTATATTTGTGCTGCGCAATTCTTCGCGTAGCGCGATTATTTCGCAACTGGCCTTTTTAGAACTCCATGGTCTGGATAAGAGTTATCTTACTGACTACGTTAAGAATGTGCATAGTGTGACGCCAGAGGAAGTCAGCAATATTGCCCGGCAATATCTGGATAGTTCGAGGATGCATCTGACCATTGTGGGCGATACGGCAACGGTCACGCCTCAGTTAAAAGAGGTTAAAGCCTTAGAAGCCTACCAGTAGGCGCAAGACAACGCTTAGCAAAACAAAAAAATGCCGGATCCCACATCCGGCATTTTACTTCTGAGGTATAAAAAGCCCCGCCTCGTCCTTGTATGCAGAGCGTAAACTGCTACTTAAAACGCGTAACGGGCGGAAAGCTGAAATACATCCGCGTCGTCCATAAATTCATAATTGGCACCTACTGCAAATTGCGGATTAAAGTAATAATACGCACCGGCTTTCAGGGTAATGTCGCCGTCGTCCAGATCCAGGTAGCCCAGCTCACCATTGAGTTCAAGCTCAGGTGTTAACATGCTGCGTACCCCTGCATTCAGGCTGTAGCCATTGTCATCGTAAAAATCCGCATCAATGCGTTCGAAGTTTGCGCCAACATAGGCATCGGTCGTGCTATTTAAAGCTAAGCGATAACCACCACCGAGAGTCAGAGTGGTGAAATCAATGTTGCCGGTCTCTGCCCAGCCAAACTCGCCGTTCACGTAAAAGTTGGGATCGAGTAAATACTTCCCATTAACCTGTAAACCGTCCGGATCGAAGCCACCATCGCCGTCATAGCTCAGGTAACCGCCTTCTACATAGCGCCAGTCGGGCGTATCAGCAGCGGCTGATAGCGAAAACATGGAAGCCGACAACGCGGTGATGGCGATAATTGAAGATGCTTTCATCGTGGTACTCCTTAAGAAAAAACATAAAGCGTTTTGCTGTCAGGACTATCGCAAGCATTGGGCCAAGGTGTAAAAATAAGTTAAATAAAAGTAAATTAATGCTTATTAAACAGGTGTTTATATATTTTGAGGGCGCTTTTTCGAAAAGGTTGGAGTGGTGTTTAGGTTGATTTTTAAACAAGTGTTTTGTGAAAAGTGTTGCTAAATACCTACACCCGATTAGCCTAAAGTATAATTTTCACGGTGTGTTTTTTGAACAGTTATACCCATCATGAATTAATTTTTCCTCTAACCTTCTAATAAATAATGTTTTTATTTTAATTTGTGTGCAAAGTAACAAGGTTGGATCGGCATTTGCTCTAGTCACTGTAGTTTTTCTGGCTGCTTTGAATCAAATGGAGATAGCAATGCCACCAACCAAACGGTTTTTCCCTCATTATCTGGCTGCTTTAACAGCCGGCGGTCCGGTTTTCAGTGATCGCACAATCGTTTACTCTGTTCGCACTTTTGCGTGCGTCATTCTTATGCTGTGTGGCGCGGCGGTAACTCAGGCCGAAGAAATCTCGGCGCAAAACCTGCCGCCTGAATCGGCACCTATTTTAAACAGCGTAATTGAAGAAGCGCGCCAGTCGGCCACTCAGGCCTATGAAACAGACGATCATGAGCTGGCAGACGCGTTAAAAGAAATGAATTACCAAACTTACCGTGCAATCCGATTTAAAGCCGACAAGAGCTTATGGCGTGGTGAGAATCCCTACGAAGTGCAGTTTTTCCACCCCGGCTTTTTGTATCAGCAGCCGGTTACTGTGTATACCATTGGTGCCGATAATCAGCCAAACCGACTTCCTTTCGACCGTGAAGCCTTCCGTTACGACGGTAATGCAGCTCCGCTGGCAAAGGAAACCGACGATGACAATGGCTATGCCGGTTTTCGTGTTCACTTCCCGATTAAAAATCAACAATACAAAGACGAATTTGCCGTATTCCTGGGCGCTTCTTATTTCCGCCTGATTGGTAAAGAGCATGTGTACGGCATTTCAGCGCGTGGTCTGGCTATCGATACTGGCCTGCCTGAAGGGGAAGAATTTCCGCATTTCACCAAGTTCTGGTTAATTGAGCCGGGTCAGGGTGAACCCATGATGATCTATGCCCGCCTGGAGAGCCCTTCGGTAAGCGGAGCGTATAAATTTATTATTACCCCGGGTGACGAGACCAACGTTAAGGTACAAAGCTGGTTATTCGCCCGTGAAGACGTTGCCAAGCTTGGCGTTGCCCCTTTCACCAGTATGTTTTTATACGGTGAAAACACCGCCGTGGTACCCGATGACTATCGTCCGGAAGTACACGACAGTGATGGCGTGAATATGATCACCGAAAACGGCGAACAAATCTGGCGTGTGCTGACCAACCCCTCGCAACTGCAAATCACGTCTATGAGTGACAGTGCGCCAAAAGGGTTTGGTGTAATGCAGCGCGACACCGACTTCGCCAGCTACCTAGACGGCGAAGCTAATTATCATCAGCGTCCGGGTTTATGGGTAACACCACAGGCGGGTTTTGAAAAAGGTCGTCTGGAAGTAGTGGAAATCCCCACTAAATCTGAAACCCATGACAACATTGTGGCTTACTGGGTACCTGAAGCGCCGTTTGTGGCAGGTGAGAGTCGCTATTTTGCTTACCAGCTTGAAACGGTAACTGGTGCCCGTAACAGCGACTTAGCGACGGTTGTTCGAACGCGCCAGGGCGCAACGGTATTACCGGGCGAAGAGCCGCAAGAGTCACAAACCCGCCGCTTTTCCATCGATTTTAAGGTACCTGAAGGCATGAGCATTGCTCCTGAGATGCTCAACCTCACAGCTACCACCAACCAGGGGCAGATTCAGCAAGCGCGCGTGTTCCCGGTTAACAACGGCAAATTATTGCGCGCTACCTTTTTGCTAACCCCGCAGGCCGGTCAGCCAGCGGATATGCGTCTTTACATTCATCAAGAAAACCAACGTGTCAGTGAGGTATGGAACTATGTCTATCATGCAAAATAAAACTCACTCGGACTCTGAAGGCAGTACTCCAAAGGCAACGCCGGTATTACGGGCGTGGGGATCAGGCGTACGATTATCCATAATGGCGATTCTGGCCATTCCCACCGCAGCTTTAGCCGGGTGGAGCCTGTATGAAATCTTTGCACCAAACCGCTTAACCGAAATGGAAATCGCCCAGCTGGCATTAAGTATGATGCTGTTTCTGTGGTTGGCGATGTCATTCTGGACAGCCGTAATCGGCTTTGTGCTAAAGCTGTTTAATATCGATCCACTCAGTATGCGCAAAGCGCTACCCGCACCACGTACCGATGCACCGCTCACCAAGCGCCACGCGGTGGTGATGCCGGTGTATAACGAAGACACCCGCCGGATTATGGTGGGCTTTGAAGCCTGCGTACGTGAATTGCTGGATACTGACAACGGCAAGCAATACGACTTTTATATGCTCAGTGACACCACCAAGCCGGAAATGGCCGAGGCCGAACTGGCCGCCTGGGAAGCGCTAACCGCTCGTTTAGGCGATAAAAGCAGCCAGGTATTTTATCGTCGTCGCGAGAAGAATACCGGTCGTAAAGTAGGTAATCTGGCCGACTTCTGCCAGCGCTGGGGTAATCGCTATGAAGCCATGATTGTGCTGGATGCCGACAGTATTATGTCGGGCGAGCGCATGAACGATTTAGCCTATCGCATTGAGCAAAACCCGGACACAGCATTGGTACAGACCATTCCTATGCCGGTGCGTCAGCACACGTTCTTCGCCCGGTTTGTGCAGTTTGCAGCGCATCTGTACAGCCCGATGCTGGCAACCGGTTTGTCATTCTGGCAAACCGACAGTGCTAACTACTGGGGCCACAATGCCATTATCCGCGTGGAGCCTTTTATGCAGCACTGTGGATTACCCACCCTGGAAGGTAAAGAGCCCTTCGGTGGCGATATTTTAAGTCACGACTTTGTGGAAGCGGCCTTATTACGCCGTGCTGGCTGGCAGTGTTTCTTATTAACCGATACGACCGGCAGCTATGAGGAAGTACCGTCTAACATGATTGAATACGCTACCCGCGATCGCCGTTGGGTACAGGGCAATATTCAGCACTTGGGATTGCTTGGCGTAAAAGGCTTAAAGGCAACTAACCGTCTGCATTTTCTGTTTGGTGCATTTGCTTATATTTCTTCGTTGCTGTTGTTGCTGGTGTTGGCATTTGGTACCGCCGATGCCTTATACCGCGCACTTACGCCGGTAGAGTTCTTCACCGCTGAATATCAGTTATTCCCGGACTGGCAAATTGCCCGACAGGGGTTAATGGTGGCCACCATGTGGGGGACTGCAGCGTTGTTATTCATGCCTAAAGTACTCGGTCTTATTCTTGCGTTAATTCAACGTCGAGACGAGTTTGGTGGTGCGTGGCGCTTACTTAAGGGCGGCGTAATGGAGCTGGCCATGGCCATTCTTATTGCACCGCTGATGATGTTCTACCACAGCTACTTTGTGATCAGTGTATTTGCTGGCATTTCGGTGAAGTGGGAAGCACAGGCCCGTGAAGGCAGCATGGTACCGTGGATGGACTCACTTAAACGTTCAAAGGTTGCGACTATCGTCGCTTTAGCCTGGGGCGCAGCCACTTTCATCTACACACCGGCTCTTTTTATCTGGCTGTTACCGGTATTAATCGGACTCATTCTGGCAGCCCCGCTGATTCGGATTACCTCAAGTCTTGGTCTTGGCCGGGCGGCTATGCGCGGTGGTATTTTTGTGATTCAGGACGAAATCAACGAATGCCGCGCGTTAAAACGGGTACGGATTGGTATGGCGAATATTGGCCAAAGTGAAGCTAACAATGTTAAAGCGCCGGTGCCTGCATTACCAGAAAGCCGCTGGGAGCCCATGGTGATCCAGGATTTTAGTGCTTACCCTGAACCTCGTGGGCCTTTGGCGCCTGAGGCAGCCTGATAACTATTACTAAAAGCCGTCGTACGACGGCTTTTTTGTTAAGGCTGTAATGTTCCTTATTTGTGGTGGTTGTCGTCTATTCCGATCTATTCCGCGCGACGCCGCGTAGCTAACTTGTACTTTTGTATAAAATACGGGGTTAAAAAAACGGTGTTCCCAGCTTAAATTGTACCCGGAGGTTCACTCAGCTCACCCGCTTTAGAATGAATGGAGGCAGTATGGAAGAGAGGCAGCAAAGTACGCCATCGCTATTACTCGCACTAACACCTGT
>NZ_CAJXQY010000057.1 GCF_913058315.1 uncultured Alteromonas sp. | reverse complement strand
GTATAGATTTAACCTATACATGATGGATAATAAAGATGCGAATTGACCCACGGGCTTTACGATTATTTCTTGCGGTTTGTCGCGAAGGCACAATTAGTGGAGCCGCCAGAGCAGAACACTTATCTCAGCCATCCGTATCCGTTGCCATCAGTCAGCTTGAACGCGTACTGGCAACTAAACTGTTTACGCGTAACCGTCAGGGCATCGAACTGACTGCGGCTGGTCTGGCACTAAAAACCAAATCACAAGCAATAGAAAGCCTGCTCGTTTCAGCAAAGGAAGAGATTGATTTACTTGCCAAAGATATTGGCGGGCCGTTAACCATCGGGGGTACACCAGGTGCCCTGGCGTCTGTAATAGGTAAAGTCATTCCTGATTTTTCCAATCGCTTTCCTAAATTTAAACTGAGAATACTGGAACGTGCGGATACGGTGACTCAGGAAATGCTCAGAAATTACGAAATTGATTTAGCGGTTGTAACGGCTGGAATGCGAGAGGTCACCGATGAGTTTACAGAAAAGCCCGTACTATCTGATCCGTTTTCCATCATTGTCGGTACTGCAAACGCTGACATGCCAGATACCATGAATCTTAAACAATTGAAAAATAAGCCTTGGGTTTTACCGGACGCGGTGGGTGGTTTCCGACGTCAAATCGATGCTTTATTTATTAATAGCTCGGCTTCGATTCCTGCAAATGTCATTTTAAGTGACTCAATTCTCACCACCAAATCCATCATTAAAAACTCCGACTATATTACTATTCTGCCATTGGAAGTGGTCAAAACAGAAATCGAAAATGGCTCTCTTCGTTCAATACAAATTGAAGGCGTGAGTTTTCAACGTAAAGTGGGTTTGTTATGGCTGGCAGAAAGACAGCTATCAACAATTGCAGAAGCCTTCATTGCACATACCACAGCAGCACTCGATGTATAGTTTTTACCTATAGTTAACAAAAAAATAAATATTTGATCGAATACGTCGTTCTGCCAACAATGGTGATATTCCACAGGACAACAGGTTACGCTCATGCGAACAATAATAAATAATGTAAACATCTTTGATGGGACCGGAAAATTACCTTTTCCAGGCGCAATTGCGGTAGAAGGTAATCGTATTATCAACATTGCACCTGAGGCAATCGAACCTCAGTCAGGCGATACCGTAATAGACGGCAAAGGGCAAACATTAATGCCCGGAATGACAGAGGCACATGCGCATCTGACATGGCCCACGTCTGTCGAAAAATTCGTGCCTGGTATGTATCTTCCGCCTGAAGAGCTAGCATTGACCGCAGCGCGTAACGCCAGAATTCTGCTAGATCATGGTTTTACCAGCGCTTATTCTGCAGGTGCCCTGAGTAAATCTCTTGAAATCAGTTTAAACGAGCATCTTAAGTCAGGAGGCATGCCTGGCCCCCGCCTTATCCCATCTTCGGTAGAACGCGAGCCACCAAATACTTCAGAATTAGATCCAGGTCATGTTGAAGCGCATCAAATGGGCCCCGAAGGCATCAAATCTTTTGTGAAGGATTGTGCAGAAATTGGCGCTAAAGCTGTCAAATTTTTAATTTCAGGTGAAAGTGCACTGAAACCCGGCGCCTCCCATGAGTTACTGTACTCCGCGGAAGAGCTAATAGCTGCAGGAGAGCAAGCACGCGAAAGTGATGTTTGGCTTACTGGTCACGCACACGCAGCAGAAGCTGTAAAGCTCGGAGTTAAAGCCGGATTTCGCATGCTTTATCACTGCACCTACGCAGACGAGGAAGGTATAGAGCTGCTTGCCGCTAACAAAGATAACCTGTTCGTTGCCCCAACTATTGGCATTGTGCAGGCAACACTTGATGCCAACCCGCCTCCGCATATGGACATGAGCCATATGAAAGAAGATGCAGCAATCGTTCTGGCTCATCAAAAAGCTTTAGTTCCAAAACTAAAAGCACTTGGCGTGAAGTTATTACCTGGCGGAGATTACGGTTTCCCCTTTAACCCTAATGGACGTAACGCTCGTGACCTTGAGTTATGGGTAGAACATTTCAACTACACTCCAGCCGAAGTACTCAACGCTGCAACCCAGCTGGGCGGTGAAGTCATGGGCATGGGCGACGAGTTAGGTCTGATTAAAGAGGGCTATCTGGCAGATCTGCTGCTCATCAACGGAAATCCAACTGAAGATGTTGCTCTGTTGCAAGATAAAAACCGCATCACACTGATAATGCAGGACGGTAACCTTTATAAAACGCCGCTTTCACAGCTAAGTCTGGCGTAAGGAGCCTCAAATGTATGATATAGCAATTATCGGCTGCGGGCCGGTAGGGGCTCTTGCGGCCAATTTTCTGGGAAAACAGGGTTGGAATGTACTGGTTGTCGAACGTGAGGCCAATCCCTATCCCCTGCCCCGCGCAGTTCATCTTGATCATGAAATGGTTCGCCTGTTCCAGGATATCAATTTGCACGATACCATTTTACCCGACATGCGAGATACCGAGGGGCATCTTCATGTTGGGGCCGATCATGGTGTATTACGTTATATGGGGACCTCAGGAAAGCCCCGTCCATTTGGCTGGTCAAATGATTACTTTTTCTATCAGCCGGAACTTGAAGAGCATTTACGCAACGCCCTTACGCGTTTTGAAAATGTCGAAGTTCGCCTTGGTACGGCACTGACTGAGATAGAGAATATCGAGAACGCCGTAAAGATCAGTCTTCAAACTGAAAGCGGCACCAATGAAGTGACCGCAAATTACGTGATTGCCTGCGACGGAGCTCGAAGTCAGGTACGCAAATCACTGGGCATTAAACTTGATGATCTGGATTTTGAAGAGCCGTGGCTGGTGGTGGATGCTGAAGTAGATGGCCCGGTGAGCTTCCCACCCATCTCTGATTTACCTGATGGCTGTGATATCCAGCAATTATCGGTCATGATGTGCGATCCTAACCGTCCGGCCACGGTCGTTCCGGGTCGCGGCAATCACCGCCGCTGGGAATTAATGTTACTACCCGGCGAAAACGACGCCGAAATGATGCAGCCTGAAAAAGTAGCAGAATTACTTAAACCATGGCTAAAGAATGTACCGCACAATATTGTGCGGGCAGCGACTTATCGCTTTCATGGTCTGGTAGCAGAACAATGGCGTTTGGGTAATGTATTTTTAGCGGGTGATGCCGCTCACCAAACCCCACCGTTTTTCGGTCAGGGTATGTGCCATGGCTTCCGTGATGCCGCTAACTTAAGCTGGAAACTGGACTTAGTGTTAAGTAGACAGTCAGATGACAGTTTACTTGATACCTATCAGGCTGAACGTGATCCCCATGTTCGAGCAGTCATCAGTGCCGCTGTTAATGCGGGCCGCTATATTTGTATGCTTGATCCGCAACAGGCCGCCGAACGTGATGTCACCATTCGCGAAAAAGTGCGTCGAAATGAATTGCCCACCACGGCTGCGGATCTCATTCCGCCAGTAGGCACTGGCATTATAGCGGCCGACACCCCCAAAGCAGGAGCCCGCTTTATTCAACCATGGGTCCAAAAAGGTGCCGAAAGAGTGCTTCTGGATGAAATAACGCAGGGCCAGTGGCAACTATTAGTATCAGGCTCCTCTCTCTCGACTAACGAAAGTTCGCTCCTTGCTGCGATCCAGGAACAAGCGGATATACAGGCTACCTTTTTAGATGACATCGACAGCCCTGAACTGGACTCATGGTTGAAAGAGGCCAATGCCAGTGCCGTGCTGTTACGCCCTGACCATTACGTTTACGGTACCGCCTCAGCGGCATCCTTGAGTGATTTGTTACGCTCGTTGGCAGTTCAATTACTCTCTTCAACAACGACTTTTCATTTTCAGGAAAGAACTCAATGAGTCTGACTTTAAAACAAGCTGAGTGTATTGCGGATGCAACGCTTGCTTATGCAACAACTAATAATGTTTCTCCTCTGGCCGTCTATGTCCTCGATGCGGGTGGTCAACCGGTCGTGTTTAAACGGCAGGACGGGGCCAGTTTATACCGTGGCAACATTGCACATGCTAAGGCCAAAGGCGCGCTTGGCATGGGGTTTAATACCAGGGGTATTGCCGAGAAAGCCAAAAACAACCCGGTTTTCTTTGGCAGTTTAACAGCGATTCCAGGCATTGAGATTGCACTCTCACCGGGAGGCAATCTCATCAAGGATGCCCGCGGACAACTGCTTGGTGCTATTGGTATCAGCGGTGACACCGGTGATGTTGACGAACAGTGTGCACTGGCCGGAATCGCGGCATTAACAGAGAATAAGGAGTAGCCTTAATGCGATTACGCAGTATTGAATTGGTCCTGCCGAATGCCGCTGAAGCGGCGGATTATCTGGTGAATATCTGGCATTCCGTGCTGGCCGCCAGCCCGGCAGATAAACGCAGTGATTGTCAGCCGGGTACTTATTATATTCGCGGTGCCGGTAACTTTCCGTATCTGGTTGCCTTGCAGGAAGGCGAATCCTCTTATGTGCGCAGTGTCACCTATGTTTGTAGTCAGCAAGCTATCGATAGCATCAGCGAAAAAGCCTGGGCAAAAGGCCTGAATGTTACCACTGAGACGCCTGTGGATTTAGGAGGCGGCAGCGGCATCATTGTAGAATTGGCCGAAGGTGAATTATTCCGCTTTATCACTGGTAGCGAAGAAGTCGACACCATCAATGATCCGGATTTGCCAGTTAAACTCACCCATGTCGTATGCAATGCTGAAGATGCCGAAAAATCGGGACACCTGGTAGAAGAGATTCTGGATTTTACCGTATCAGATCGAACCAAAGGCATGGTGTTTGTGCGCTGTAACAGCTCTCATCACAGCACAGCCTTTGCTCGTGCTGGCTTTAGCTCGCTGAACCACATTGCCTTTGAAATGGCGGATATGGACGCCGTTATGCGTGGTGTCGGGCGCCTGCGCGATCACCAGTTCACCCCGGCCTGGGGCCCTGGTCGGCATGGACCGGGAGACAATGTCTTTGCCTATTTTATCGCTCCCTTTGGTGCCGTCGTTGAATTTTCAACCGCGGTTGAGATTGTACCGGATGATTACCAGGCCGGCGCACCAGAAGACTGGACCTGGCCGGAAAACCGCATCGACCAGTGGGGCATGTCTGATAAAGATTTTTCCGGCTTGAAAGAAGCCGAAGCCGAATTCAGGTTTAAACGTACCTGGCAGCCAGAATAATTGAATTTAAAGAGAACCCAATATGAAATATGTTAGTTTTACTCACGCCGATGGTACTGCAGGCTTTGGCCGTTTAAACGGCGAGCAAATTGAAGTACTCAGCAATCAGGCTGCCGATTTAAAGTCTGCAATCAGTGAAGGTTCACTGGGTACTTTAAGCAGCGATGAAACCATCGCCATAGAGAGTGTCACTCTGGCACCGGTTATTCCTAATCCGGGTAAAGTGTTCTGTGTTGGACATAACTACGAAACCCATCGTAAAGAAACCGGCCGCGCACCAACGGATTACCCTTCTATTTTTGTTCGCTTTGCTGATTCACTGAATGCACATGATCATCCAATCATAATGCCTAAGGTATCAACGGATCTGGACTTTGAAGGTGAATTGGCAGTCATTATCGGCAAAGGTGGTCGTTACATCAGTGAAGACGATGCAATGTCTCATGTGGCTGGCTACGCCTGCTTCAATGATGCTTCCGTAAGAGACTGGCAATGGCACAGCCGTCAGTTTACGCCAGGCAAAAACTTCCCGACTACCGGCCCCTTTGGTCCTTACATGGTAAGCACTGATGAAGCCGGTGATCTGTCAGAAATCAATGTGACTACCCGTCTGAATGATGAAATTGTTCAGCAACAGCCCATCGGTGATATGATTTTTCCTATCGCCACCGTGATTGCGTATATTTCGAGCTTCACGCCTCTGCAACCAGGTGATGTGATTGCCAGCGGCACTCCTGGTGGTGTTGGCGCGAAGAGAACTCCACCTTTATGGATGAAACCGGGAGACACTATCAGTGTGGAAATCGGTCCAATGGGTGTGCTAAGCAACACCATCGTCGCGGAGTAATACCATGCAGCAGTCTGAGTCGGTTCGTCGCGCTATAGAAGAACTTGGTACGGAGCTTGGCCCTGCTATGATGGAGGGTATGCTGGCCATATTTAATGAAGAGCAAAATGCCATGGCAGAAAAATATCCAGCCATCGCGACTGATCTGGCCTATGGCGAACACGACCGGCACAGACTCGACATTTATGGGCCTCACTCATTAATCGCCAGTGATTCAGAAAAACCTACTGCTGGATTACCGGTACTGATTTTCGCTCATGGTGGCGGCTTTCTGAAGGGTGATAAAGGCGATGAGTCTCGCTGGTATAACGCTTGTGTTGGCCGAATGGCTGCTGAGCGAAATATGCTTGGAGTTGTTATTAACTATCGTCTTGCACCTGAATTTACCTGGCCTTCTGGTGGCGAAGACCTAGCGAAAGTGGTTACCTGGTTAAAAGAAAATGTAGCTGACTGGGGAGGCAATCCTGAAAAGTTATTCCTTATCGGCACTTCCGCAGGTGCAAACCACGTTGCTACGTATAACCAACTCTATCCCCAGCAACAGGAGGTAAGAGGACTGCTGTTTCTTTCCGGCCTTTATGGCGTCACGCCGCTGGATGATCGCGACACTCACTATTACGGCGAACCCGCCTTATATCCAAATAGAATGGCCCTTCCCTCTCTGGTGAGTTGTCCCTTACCGCTTTTTATTGCCTGTAGTGAACATGATCCTCAGCGCTTTCAACAAGAATGGATGGGGTTAGTTCAGCAACGTCTGACAGTTCAGCATAAGCAGGATCGCACACTGGTCCTGTCTGGTCACAATCATTATTCCATTGCAGGCCATCTCGGTACTTCCGACACCCGCCTGGCCGATGAAATCATGACTTATATTAACGCCCGCTTGACCTAATAATCAGCTTTAAACTTACTTTTCGTAACGATCTGTCGTTTACCCGACAGATCGGTCAATATTCCAACCCTGAGGATCAGATAATGCTCACACCTGCACAACGCCGTTATGTCACAATAGAAACCCTGGTTGGGGCCATTATCAACGGTTTATTCAGTGTTTTGTTTGTCTTTTTAATTTTTTCGGGGCAAGCCCATGTGTCCACCGCAGGTGAACAGGGTCTATTGCTTGACAGCCTGCCGCAGGGGTTTGCGATTGGCTTTATGGGCGCTTTTTTTCCGTCTTTTCTTACCCGTAAACGCATCCAGGCCGGTAATATCCAGGCAGCGCCGACTGATTCATCATCGCCTCTGCCTGTCATGCCCGTCCTTAGAGCACTGCTATTTGCCGTAATTGCAGCCATTCTTTCGGTTGTGATATTTACCGTTTTGTCATTATTGGTAAGCAGTTTGTCGTTTACAGTTGCCGCGATTATAAAAACCCTTTGGGGAGTCCTGTTAGGCGGGATCGTTTCTTATATTGCCCTACTCTGCGCACTACGTGATTATGCAGAAAATCAGGAGGCTTAACTGACCTCCTGTTATTCAGGCAACTTATTTAACGCTGCAGCGATTCGTCTTTACTCACTGCTCTTACTACTGCATCCAGTGACTGCATAATTTGATAATAATTACTGACATTAAAGAACCTGGACAATTCATACCCACACCCACTCAGTCGCCTGATGACCCAAAACCAGTAAGCGTCGAGTACTGACCAGGTGTCGCCGTACCACCAGTTGTTTGCGGCCAAGTGTTCATCGAGCTGTTGCAAGGGTAGCTCCAGAGCCAAACTGGCCTTCGATTTCACTACACTAGTAGCCTGCTCATCTGCCAGCAAATCCGGACGGCAGCAGCGTGTAACCAGCGGATGAATACCGGAAGCAAGATAACTCAGGTCACTTAAGTATTGTGTCTGATCAACATGTTGGGGAAATAGCGGTCGCTCTTTGCACTGAGAGTGTAACCACATCAAGATGGCCGGAGTTTCGGTGATAACCCGATGACCAACCTGTAATGCAGGGACTTTGGACTTTGGGTTTAACGCCATATAGTGCGACTGTTTGTGCTCGCCTTTGGCCAAAATAACTGGCTTAGCTTCGTAAGCAACACTTCCATATTCAAGGGCGATAAGCGTGACCAGTGAACAGGCGCCCGGCGAAGCATACAGCGTAATTGTTTGCATGGTTTTCTCCGTAAAAAATAGGTTGTGTAAATAAAACAACAAAGGGGCATTACGCCCCTTTTGGTTCACAAAGTTACTGACTTAGGATACTGACTGGCCCCAACAACCCCGATTTCCGTAGAGGAGCTTCCGGAATATAGGTAGGTAAAGTGGTAAATGTGTAAGTGTCTTTGGCACCAGGCTGAACATCGCCAATAAGGCGATTGACCCAGAGATTGGTCACTTTGAGCGTAATGCTGTTGCTGCCTGTTGACAGGTAATCCGTGACATCCGCTTGATAAGGCGGTTTCCAGAGCGTCTCCACTACCTTGCCATTTACACTGACTTCCACCAGCTCTCTGACATCACCCAAGTCCAGAATCAGCGCTTTGCCTTTCGGTAATGCATTTATCTCGACGGTTTGTTGATAGGTCGCGGTACCAGAAAAATACTTAATACGGCCATCGCTACTTTCAGCCCAGTCACCGGCTCGCATTGTTATCGGTTCAACCGGTGCTCCTCGCCCGGTCTGAAAACTTACTGTCCACTCATTATCCAGTGATACAATGTTGCTGGGATTAGATGGTTGGCGTTCAGTAGCCCGGGCATCATCGCTAAACACGATATAGCCGGATTCGAACGGGGCAAGTACGTGTTTGATTTCGGTAAAACCACCCAGCTGTTTATAGTCGACAGCAGTAATTGCCCCCGTTACCGCATTGTAGTGATAAGGCGTTTTGCCCGTCACAGCGAAGTGCAGAGTAACTGCTTCAGTACGGTTCTGGCGATGAGTATAGAAGTAAATGTCTTCGCTTTCAGTTTGGCGGTGTACAAAGAACATCTCGGTATCATCATGCTCGGCGTCATAACTAAAATCAGCACTGACTTGTGCCTTTTTTAGCCCCAATGTGATATCAGAAGCTTCAATCACTCTGCCTTTACTGGTTTTACCTGACCACAGGGCGTCAGCCAATGCAGAAAATTCATCCGAATCATCCTGTAACGAGGGTGATGCCTGTGGTTTACGGCCCACGAAAGTAGCGCCTTTTTGTACAAGCTTTGCCAGCTTTTTCAGGACCGATAAGCTCATATACTGACTGGTACCGCCTAAGTACAACACCTGATAACGCTGACCACTTGGCGTGACTAACTGGCCATTCTCTACACTCAGAAGATCACGAATGATATCCGCATTAACATAATCGAAGCCATTTTCACGAGGCACATCTTGCGCTGGCTTGTCGTTATACAATGCCGTAAGGGGTGTTTCTTCACCATAAAAATACGCCACGTCAGCGAAGAAGCGACCTTGTTGCAGCATATAAGTATTGCGGCTGATATAGGTTACCCAGGGTTTGGCAAACTCCGCCCAGGTATCCAAGCGGTTAAAGTACTGGCCAAAAACAAACAAGCTAAGGCCCGGAGCGTTATCCAGTGGCTGATGGACTGAGGTATGAATAATCGGACGATTTACACCTAACGCAAACTCCATATCGATCATGGGCTGTAAATCCCGTGGCGAAAAAGCCCAGGGAGACGCCGCAGCAGTCAGGGATTCAGCAGCCACCTTATTTTGCCCATAAATATGTGCAACCGAAGCGGCTTCACGAATATCCGACCAATACTGAGGGGCAGGACCTATTTTTTTCTTCGTATCAAATGACCACATGGCCGCCATGGGGATATCGGCAGTGCGACGCATACGCATGCCGTCACCTAAAGCGGGGCGGCCATTCTCAAGCGCTTCCGAATAGTGCAGCATATTGTGCTCATCGAGTATGTCACTGATCACGCCATAATGATTATCAGCAATCATTTCTGCGAGAGTCAGGCGAAAGTCAAACAAAAACTTATCGCTGTCCATAGCATTATTCACCACCACACCGGTGAGCACGGGTAACCACGGATGCAGATCATACCCACGTCGAACCTTAAACTCTGCGAACATCGCAGGTGTCCAGTTTGATGGACCTATTTCAATACTGTCATTCAGCAGGGCCTGAACCCCCTCCCCTAATGGGTATTCACCGCTGGCTTTAGCATATTTACCCAGGTAATGCTCAAGATAAGCTCTTACCGCAACGGGATCGTATTTATCTACCTCAAGGCCTGTTGACTCAGGGGTGGCTGGATGATTTTCTTTACCGGTTAATGAATAACCTACCCGCAAGATTTTCCAGGTTCCTTTCAGGGGCTGCCAGGTAAGCGTGCCGTCATCTTGCAAGGCATCAGTGACATTTATTATCTCACTGGCGGGGATCCCCTCGGCGCTTTGCTGATAAGAGAGCGGATAATAGTCTTCAACAATGCCAAAGCCTGCTTTATCCTCAAAGCGATGAACCCGAGATTGTTCGTAAAATGCCACTTCTAACAGATTAACAGGAGATACCTGTGGCTCACCAGTGGGTAATTTAAACCCTGGCGGTGGTGCTGAGCCTGGTGCTGTTGAAGATGGCAATTCAAATTTCCCATTGGGATTGGCACGCATCACGAGGCGCATATAACGAGCCTGAACCGGTGCAAACGACACGGTTTTCTGCACACTGGTTTCCACCACAAACTCTGCAACATCAGTAAACTGTTTTCCGTCCGCACTAGCCTGAACCACCGGTGCAAAAGCCGCAGGCAGGAACATGCCTGGAATAGGCATAGCAAACGAGGCGCTTTGTAAGGTACGGACTTCCTCCAAATCAAAAGTAATGGCCAGGGCTTCATCCGGGCCGGATACCGTGGTCGCGCCGGTAGTATAAGAGCCGTCCTGCATTAAAGCTAAAGACAGCGGCTCACCGTAACTGGTAGTAACGTTGGTAATGTCCACCGGCTCTGCAGTGACAGGAATTGCATAGACCGCAATATCCTCATAGTAATGAGGGCCGTGTTCAGTTGAGTGACTCTCGTCCTGAAACATTTCAGTGCCCTGAGCATAATCCTGAAATACCCCTGTTGACTGAGGTGGTTGAATCAATTTGATGGCTTTTTTCGAACCATCAGTTACATAGGTCTCACTCCAGGTGATTTTTTTCATACCATCTTTGGGTTGTACCCAAGGGCCGCCAGTTTCACTCCAGCCAGGAGAAGCAGCGATACCGAATTCAAAGTCATACTGACGCGCTTTGGCTAACGCAAACTGAAATTTTTTCTGCCAGTCATCGCTCATGTAATTTACTGGCGTCTCGACAATTTTGGGCGTCATTAAATGGGCATCAAAGTTTTGCACCCCGCCAATCCCGACCCGGTTCATCCAGGCCATATCCTTTGCGATACCAGATTCAGTCACATTACCACTCATCCAGTGCCACCATACGAGAGGCTTGGCATACTGCGGAGGTTGCTCAAAATCTGTATCGCTCAGAGAACCGGCCACTGCCGACAATGACGCCATAGCACCACCTACTAACACCGCCCGGATAGCCCGGCTGAGAGGAAGAAATGAAAATCGCATAGTGAATCCTGTTATGTGATAGAAATGAAAAAAGGCTGGCAAATCTGGCCAGCCTCGATACGAATTAATGACTTAAAAGCGGGTTCTTAAACTTACCGACATAAATCTACCCATACTCTTATAAGCAACACCTTCATCAATCAGGCGAAACGGAGGGTCCTGATCCAGTACGTTATCAATATTGAAGGACACCTGAGTATCCATACTAATGTCGTAACTTGTGAACAAGGACAACGTGGTAAAGGAATCAATCGTTTCAGCGCCAACTTCTGCCTTACCACGGTAATAAACGGTTCCTGACATATACCAGTCACCATTACGTAACCCAACGGTGGCAACACTATTCAGTGCAGAGATCGGGCTGTTGAAATCCCCTAGTGTTAAGGTGTCATTGAAACCCGCGCCTTTCACATTTTCCTTGTCACGGTTCATGATATAAGTGCCGCTCAGGTTAACGTCGAGGTCACCCAGTGAAGTATCAGTATAATACTGAACTGAGTAGTCGAGACCATTCACTTCATAAGCACCCATATTTGCTTTTCGCTGATCCGATACTACATAAGGTGTACCGAAGACCGCGAACAACGTATCCAGGCTATCAAAACCCGCTACCGGAAATTCACCAAACTTCGCAATGACTTCTTCTGCTGAAGTCGGGCCAAGAATGAAATAGTCCTGGTTGACTTCTTCGTCGTAGTACGAAGGACCGAAGAAGAAACCGGCGTTTTGATCCAGACGATCTTCGTATTTTACGCTCCAGTAAGTCAGTGACACTTTTAAATCATCAGATACATACCAGTCTGTCCCTAATGACATGGTTTCTGCATTTTCTGGCTCTATACCCTCAGACGCACCGGATAATAAAAATGAAGGTTTAAAAAAGTCTGGCACAAACGGACTGTCAGAAGCGCGGAACGGGCTGAATGGCAGGAATAATTCATATTGCAGTGGTGCTGCTAAATCTGCCAGTGCCGGCGCATGGAATGACGTACCCCAGGTACCACGAACGGTCACGTTCTCACTAGGATTCCAGGTAACAGCAACCTTTGGATTGGTTGTTGAACCCACATCGTTATAGGAGTCGTAACGTGCCGATAATGAGACATCCAGATGTTGAATCAAAGGCAGTGCATTATCATCACTGATTAGCGGTAAATACAATTCACCGAACAGTGATTTAACGCTTCGATCAATATCACGTACAGAGGAAGTTGCCGGAGCAGATGCCATGCCTGTATCCACTTCCTGATAGAAGGATTCTTCACGATACTCACTACCCACTGCTGCTCGCACCGTTCCGCCAGTAATATCGAAAAGTTCACCATTAGCGATTAACTTGGCTTCAGCGAGTTCCTGCTTGGATAACGTAAACTCCTGCCAATCGGCAATTGAAGTCAGTACTGATGCACTGGTCTGACTGACATCATATGGATTAAGCGCCGAATCTGCACTTGTCGCGCTCAGGGCGGCAATTTGCGCTTCAGAATTGATTTTATAATCATGATAAGTCGATTCACTTTTACCATAGTTAAGCGTGCCTTTTAGTTTCCACGAATCAGTCAACTGGTATGTTAAGGTTGGTGTGACCTGCCACTGTTCATAGACTGAAGGATTCTGACCAGCTTTCCCCCATACATCTTCATAGCTAAAAGCGACGGTATTCGACGTTTCATCACCTACCGCTACAAAATAAGGATTTGCTGAGGTAATTTCTGCTGAGGTACGCACGTCAGCCGGATCATAATCCACGGCATCACGACGTGAGTAATAAGCCAGTACATCAACGGTAAGCCCCTTAGCCAACTCCTGATTTAAATTCGTAAATAATGAATAACGTTCTTCTTCAGGATAGTATGACTGTTCATCATAAGTTGAACAGTAATTAGGGTTCGCTGCATCAACGCCCGGTAATCCATACAAGGTATTATCCAACAGGATATTACCGGGGTTACATCCGGTAGAACGATAGTCTGCACCGCCCTGACTGGTTAAATCTTCTTTGATGTAATCCAGTTCCTTACCAAACATGGCACTACGGTCACCATAAGAGAAAGCAGCAACAAGATTACCACTGCTCCAGCTATGACCAAAACCGCCTGAAACATCGATACGATCATAGTCACCATGGCCCATGCCATACTGCACACTGATTTCTCCGCCTTCCATGTCTTTCTTCGGAATAAAATTGATCACCCCGGCAACCGCATCCGACCCATATATTGAAGAACCGCCATCAGGAATAACTTCAACCCGCTCTAACAAGCTGGCAGGGATCATAGAAGAATCTACCCAGTTTAGCGGGCCAACTGGCACTAAACGATTGCCATTAAGTAATACCAGTGTCGCCATACCACTTAAACCACCAATCCCACGAATTTGTGGCGGCTCAAAGGGAATGGAAGAACTCAGGGTATTTTCAGGTACTTCATTAAACGCATCCATTTGCGGAATCCGGCGAAGTACGTCGGTAGCAGATGTCACACCCTGCTCTATAATCTTTTCTTGATTAAGACCAATCACATTGGAACCAACCGGATTGACACCCTCAATAAGAGTACCCGTTACAGAAATGACTTCAACTTGAGCCTCTTCTGTTTTTGCAGTGCCATTGTCCTGTTGTGCAAAAACGTTTCCGCTCGAACATTGCATTGCTAGTAAAACAGACAATGCGATTTTATTTCTTTCCAGTGTGCGCTGCTTCATGTTGTTTTCTCTTTGTAAAATTGTTGTTTCAATCAGCTTCATTCACAAAAATCTAACAACCGCAACATAAAAGTAAAATAATTAATTTTCCACCAAGTATAGCTTCAGTCTATACATAATCTGTATTGCGCACGTTAAAAGGAGTTGTGGGGCTATCAAGTCCTCTATTTTTTCAATAAATACTCAGAATATTTATCCACATCCAAGCTAAAATAATCATTAACAATCATATTTAATAGGATAAGTCATTATTTATGCCTGTGGTTTTCTCTGAAAATCCCTTAGCTGTCTAACTGCAGATTGTTTGTAATACGGGTTTGTGTTGCAAAAAATGGGGATAATTGACGAACGCGCCGTCACCAGAACAGTTCACGGCGTGTAATTTAAACACTAACTTAGCGAATCAAACTAACTGGGACTCTTTATTTCATCATCACTTTATCCGGAATGGCTTTAATGCCATATTGCTGGGTTTTATTTTGCCAGGCAGCTATAAGTGAATGATAAAAATCGGGAAAGTCATCTTTTACATCTACACTTTCGGCAGGGTCATCCATCAGGTTGTACAGGGCAAAGCCATTTTCGGCATAAGAATCTTCCTGTGCCACCAGTTTCCAGTTTCCCTGACGCACCAAAGCACGATTGTTATGATCAAGCACCGTGACATAGTCATCAGCATGTGCCGATGCCGTTTCACCACTAAACATCGGGACTAAAGAGGTACCTAACAACGGGTGTTTCTGATTTTGAGGGTAAGTCGTACCAGCCAGTGCTAAAAAGGTTGGAGCCAGATCCATCACCGTAAAATAAGCACTGTTAACACTGTCATCCCGCACCATGGGACCAGCGGCAATAAACGGAGCTCTTATCCCGCCTTCGGTGGTATAACCCTTGGTATACTTAAACGGAGCAGAAGCTTCCGCCCACGGGTAACTCAAACTCAAAAACGTATCGGCTTTTCCGTAATCGGCTAAATCGTCATTATTATACTTATTGCGTAGTGCTTTTACGAAAGGACCTCGGTTGTATAAATCTGAAGGCGCGGCACCATTGTCCCCCATAAACACAATCAGCGTATTTTCCAGTTCACCACGTTCAGCAAGGTACTCAAGTAAACGGCCAATGTTGTCGTCCAAATTGGACACCATGGCAGCATATAGCTCCATTTTCCGGGATTCGCGGGCCTGCTCATCCGCAGTGAGTGAACGCCAGGGTTGCACTGTTGGATGAAGCTCTGAGAGAGTCTGATTTTCGGGAATTAAACCTGCTTTTTTGAGATTTTGCAGGTTTTCTTTTCTTAGAGCCTCATAGCCCTCATCATAAGCACCTTTATAACGGTTTAACTCATCTTCAGGAACCTGTAATGGCCAGTGCGGACTGGTGTAGGCAGCGTAAATAAAGAAAGGCTTATCTTCCTTTTTGTCCTTCTCGAGGTAACTAATTATTTCATCGGTATAAAAGTCTGTGGAATATTGCCGTGCCGGCCAGGAAGTTAATTTGCCATCATCATAATAACGGCTGTCTTCAGCCATGAAACCACGTCCGTCAAAGTGATTACCGCCACCATCTTCAAGTGCCCAGGAATGTTTGAAGCCTGCGCTGGCAGGACTGTATTGCGTGGAATATCCCAAATGCCACTTACCGGCCATGTAGGTATTATATCCGGCTTCTTGCAGGAGTTTTGGAAAAGGCACAATGCGGTCAGACAAATGATGCTCAAAACCCGGCGTATTATCGAGGATTTTAGATGGTAGTTGGTTGCCTATACCAGCGATATGATTGTTATTACCGCTTAATAACATTGCCCGGGTTGGCGCACACATTGGCGCGGTATGAAATTGAGAGAATACAGTGCCCCTTCCTGCCAGCGCATCAAGGTTAGGCGTTTTGATTCGACTGCCATGAACACCGATATCAGCAAAACCCAGATCGTCTGCAACGATGAGTAATAAGTTAGGCTGTCTGGTAACGTCAGTCGGGGATACCGAATCAACTTCTACGCCGGGCTGCTCATTATTACAGGCGGTCAGGCTCAGAATACTCACTGCACAGCCCACTATCATTTTTAACTTCATAATTTCTTCCCCAGATAGTCACAAATATTAGCGTCATGAAGAAGAGATTATCTATGTAGGCATCAAATGAATAATCAGAATTACAAACAGGCTACATTAAATTAACAATTAATAGGGGTGGTTCGGGTTGAAAAGTGGCCAAACGATTACTATCGCAGAGTACTGTAGTCTTCCATATCCTGACGCTTATCAATTTTGTGTTGATCTTCTGAGCGTCCTTTTCTCCAGTAACTGGTGAGGTAAACCTGACTGCGTGGGATCTCAAATTGTTCATCCAGTTCAGAGCGTATCACCCGCATAGACGAAAATTCACAGGCCGCCCAGACTGATGGCAAGCCAGATAACCATTCAATATCATGCAGTGCACTGGCAAGCGCATGATGGTCTTCAGCTTTAATTTGTATAATCTGGATACCTGGTGGCGTGGTAATACGGAGGTCTGTAATCTCATCTTCAACAGCCAGAATGACATATCCCTGAGAGTCAGCCGCTAAGGCTTCAACCTGAGCACTAATCGCGGGTAATGCAGTCAGATCTCCCATCAGTAACACCCAGTCACCCTGCTGTGAGATATTTTTCGAAAAGCCCGGGCCTTGTACCGCTATCTTGTCGCCGATTGTGGCAGTACTTGCCCAATAGGAAGCTGGCCCATCTTCAACCGTGCCACCATGCAGCATAAAGTCGATAGTGAGTAACTGATGTTGCTGGTCAAAATGACGTACCGTATAAGTGCGCACTAAAAGTTTCTGCTTAGAGTCAAGAGTGCAATGTACCGGCTCACCAAATTGATTAAATAACAGCTTTAAATAGCTGCCGGGCGGCGTGTTGGCAAACGGTTGTAAATCCTTGCCAGTAAAGACAATGCGTTTCATCCCCGCACAAAGGGAATTAACCGAATGGACTGTTAATACATAACGATTAGTTTTTTTCATACTACTCAACTTTCTGGAACTCAGGCTGATGTCAGTAACAATCCATTAGCCACCAGCACACTTAGTGTTTTATCCCTTTCGAACCCTGCGTTTTCAGCTCCAGGAGTAAATAATGGAGGCTGCTTTCCAAAGCCTTCTTCTAACCCCGGATCCGGTTGCCATGAGACTAACGACAAATCGGCTCCAGTTTGCTCTGCGATCTCTTCTACCAGTTCAGTCATCCCCACTCTCAACGCTGGCAAAGTGACCACCCGGTTAGTCGGCATCAAAGCACTGTCTAGCTGACTGGCATGAAACAAGTTTAATGCACATTGTTGAACGGACATTAACCACATTGTAGCTTGTTCTGAAACCGGTGAAATGAAAGGCTCTTTGCAGGCCAACAGATGAAAAACATTACTTAGAAACGCCGATTTCAAGCCGTTCTTTGCCAGCGGTCTGGCAATGATACCCGGCAGGCGTACAGCTACTGAATCAACCAAACCTCTGCGACTTAAATCAGCCAAAGCCAGTTCTACCATAGCCTTGTGAGCGCCATATGTCATGGCTGGCACTATTGGGCTGGCATCATCAACCACTTCTGGCATGGGCGCCCCCAAAACAGCAATGGTGCTGGTAAATACAATTCGCGGGCAGTTGTCCTGGGCGGCAGCACGTTCAAACATCGCGAGGGTTGCATCAAGGTTAACCGCTTTAGACAGTGCAGGATCCTGTTCTGCCGCCCCGCCCGGAACCGCAGCCAAATGAAATAAAATATCACATGGGCTGGCAAACACTTCATCAAGCACGCCGGGGCCCTGCAGACTGTTTTCTATTAGTGTTACTCTTTCCGCAGGCAAAGTAAGATGCGATAGCACATTATCAATTAGCACTAAATGCCAGTCGGTTTGCTTTGCCAATACCTCACATAACTGCCTGCCAACAAAACCACCTGCACCGGTCACAATAACCCGCTTCATACTTACTCCCGTAATACGTATATCATGTCATATGCACTATCATAAACGCCCCCTTTATTAATGCCTCATTCGTTTTACCGATACATTCTATTAATAATTGCAATGCGAATTATCCCCTGTTCCAATTGACAGACTTCATCCTCAGGCGCACTATTTTGCATAGCTATGCAATCACATCTAAAAATTATTAGTTACTGTTTTGTATATAGTTTAAATATTCTCACCGAAGGTATTTATGGGTGAAACAACACTTCATTTTTGCCAGAGTAGCCAAAACAAATGTTAAATATTTGTTTTATTTTCAACGGGATAAAATGATGATTCATGAAGTCGCTGAACTAACCGTCTCCCCGCAGGATATGCAGGCATTTGAACAAGCGGTTAACGAGGCCGCACCTCACTTTCAGGCAGCAGAAGGTTGTCACGCACTGCGACTCGAAAAAGTTATCGAGCACTCAGGTCAATACCGGTTGATTGTCGCTTGGGAAAGTGTTGAGGCGCATATGGTGACATTTCGTGAATCAGCCGGATTTCAGGCCTGGCGTTCACTAGCAGGGCCATTTTTTACTGAGCCACCAAAGGTATATCACCTGGAACTGGTGGTAGCAGGATTCTAACCGTGACAATCAGCGTTAAAAATGTGCCTGCTGCCATGGACGTTGCCCGGTTAGCCGGTGTTTCACAATCTGCGGTGTCAAGAGCATTCACCAACGGTGCCAGCATATCAGCCAAAACCCGGGCGAAAGTCATGGCGGCTGCAGAGGAATTGGGCTACCGGCCCAATCAACTGGCCCGTTCCTTATTACGCGGCCGTTCGCAGTTGATAGGCGTGGTACTGGGCAATATGGAAAACCCTTTTTTTCCACTGGCTCTGGACACCTTAACAAAGCAACTGGACGCCCACGGTCATAAAACACTGGTTTTCACCGGTGAAGCAAATCAACAGGCCGACACGTCCATTGAAGACATGCTTAATTATCGGGTTGACGCATTGATTCTGATGGCTACCACCCTCTCATCGTCTCTGGCCGAACGTTGCCAGGCCGCTGGCATACCGGTGGTCTTTGTTAACCGTATAAGCCATGTAAAACGATGCAGTTCGGTCATCGGGGATAACCAACATGGTGCAAGACTGATCGCCCGGCATTTGGTCGATAATGGGTATCAGCGAATTGCATTTATGGCCGGCATTGAAACCTCTTCTACCAGCCGCGATCGGGAACAGGCCTTCACCGATGCTTTGATTGCTTTAGGAAGATCAAAACCAATGCGCGTTGTGGGCCACTTTAACCGTACTGGCGGCATGCAGGCAATGCGGCAACTGCTTGAGCAAGGTGACCGCCCTGATGCCGTTTTCTGCGCTAACGATCATATGGCCATGGCGGCCATCGATGTCGCACGCTACGAATTTTCACTGGAACCAGGCAAAGACATTGGTGTGGTGGGCTTTGATGACATTCCACAAGCTCAGTGGCCTGGTTATGACTTAACGACTTACTCACAACCACTTCATGAACTCATTGGTCATGCTGTAGAGAGAGTACTGTCACAAATCAACCTTGATGAAGCGGTTCACACCGTGGTGAAAGGTAATTTAATTTTGAGATCCAGTACAGACGCTAATTATTAGCGGCTCCCTGTACCCTACATTAACCTTGGAGAAGAAAATGGCAACCTGGCTAAAACGCGGCGCCGCCGCTGAATATAAAGCAGACGTGGACCGTAAGGTCCGTGACATCGTAGAAGGCACTCTGGCCGACATAGATGCTCGCGGTGATGCAGCAGTACGCGAGCTGTCAATTAAATTTGATAACTGGGATCGGGAAGATTACCGTTTGACAGACGCTGAAATTCAGGCTTGCATCGATACCCTGTCACCTCAGGATTTAAAAGACATCGAATTCGCTCAAACACAAGTACGTAACTTTGCCCAAATTCAGCGTAATTCAATGAAAGACGTAGAAGTTGAAACCATGCCAGGTGTGATACTTGGTCATAAGAATCTTCCGGTAAACGCTGCTGGTTGTTATGTACCTGGCGGTAAATACCCTCTTCTGGCATCTGCCCATATGTCGGTTATTACTGCGAAAGTCGCTGGTGTACCAAGTGTTATCACTTGTGCCCCACCCTTTAAAGGGAAACCCGCTCCGGCAATCGTTGCCGCACAGGCCCTTGCGGGTGCTGATGCAATATACGCATTAGGCGGTATCCAGGCTGTTGGCGCAATGGCACTCGGTACAGAGTCGATTTCACCGGTTGATATCCTGGTAGGCCCGGGTAACGCGTTTGTTGCCGAAGCGAAGCGTCAGCTTTACGGTCGTGTTGGTATTGATCTGTTCGCAGGTCCAACTGAAACCTTAATCATCGCTGATGAATCCGTTGACGGCGAAATGTGTGCAACGGATATTCTGGGTCAGGTAGAACATGGTCCCGACAGCCCGGGAGTACTGCTGACCAACTCCGAAAAACTGGCTCGCGAAACCATGGCGGAAATTGAACGTCTGCTGGAAGTTCTACCGACTGCGGATCATGCCCGCAAAGCTTGGGAAACCTATGGTGAGGTTATTGTCGCAGACAGCTACGAAGAGATGGTACAAATTGCCGATGACATTGCCAGCGAACACGTACAGGTTATGACTCAGGATCCGGACTATTTCCTGAATAATATGACGAACTATGGTGCTTTATTCCTCGGCCCACGTACCAACGTAGCCTATGGCGATAAAGCGATTGGTACTAACCATACGCTGCCAACCAAAAAATCAGCGCGTTATACCGGCGGTCTGTGGGTCGGTAAATTCCTGAAAACCTGTACTTACCAAAAAGTGACCACGGATGAAGCATCCGCACTGGTAGGTGAGTATTGTTCACGTCTTTGTGGACTGGAAGGTTTTGCTGGTCATGGTGAACAAGCTAACCTGCGTGTTCGTCGTTATGGTCAGCAGGACGTACCTTACGCAGGTACTGCATCACCGAGCGATAAAACCAAAGCCTAAGGAGAACACCATGAGTACTGTCGAGCTTCCAGCAATGCCTAGTTTTAGTTTGTCGGGAAAACGGGCAATAGTAACCGGTGCCGGCCGCGGTATTGGCTCTGCCATTGCTGCCGGTATGGCAGAAATGGGAGCCGAGGTAACTCTGGTGGCGCGCAGCGAAGGCGAAATTACCGCCGTCGCTGACGCTATCAACGCCTGCGGCGGTCGCGCAAGTGCTGTTACACTGGATGTCAGCGATCTATTTGCCGTTGACCGCTTTTTTGAAGAACGCGATGCCTTTCATATCCTGGTAAACAATGCGGGGACTAACCGCCCCAAGCCTATGATGGAAGTTAGCCAGGACGATTACGATGCGGTGTTGGATCTCAATTTGAAAAGCGCCTTTTTCGTCGCTCAGGCCTGTGTTAAAAAGATGATTGACGCTGAAATTAAAGGCTCATTAATTCACATTGGTTCACAAATGGGGCATGTGGGCGGCCCCAACCGTTCCTTGTATTGTGCCTCTAAATGGGCAATGGAAGGTATGAATAAAGCCTTTGCGCTGGATTTAGCCCAGTATGGCATCCGTTCAAATACGATTGCTCCCACCTTCATTGAAACGCCACTCACCAAACCATTTTTCGAGGACAAAGCCTTTTTAGCCTCAGTCCTGGAGAAAATTAAGATTGGACGCATTGGTAATGTACAGGATTTAATGGGAGCAGCTGTCTTTCTGGCCAGTGATGCATCAACCTTAATGACTGGCACCAGTATGGTGGTCGACGGTGGCTGGACTGCAGAGTAAGGATAAGTAATGAGTAATATACCTGAGTTTTCATTTCACCATGGTGGTGTGAGCGTTCCTGATTTAGACGCGGCTATTGCCTGGTATGGCGACACCCTGGGTTTTGAACTGGAGCGACGCTTTTTTATTGAAGCAGCTAACGCCCATGTTGCCATGGTAAAACGTGGCCCGCTTCGTTTTGAAATTTTTGAGGTCGCCGGTGCCTCCCCCTTGCCTGAGGAACGCCGTCACCCGCCATCTGATGTAAAAACCCACGGAAACAAACATGTAGCGTTTATTGTGGACGATTTTGAAGCGTTTTTAACCGTTATGGAAGAAAAAAAAGCAGACGTTGCTTTTGTGGTGCGTGAGAAATTTGGTAAAGGCTGTTTTATACGCGATTGCGCGGGCAACCTTATTGAATTTGTTGAAGAAAACAAACCTTAAAAAATGACACTGCAGTAACAAGGGATGAAGCTTTCATCCCTTTGTCGTTTCAATTACCAGGCGATGGCACCGGCATCAACAGAAAAATCTGCGCCGGTCACAAAAGAAGCTTCGTCGCTGGCCAGATAAACCGCGCACCAGGCGATATCCTCAGGCTGTCCTAACCGTTTCAGCATATTTTTCGCCATCACAGCATCCAGAAATCCCGGTTGCTCGATAACTGGCGCTGTGGCGCCCGTAACAATTAATCCCGGAGAAATAGTATTGGCACGCAGTTTAAACGGTCCGCCTTCCATCGCCAGTTGACGGGTAAGTGACAACACGCCGCCTTTGCCAGCACAGTGTGCCAGGGCCGGCGAGCCATCCAGTGCCATGTAGGCATTAGCCGATGCAAAATTAATGATCGAGCCCGACTCACTCGCTTTTAAATGCGGCCAGGCTGCCTTACATACCAGAAATACCGAGTCCAGTTCAGCACGCAATGTCAACTGCCATTCTGCATAATCCAATTCTTCAATCCATTTAAAAACGGCGGTAGCCGCCGCATTAACCAGAATATGCAGCGCTCCATGCTCCGCAACGACCTGATCAACCATCTTATTTACCTGGCTTTCGTCAGTAAGGTCTACCGCTTGGGAAAAGTGAATGGTTAACCCTTCCTCAGCGGCTTCAGCAACCGTATTCTGAGCGCCTGGTGCATTCAGATCTGTCCCTACAACGATTGCTCCCTGACGGGCAAACATCAGTGCACAACCTTTGCCTATCCCACTACCGATACCGGTTACCAAGGCAATCTTACCTTTCAGCCGATCCCCTTTCTTAATCCTAAGCTTGTCATTTTGTTCCATAGTAAACCCTAAGTACTCTTTTTTGTCAGATTATCAAAGGGCCAGACAACAAACATTAATTTAACAATCCGATTTATCAATACACTAAATTCATCTCCAAAATAGGCCGCCACACCTTGCAGTATATATGTGTTATCGCATCGACAAATATCGACTATCCGAACTACCAATTTTTAAAATATTGTTAACTGCTTTAGCGTTCAGCTTGTGAATATTGTGTAAACAATTTATTCAGAGAATGTGGGGCAGTGCCAGTAATACAGGCATTATCAGGACAACCTGCCGGGCAGTCTAAACTTCTGTCAGAAGTCTGACCGGTTAAAAAAAATAACAATGTCCAGCGCCACAATAGTTAATTTCAATGCAGGAAAACACTATGAAGTTAAAACACTTGTCAGCATCAGTGGCTGTCGCTTTACTTACTAATTCCACCATGGCTCTGGCTCAGGAAGAAAATACAAAAGAAAGTAAAGCAACAGAAGTCGAGCAAATTGTCGTAACGGCTAATTTTAAAGAACAGTCGTTACAAGAAACCGGTATGGCGATAGATGCGATTAGCGCTGACCGCCTGGCGAAAGAAAACATTACCAGTGCTGCTGAACTTGCTACCCTTGTTCCCGCTTTGACTATTACCAATAGCGGTGGTATTGCCTCACAGGTTTATATGCGTGGTGTGGGTAACAAAGCGAACAACAACTACCTTGATCCAGCCATTATCCTTACCTATGACGGCGTCGCACTCGCCCGCGGCAGTGCAACGGCAATTGGCGGTTTTTTCGACCTGGCCCGTGTTGAGGTACTTAAAGGTCCGCAAGGAACCTTATATGGCAAGAATGCTACCGGCGGTGTTTTAAACCTTGTTCCTGTAAAGCCCAAGCTGGAAGAAACATCAGGTTTTGTCTCGGGGTTACTGGGTAATTACGGGGCCTCCAATATCAGTGGCGCACTTAACCTTCCCGTTAGTAAAAACAGCGCGGTGCGCATTGCGGCAAATAAGATAAGCCGCGATGGTATCAATAAAGATGGCACCAATGATGATGATCGCACCACTGTGAGAGTACAGTACCTGCATGAGTTTGGTGATGAGTGGAGTCTGCGCATCGCTGGTGATATGACAGACATTGGTGGTGTCGGCTTTAATACACAAGCTATGGGCGCATACGATCCTGATTTTAATTATATTCCCAGTGGGCTGGATGTGACCGAAGGCCCTGCTTCTGAGGCGTCCAATGCTTACCGGAATGGCGTGCTTTCCGCCCCGGGTTTTGGTTTTCTGAATTCAATTGACAGCGATGAGTTGTACACTGATGCGACGCTAAAAGGACTTAACGCGGAACTCATTTATCGTGGTGAAGACTTTACCATGACTTTTATTCCTGCCTGGCGTAAATCCGAACAGGACTCACGTTTTGTAGGGCCTGGATTCAACTATGGCTGGTGGCAAAACTCTGCAGAACAACGCTCTGCCGAATTACGCTTTGCCGGCATGATTGGCGATAACATTGATTACATCGCTGGTTTATATTATTTCGATGAAGACCTGACCGGTAATAAAACCTTTAACCAGGAGTTTGTGCTGCCGTTTCAGGACTATACCTCCAGCGGTACCTCTAAAGCCATTTTCGGCGAATTGACTTATCATATAAACGATGAAATGCGCTTAATTGGCGGGGCTCGTTTTACTAAGGACGAAAAAGAACTTACCGGTGAGATGAATAACTTCATCACATTCTGTGGTGGCTTACCACCAGCTTTAATAACGCCTCCGGCCTCTTTTGAACAAGGCTGTCATATTGAGGGTAACTTACCGCATTATCCAACGCTTGATACACCGGCTGAAGCCAGCCAGTGGTTAGTGGATAATGGCTGGGCCAGCAACTTTATTGAAATTCCGCCGGGTTATCTGATTCCACTGGATAACGGTGTCGGTCAAATTCTTAACGCAATCAATGTAACGGATACGTCTTACTCCGATAGCGAGCCAACCTTCAAGATTTCCTATGAGTGGGACATAACCAACGATTCAATGCTTTATATGACCCTGGCAACCGGTTATCGCTCAGGCGGCCTGCAACCCGCTACGAATGAGCCTTATGAGTCAGAGTTCATTAAAGCGTATACGCTGGGTGCAAACAATATCTTCCTGGATGGCTCTCTACAGTTAAATGTCGAAGCGTTTTACTGGGATTATGAAGACCAGCAGATTTCATACTTTAATGTGAATGACCAGAACGTACTCGAGAACACCACCACCAATGTCGGTGCCTCAACCAACAAGGGCTTTGATGTCGACGCACTTTGGAGAGCCACTGAGAATACGACGATTACGGCTAAAGTGCAGTACCTAAAAGCAACCTATGATGATCTGAAATTCACGACTTCGCCACCTCGTCACAATGACGTGCTCCAATAGATTCACACAGCCAGTTAAGAGATAATTATCTCAACTGGA
>NZ_CAJXQY010000056.1 GCF_913058315.1 uncultured Alteromonas sp. | reverse complement strand
GTTACATCGATAGACCAAGACGCCATTAAAAAATTTGATGAGTGGCGTATTAAACAATTCGGCAGAACACCGGCTTCATCAACGTTAAAGACCCATAATGCTGCGCTTAACTTAGTGTTTAAAGAAGCTATTGAACACAAGTGGATGATACCGATACAAGTGCCAGTATTGTCGTCGAAAGGTAAATCTGGAACACGCCGAGCCGCATTCTCAGAAGAAGAGTATGACGCTGTAATTGATGGTATTTACGAAAGTGAACGTAACGCTCACACCGAGAAGACAAGGCAAATCAGAGAGCTACTTTATGATTACTGTGAGATTGCAGTAAATACCGGCATCCGTCCGGGCACAGAGATGGAAAGCATCACCTGGGGTGATATAGAACTAAAAGCCCAAGGAAGTAAAGCACAGTTCTTTATCAACGTACGCAAAGGTAAAACAACTAAACACACTGGCACACGAAAAATCGTCTGCAAAAAAGATGTCATTGGCGCGATATCCCGACTCCGCGAACGGTTTCCACATAGAACACCAAGTCAAAAATTATTCCGATTGGCTAACGGTGAAACAACACCACAGTTAGGCAAGGCATTTGAAAAGGTTCTTCAGAATAACAACCTTAAAACGCATTCAGATGTACCAAGGACACTATACTCGTTACGCCACACATACATTACATGGCAACTGCTGGCAGGCACAAGCATGGACGTTATTGCTAAACAGTGTGGTACTAGTGTTGCTATGATTGAACAACATTACAGTCATGTAAGACCTGAAATGTTTGCCGACGAATTATCAGGTGTAACTTTCGATAAAACTAAGCCAAAGCCCGTTTCGAACAAAACACTAGAAAGGCGAGCTAAGAGTGCTGAACGCGACGAAAAACGTTTTAAAGAATGGGCGGCAGAGTACAAGAAACGTGGTTGTATTTAACTATAACTCGCCAGTCAAAGATAAACACGCCTCTTAATTTCATAGGATTCATTCAGTTTAATTTATCTTATTTTCATCATTATAAAAAAATAAAAACATTTTAAATCAAAATCTTACGCGACAACTTATCTGTAATAATTTCCGTTTACTTAATATCTATTAAACAAAAACTATTATAGAGATTTGAGATAAGCAAATATCGGATCTCATCGATTATCTTCCTAAAGGCACAACCTTGGGAAGGATAATCAATGAAAATTCTATATGTCGAACAGTCAGAACGACAATTTGATCACTTTAAACGAAATATAAATGCTAATAGTAAATTCAAATCAAACTTAAAAGTTTTTACAACACTGCTTTTGGCTAATTTCATTTTAAGTCCAGAGCAAGTGAACGCTGAGGAGATGGTAGAAAGTATCGTCGTGACAGCAACTAGAAAAGCAGAATCTATACTAAGTGTACCAATAGCAATAGATACTTTGTCTGCGGGGAAAATTGAATCATTTGATGTAGACACTACTAATGATCTGAGTTCATATTTTCCGGGAGTAGAAATACGAGCGGTGTCTTCATCTGAACAGGCGAAAGCGTGGATTAGAGGGTCTGGCAGTATAGATTTTGCGTCAAACACCAATCCAACTGTAGGTGTTTACATAGACGATGTTTATCTCCCAAATACGTTCCAACATACCGCTCCTATTTTCGATCTTGAAAGAATTGAAGTATTGAAAGGCCCACAAGGTACCCGCTATGGGCGGAATGTAACAGGTGGACTAATAAAATATGTTACCGCTAAGCCAGAAGATACTTTCTCCGGCTATTTTGATTTAGGTGTTGGATCTTTCAATGAAATTAAAAGTGCAGGAGCTATTACTGGACCTATATCAGAAACAACCAACTTTCGATTTGCCTACAAATACGTAAATGATGATGGGTGGGCTTCAAGCCGGGCATCTGAACCGAAGGGCGATGGTTTTCCGGGTACACTTAAAAACAATAGCCTTAACGCTGAAAATTTACTTGCAACGAGATTATTACTTGATTGGAATCCGTCAACGCTATTTAACTACGAGTTAATGATACATTCTATGCGTCGTAGAGCTGACGGCGGAACATTTCAGTATGTAGGTATAGTAGACCCCGTAACTTATGAGCCAACTTGTGACCCTCGTTCGAGAATTGATTGCATCGATTACTTAGGTTATCGAGATTCTGACGGCGTTGGTGAGAGGGGGGATACCAGTGCTGGTGACCATGACTTTTTCGGCGATGCAAACTCTGACTCATATGGCCTCTACGGAAAATTAAACTATGATTTTCCTGCATTCAGCGTTAAACATATTATCGCATTTGACCGATTTAAAAGAGATAGTCAGTATGATGCCGATGGCGGCGCATATATGCTTTCTAATAATTACTATAAATCTAATTTCAAAACGGCTTCATCAGAATTTCAGATAACTTCAAATGCACAAGATGAGTTTGATTGGGATCTCGGATTATATATATCATCTGATGAACTGTCCGCAGACAATAAGTACGTTTTCTTTGGCCTAGAAACAGACCAAGAGTTTTATCAGAAACAGCTATCCAAGGCCATATACGGCAACTTAAAATATCCTTTAACATCAGGGTTGTATTTTCTATCTGGGCTTAGATACACAAATGATTCTGTTTACTTTGATCATTACAGTATTAGACCTACAGCACTCGATTTTGCCCCCGGAGATGTAGAAGGGTCTATATCAGATCAGACTTTTACTGATATTTCCTGGACCATTGGACTTCAGCAAGAAATTTCTGAAAATACAATGCTCTATTCTACTGTAAGCAATGGTTACAAGAGTGGTGGTGCCGGAGCAGGATTCGGAGATCCTGGCGAATTTAATAGCTACAAGCCAGAGGATTTAATGGCCTATGAAGTAGGGTTTAAGTCATCATTGTTTGCAGGAAGAGTTGTCTTAGATACCGCTTTTTACTACTACGATTATAGGGATATCCACGTTTTTGATGTTACATCCAATCAATTCGGTGGTCAGAACTTTATAGTAACTAATGCTAGTAAGGGAATTTATAAAGGAGGCGAAATAGGAGCAAATATAAATCTTAATGATTATAACTCTATTAACCTAGGGTTATCATTTATACACGCGAAATATACCGATTTTATAAGTGCGAATGGCGAAAACCTATCAGGTAATGATGTTCCTTTCGCGCCTCCATTGAAAGTAGTTATTTCATATGACTCTTGGTGGAATCTATTCTCTGACTGGGAAACAAACCTCAATTTACGCGTTAGCTATACTGACCGCGTCTTTCACGATGTTAGAAATAATCCTCTATTAACAGCAGATTCTTATTTTTTATCTGATATTGCGCTATCAACAACCAGAAATGATGGAAAGTACAAATACTCTATTTCTATCAACAACCTAACGGACGAACAATACAGAGTTCAATCTTTTGATTTTATAGAATTTGGCTCAGTGACACATGTCCCCAACAAGCCCCGAAATATATCAATAAAATTTAAATACAGCTTTGAATAAGGAAGAAAAAATGGATTATTTAGATGTACCTGTAATTGACTTTTCAAATGCATATTCTGAAAAAATAAATGAAAGATTTAAGTTAGCAGAAGAAATAGGAAATGTTGTTACAAACATTGGTTTCTTAGTACTGTCAAACCATGGTGTAAACCTAGATGTAGTTAAAAAAGCTCAACAACAGGTTTCTGCCTTCTTTTCACTCCCTACTGATAAAAAGAAAGAATTCTCGCCTAAGAGTAAATCCTACTATCGGGGGTACTTTGGCATGGAGACTGGAAACCTTGGAGCTACATTAGGCGATAAAGAGGCTTTACCTGACTTGCGAGAATACTTCACGTTAAATAGGGAGTTAGGTCCCGCTTGTGACGATTATTACAAAACAGGTTTGGCTCAAGAGATATTTATTCCGAATATTTGGCCCGACAATACATTACCTGAATTTAAAATAGCATTACTAGAATATTATCGAGAAATGGAAGCTCTTGCTGAACGAATAATGAGAATGTTTGCATTATCTTTAGGAGTCGACGAATTCTGGTTTTCATCAAAAATTGATAAGCATATGACAAATCTAGTTGCTGCAAATTATCCAGAGCAGAAGAACTCATATTCTCCGTCTCAAATTCGAGCTGGCTCCCATACTGATTATGGTTCACTTACTATTCTTAAAGCAGAAAATAAGCCGGGACTTCAAGTTAAAAACAAATTAGGTGAATGGAAAGACGTGCCAATTGTTGACAATAGTTTTATTGTTAATCTGGGGGACTTGATGTCTTATTGGACTGGAGGTAAATGGGTTTCCAATATTCATCGCGTCATAAATCCTAAAACAAAGGACTCGAATTCCGATAGGCAATCAATAGTCTTTTTTCACCAACCTAATTTTGATGCTGTCATCGAAACAATACCAGGATTAGAGAAATCATCAAAATATCCTACGACGACAGCTTATGAACATCTAATGTCAAAAATTAACAAAATGAACAAAACATCAAAATTTAATGAGATTGGAGAATAATATGATTATTTACGAACCACCAAAAGCACCAAATAAAATTCCTTTAATTGACATAAGTGACTTTTATTCTAATGATTTAGAAAAGCAAAAATCAATTGCGTGGGAGCTACATAAAGCGGCTCGTGAAACTGGATTTTTCTATGTGGAAGGACATAAAGTCCCATTAGCATTAATGGATGCGCAACTCGATTTGGCAAAGAAGTATTTTTCTCAACCAGATGATGTGAAAATGGAATGTTACTCCAAAAATTGGGAAATTGTACGTGGGTATGAACCTGTAGCTGCGCAAGTTTTAGATGAAGGCTCCCCCGCAGACCTGAAAGAAGGTTTTGTTATCGGAAATGACCTGTCACCTTCGCACCCTTACGTCTCAAAAAAAGTGCCCAACTGTGGGCCTAATCAATGGCCTCACAGCCCAACAGGTTTTAAAGAACAATATAATGAGTATTTACATCACGTTACAGGCTTAGCTAAAGATCTGATAGAAATACTCGCTTTGTCTCTTAACCTACCCCGAGACTATTTCGCTGAAGGACTTGACGAACCAATGATTTTTTCTAGGTTATTACATTATCCTGAGCAGCTAAATCATGGAGAGAAGAATCAATTAGGAGCTGGTGCACATACAGATTGGGGAATGCTCACAGTTTTGTTACAGGACGATATTGGTGGGCTGGAAGTGCAAAATGCGGCTGGAGACTGGCTAACGGCTCCTCCTATACCAGGTACATTTGTAGTTAATTTGGGAGAAATGATCAAAGTACTAACTAATGGTCTTTATCACTCGAATATGCATAGGGTTTTGAACAATAATTCAGGCCGGTCACGTTATTCATGCCCAACATTTTTTGACCCTGATTATTTTTATGAAGTGTCCTGTGTATCTACGTGTATGCCAAAAGATAATAATCCAGATTATCAACCAACCACCGTTGGTAAACACATTGCGTACATGTATAGCAAAACATATGGTCTTTGAAATAATATAGTGAATTAAAAATGAACTCCTTGTCTTATTTAAATATATTTTCGAAAGATATCGAACGCCTTAGTAAATTTTATTGTGATGTTTTTGGATTTAAAGAAATAGAAGAAAGTAGATCAAATTATTTCATAGGCTTTGATACTGGTGTATCGAAGTTAGGGTTTAGTAGTTTTGACGCTTACGATTTGTTAGATATCCCGAAACCGGTAAATGAAGTAAAGGAAACCCACCACGTAATTACATTTGAAGCAAATAATATTCAAGAGGTTGACGAATTAACTGAAAAATCCATTGCTAACGGTGCAACACTCCTAAAATCGCCATTCAATACCTATTACGGATGGTATCAGAGTGTTTTACAAGACATTGATGGTAACGTTTACAGAATATCAACCATGTAAGACATAGCCACCGAAACGTTGATTATTAAGTTTATGATAAGATAGGCGGCTTAATTTATTTTGCCGCCATTTTTGACAGAATCATATTCCGAAACCCAAAGTTAACAGATTCATATTGAAGTCATAATCATTACTAAAGAAGAGCAAAGGCTTCATGCAAATATCTTTATACAGCAGCGTTATTGTAAGTTTGTTCGCTACAAATTTGAGTATAATTATATCTACGTGTTAACCTTCTTATCTCGGTCGGAGTTCTTTTGAATTGCTCTTTTATAGCTCTAGAAAAGTGTTGTTGATTTTTAAACCCGCAAATTTCTGATATTTCTAATACTGAATAGTCTTCTTCAGTTAAAAGTTGATAGGCCTTATTGACTCTTTCTGTCCAGATGTACTTCGCGATGCTTAACCCTATATTTTTCTTAAAAATACTATTCATAAATGCGTAGGAATACTTTAAATCTTCGCTCACCGATTTAGCAGAAATATCCGAAACTAGATTTCTGTTGATATATTTAAGGCACTCCCTTACTGGTAAAGGGAGAGGCGACTTGAATTCTTCCTCTTCGATTTCATTCACAAACTCGTTAAACAAAGTCTGACCGTAAGAGTCCCGAAGAATCGATGCATTTACCGAATCGGTATACTCAACTTCTAATGCGGACTGAAAAATAAAATCTAATTTTTCAGTGGTTGATATTGTATATTGTGATGATATTAATGAGGGTAATTGAGAATGGCCTTGTAACTTAACGTTGCACCAACGTACTCTGTGACTTGTTTCTGCAGGATAAATGTATTCGAGTTTTTGTTTTGCTATGATTAACGACGTTTCACCTTTTCTCAGAATATAATCTTGTTCATCTATTTTTACAATACAATCACCTTCAAACAATTGTACGAGCTGAATAACGAGGCCATTTACAGGTCCATACGTACCATAATAGCGGAAGGTAGCTTCTCCAAAATCAAATGATTTAAAGTTTCTCAATAATTGCATACAAATCTCTTACCCTTTGCGTGCTACTTAATCAATGCATTGCACCACCAGAACCTTAAACACTTTGAAAACGCATCAATAAGGTGCAAAACCTAGACAGAATTAAGTAAAATTTGACCAATACGTCTAGGACTAAGATAAAGCATAAGTTATGCCGATCTTTTTGGACTGGGTTGCGGATTTTAGTAGGCTTCACATCGCCCAAGACACCCAGTTGTTCCAGTGTTTATCGACAAATATAATCGTTGCCTTTAATAAATCTATTTAAAAGAATTAAGAAATAGATAAGCAATCAGTTTCCACTTCTAAATAAGTGACGTTAATGCTTATTAACATGAACTATTTATCCGGCGTACTGATTTGCGTTGTCGGATTATACATGAGCTGGCAAGGTGGTAGTTTTCTACTTCCATAGTTAAATTAAGCATTTAATAGGTTCAAATGGCTTCCTTACACTGTGTTGGTCTCATATCTGTATTGAATAGATCGCTCATTCATTGACCCTAGCTATATTTTAAGAGATAATCAACCTTCATGAAGAGGAATGTTGTGTCGAAAAAGAATTTCCGCATTAGCAAAAGTTTTAAAGTGGTTCTGGCCGCTTTGCTGTTGTGCGCGCAATTTTTGTTGATAGTTTCTGACGCGTTTTCTATTGAACAAGACCACTTGTTTAGCAATGAATTATGTACTGAAAATACATTAATCGAACTGTCCGATGCTTACGATTTAGGCACAGGAAATGATTGTGATCATTGCTGTTCGTGTCATGGCCATTTCACCCATATTGCTTTCTATCTTGATAATGACAGCACGTTTCTAAAAAAATCCCCTACCCTAGCTTCAGTTTATCTCGAAGCTTCACCTAGCCGTTTCATTAACCAAATAGAGCGTCCTCCAAGAATTTAATCCCTGTCATCTTTCGTTTTTTTAACTGACTAGGATTATATTTCATGAAAAATTCACAGTTCCCTGTGCGCAAATTTACGCGCGCCGGAATATTGACTAGTGCATTGATGCTATCTCAAGCCAATGCATTGGCAGAACAAGTAACTTTAGACGATGCTGTTCAACTAACTCTCAGTCGTCATCCAACATTATTGAAATTCAGACCTCTTACTAGAGCTCTTGAGGGAGATCGCCAACAAGCTTTGCTTTCTCCAGCTTACACCGTAGGTGCTAATCTAGAAAATGTGATGGGCACGAGTTCGACTTCGGGAGTTCAAGCAGCAGAAGCAACCATCTCTCTATCTTCAGTGTATGAACTTGGTGGTAAGAAGAGTGCAAGAACACAGGTTGTGGATGCCAGAGCTGCCCTTTTAGATTCAGAGCAGTATTCAATGTCTCTCTCACTACTTGGTGGGCTCACTCAGCAGTATATTCGCGTTCTGGCACAACAGGAGCGTCTGCAAATAGCTGAGCGAAGTGTGAGCTTAGCTGAAGACGCTCTTACTGTAATCACTAATAGAATAAAAAGTGGTGCAACGAATGATGCTGAATTGTTCAGAGCTAAATCGGCTTTAAATCAAGCGAAATTAGAACTTGCGACAGCAAAGGTGAATGAAGAGATAGCCCTGCAATCTCTCACACTATTCTGGCAGGGCAATTATGAAGATATCACGCTTACTGGTTCTTTAAATTCACCCGCTACAAATTATTCCTACGAAACACTTTTTAACCAATTCTTATCATCATCGAATGCGGATTTACTAATTAAGTCACTTGACCTGAAGGACGCTGAAATTCAGTTGGCTAAGTCTGATAATACCGCAGACCTATCTTGGTCTGTTGGTGTTAGAAGGAATCAAGGAGCTCAAGATACATCGTTAGTTTTTGGTGCCTCAATTCCACTATTTGCTGAGAAGAGGAATTCGGGTGCAGTCAAATCTGCAATTGCTAGTAAGGAGGCGGAGTTATTAGAGCGAGACACCAAGTATCTCGATGTAAAAGCGATTCTATTTAAAGCAACGAAAAGCATAAATTTTAGTTCACAGGCAGCATTGCACCTGGAAAAAGAAGTAATGCCTGATTTGGAAAGAGCATTGGAGCTGACCAAGGAGGGCTATCAAAAGGGAATTTACACTTATCAAGAATGGTTTGCTTCACGTGATGCACTTCTCCAATCTCAACGGAGTCTCATCAACTATCGCGAAGCCACCCTGCTCAATGAAGCACTTATCGAACAATGGACAGGGCAATCTCTGAAATCATTCACTTTCAATCTCCAGGATTAATTATGCTAAAGCAAATTTTATTTTTATTTCTTATCGGCACTGTGACATCTATCGCGACCGCAAGTGAAGATGTCACCAATTCAAATGACAACCAAAATATATTCCAGAAAGGTAACATCAAAATAGAAGTAAGTATCGATGAAAGCCCCGAGGGCTCTGTAATTATTGCCTCGACTTTTGAAGATGGGAAGCCATTTATCCCTGATTCCTTTTCTATAGAGCTACAGAAGTTAGGTTCAAGCTCAGAAAAATTTGAGTTTCAAACTTCAGAGGGGGTTTTGCGGTCAATAAAAGCTCTGTCTGAACCTCATTCTTTTAGGGCTACTATTTATCTGACTGACAAAAGACGAAAGTATTCCTGGGAGTGGGAAAACTTCGAGGGAAGAACACAGATCTCAAGAGCATTAACTGAAAAGTTTCAATTAGCAACCTCCGAAGTTCAGAGTGGGACCATTGAAAGACATATCGAATTGTTGGGTACTCTTGTAATTCCACCCAAGAACAAGGCTGAAGTTAATGCGCGGTTCTCGGGAGTTGTAGAAACTCTCGCTTCGGATGTTGGTGACAGCGTGAAGGCTGGCGATGTAATTGCAAAAATTCAATCAAATGACAGCTTACAAACCTACATCGTGAAAGCGCCAATTTCGGGTACGGTAGTAAGTCGAAATGTTAATGTTGGGCAGTTGGTTACCAGTGAAACGCTTTATAAAATAGTCGACGCTGAAACGCTTTGGGCAGAATTGAAAGTATTTCCATCCAAGCGGGATACAATAAAGCAGGGCTCTTATATCCACATAAAAAAAGGTTCCCGACAGCAAGATGCAAAGGTCAAATTTCTCATTCCGTCAGGTTCACTTGAACCTTATCAGATCGCAATTGTTGAAATCACTAATACCGAAGGAGAATTCTCCCCCGGCGATATGGTTACAGGTGTAGTTGATGCTCAGAAAGTCGATGTTTCGCTTCGCGTTGAGAATGAAGCTATCCAATCAATGGATGGTAACTCAGTTGTATTTTTAAACGATGGTAACACGTTTCAAGCTGTCCCTGTCGAGCTGGGTATAAAAGATGACAACTTCACTGAAGTAAAGCGTGGCTTAATCGCTGGTCAAATTTACGTATCAAAAAATAGCTTTCTGATAAAAGCGGATCTTGAAAAATCCGGTGCCTCTCACGCTCACTAATCCTGGAGACGATAAATGATTGATAATATTATTCGTCTTTCAGTAGAAAGACGCTTTTTGTTTCTTGTTCTTGCACTAATCTTAATTGGGATCGGCGTTTGGAGCTACCAGCGATTACCTATTGATGCTGTACCAGATATTACAAATGTACAGGTTCAGATTAACACCAAAGCTCCGGGGTACTCACCATTAGAAGCTGAACAACGAATAACATTTCCTGTCGAAACAGCACTATATGGCTTGCCTAACTTATCCTATACACGTTCTATATCGAGGTATGGTCTTTCACAGATTACAGTTATTTTCGAAGAAGGAACGGATATCTTTTTTGCCCGAAATTTAATCGACGAAAGACTTGCTAACCTTAAAAGTGTTTTACCTGATGGCCTTGAGCCAGAAATGGGGCCAATCGCAACAGGGCTTGGCGAAATTTTCGTATATACACTGGAAGGGAAAGATGGAGCAACGTTACCCGATGGCTCGCCGGTCACACCTATGGCTTTAAGAGAGGTACAAGATTGGATCATTCGACCACAGTTAGCCCAGGTTCCGGGAGTAGTAGAAGTAAACACTATTGGAGGTTATGACAAGCAATATCACGTCAATCCCGACCCTGTAAAAATGCTGGAGATGGGAGTCTCGCTTAAAGACATTTCTGAAGCACTATATTTAAACAATGATAATGCTGGAGCAGGCTATATTGAGAAAAATGGCGAGCAACTTCTTGTTCGCTCTCCAGGTCAATTGACAGGGATAAAGGATATCGAAAATGTCGTAGTAGGAAAAAAAGGATCTGTTCCTGTTCTAATAAAAGATATTGGAACTGTAGGCTTGGGTAAGCAGCTGAGGACCGGTGCCGCTACAAGAAATGGTAAAGAGACAGTGATGGGAACGGTCATGATGTTGCTGGGAGAAAACTCAAGGGAAGTTGCAGCTTTAACTGCCAGTAAATTAACTGAAATTCAAAGATCGTTACCAAGCTGGGTAGTTACTGAACCCGCCTATGATCGAACTACACTGGTCGACAAAGCGATAAACACTGTGCAGAAGAACCTGCTGGAAGGAGCATTACTCGTAATTGTCATATTATTTTTACTACTAGGCAATATTCGAGCGGCTCTTATTACGGCTGCGATCATACCTATTGCTATGATGATGACAATCACTGGAATGGTCCAGAGAGGTGTTTCGGCAAATCTGATGAGTTTGGGGGCTTTAGATTTTGGTCTGATTGTCGATGGCGCTGTCATCATTGTTGAAAACTGTATTAGGCGCTTATCTGAAGCGCAACAGCATCACGGCAGACTTCTTCAACTCAAGGAACGTCTAGAAGAAGTGAAAATAGCAACGATTGAAGTAATCAGGCCCAGCTTATTTGGAGTCGGGATCATAACCGCTGTTTATCTGCCTATTTTTACTTTAACAGGCGTAGAGGGAAAGATGTTTCATCCCATGGCAATAACTGTTGTTATCGCTCTTATTGCGGCAATGATTTTGTCACTGACGGTAGTGCCTGCAGCGATCGCAATTTTCATGGGGGGAAAAATCAGTGAAAAGGAGAGTTTTTTAATACGTTGGGTGAAACTGGCTTACGAACCAGCACTTAGGGCTATTCTTAAATTTAAAGCTGCTGCTCTCGGGGCTGCATTAACGCTTGTAATCTTCTGTGGATGGCTGGCAACAACGCTTGGTTCTGAATTTATTCCTCAACTGGATGAAGGTGATGTTGCTTTACAGGCTTTACGAATAACGGGTACCGGTCTAAACCAATCAATTCAAATGCAAGAACAACTTGAAGATGCGCTGTTGGAAATTCCAGAGGTAGGGGTAGTCTTTGCGAAAATAGGTACACCGGAAGTCGCTACAGACCCGATGCCTCCTAATGTAGCCGATAGTTTTATAATACTTAAACCTCGATCAGAGTGGCCTGATCCAGCTAAATCTAAAACGGATTTAGTGGCTGAAATTGAATCAGTCGCCTCAAAAATGCCTGGTAATAATTATGAATTTACCCAACCAATTCAAATGAGATTCAATGAATTGATTTCCGGCGTAAGGGCTGATGTTGCAGTCAAAGTTTTCGGTGATGATTTAGATCAATTGTTGGTGACTGCAAATGAGGTAGCTGAGATTGCTAAGTCGATTCAAGGTGCCGCAGACACTCGAGTTGAGCAAGTTGCTGGTCTTCCTATGCTGTCTATATTACCAAAGCGAGAAGCCCTCGCAAGGTATGGCCTAAACGTAGCAGACATTCAAGCACTCGTTTCAACAAGCATAGGAGGCAAGGAAACAGGCATAATCTATGAAGGCGATCGCCGGTTTAAGCTTGTAATCAGATTATCTGAAGAATTGCGTACGAATATTGACAAATTAGAGAGCCTACCTGTTCCTGTTGGTAATAGTTTTGTACCACTTGAAGAGGTGGCCAGCCTCGAGTTAAAGCCAGCACCTGCACAGATCAGCCGAGAGAATGGAAAGCGCAGAGTTGTCGTAACGACTAACGTACGAGGAACTGACCTAGGAGGATTTGTCGTTGATTTACAAAAAAGACTTAAATCCGATTTAAAAATGAAGGAAGGGTATTGGTTCGAGCTTGGTGGTACCTTCGAACAACTGGAATCCGCCAGCAAACGGTTGACATTAGTCGTTCCGGTTACGCTTGCGTTAATAGTTGGCATACTCATTATGGCGTTTGGATCAGTGAAAGATGCACTGATAATTTTCACTGGTGTACCACTCGCCTTAACCGGAGGAGTACTGGCACTCTGGATTAGAGGTATGCCTCTTTCAATTTCTGCGGGAGTAGGCTTTATCGCTTTGTCCGGGGTCGCGGTTTTGAATGGACTAGTGATGGTCGCATTCATCAGACAACTCTGGCAGGAAAATGGTGATATTTATACTTCAGTAATTCGAGGGGCCATAATCCGGCTTCGACCTGTTTTGATGACTGCGTTAGTGGCCAGCTTAGGCTTTGTTCCCATGGCACTTAATACAGGAACAGGTGCTGAAGTACAAAGACCGCTCGCCACTGTAGTCATTGGGGGAATTATATCGTCAACTTTACTGACACTGTTTATATTACCTGCGCTTTATCAGCTCGCACATAACAAACGCAACTCTTAATCAAATTTTACGCCCGGTATGTTCCGGGCGCACCGGAGCCTCTATGACTCATAATCATTCGAATAGCTCAAACAAAATTGGGTGGGCTTTTCTATTAAATTTCAGCTTCACAATTATTGAATTTATTGGCGGCTGGCTAACGAACAGCACTGCTATAATGGCAGATGCTGTTCATGATCTCGGCGATTCAATTTCTATTGGAAGCGCCTGGTGTCTCAATAAGTTAGGAGAGAGAGAGGCCGATGAAAATTTCACATATGGGTACAAGCGACTCAGCCTGTTAGGGGCATTTATTAACGGAGCCGTACTTATCCTTGGCTCAATCTGGGTATTATCAGAAGCCATTCCTCGAGTATTAGACCCGGTCATTCCAAATACAGAAGGCATGATATTACTTGCGATTCTAGGTGTCGCTGTAAACGGCTTTGCTGTGTACAAACTCCAGGGAGGAAATACCCTAAACGAGAGAGTGTTGAACTGGCATTTATTGGAGGACGTTTTAGGCTGGGTTGCTGTATTAATTATTGCCATAGTAATGCAATTTGTCGACTGGCCAATTTTAGACCCCCTACTTTCGATTGGCTTTACGCTTTTTATATTGTTTAATGTAATTCGAAACTTATTAGCAACCTTAAAATTATTTTTGCAAGGTGTTCCAGAGAAAAACCTATACAATAGAGTGACGGATGAAATTCTAAAAATTGATAAAATAAAAAGCATCCACGAATTAAGAATCTGGTCACTTGATGGAGAACATAATGTTATTACTTTACACATTACAAGTAACTTGAAGATAATTGAAGAATATAAGCTATTGAAGCTTGAAGTTTATGATAGCTTGGCAAAATTTGACTTCAGCTACAGCACAATTGAAATAGAGTTTACTGACGATTTCTGTAAAAACATGGAAGGGTAATATGAAGTCTTTTCCTTCGTTAACAATGACAGTTGAAAGTAATTCAAATTCAAGGACTAAGCTAAAATTTAATCTTTGGTTCGTTTTTTACAATAACTTTTTATTTGCCAGACCATACGATATTAAATTGATACCAGCATTAGGTAAAATTAACCGTATAGGTAGAGGATTATTTGAATTGGGATATCAAGAGTTTGACTCTGAGTACGCATTTCTTCGAACTAAAGATCTGAATTATTCAATTAATGCTCTTTTCGCTGAAAAGTATGAGGAAAGTATTTATTTCGGCTCGGTAGTGTCTGAGAAAGCTCAGAGTGGAACAATCAAGATCGCGACAATCAAGCAGTTGTCATATCTAAAATTTTGAGGTAAGGTTGCTTCCACTTCGTTGGGGAGTAGCCTGTTTCCTACAATTTGGGAAAAGTCCATATCAACATAATTGGTCAAAGACCATGGTATGAACGCCTTTTTGGTTGGCGAGACCATCGATAGAATTACACCTCTGGTTGGGCGTGTAGTTTTATCGTGGACTCAATTGCCCAACCAGAGAGTTATAGTAATGAACCTACTCGCACTTATTTTCCTTTCCTTTGCAATGTCTACAGACGCCTTCGCAGCCGCTATTGCAAAAGGCGTTAACTTAAGAAAACCGAAAATATCAATTGCATTAAAAACAGGAATAATATTCGGTATCATAGAAGCAATAACACCAATGTTGGGATGGGGATTGGGTAAATTATCTTCTTCATTCATTGTGTCTTGGGACCATTGGTTAGCATTCGGCATATTATCGTTATTAGGTACTTTCACAATATTTAAGTCTTTCAGTCCTACTGAAAAAGATGACGAAAAAGACGATGGAAGAATAAATAACCAGTCAATATTAATCACCATTCTAACAGCAATTGGTACTAGTATTGATGCAATGGCAGTAGGAATTAGTTTAGCATTTGTCGATGTAAATATCGCCTTAGCTTCAATGATGATCGGATTAGCTACATGTTTGATGGTAACCATCGGCATAATGGTTGGTAGCGCGCTTGGACTAATTGTGGGAAAACGAGCAGAAACAGTGGGGGGAATTGTCCTGATTACCGTTGGTACATGGGTTTTAATTTCTCATATCTACCAAATATAATCATCTCATAATTAGAGTAACGCCCTGCAATCAGGGCTATTATGTAGTAACCTAAGTTATAAACCTACCCTAAACTAGCGACATGTCTTTTCAAATTTATTCAGTGTAATCGGAACCGTAAAAAGAGAGCTCTTGATAAAAAGGTCACGTTAATACGTGTTAACGTGACTTATTTCACTGCTTCCATAAGCTATAGGGAACAGTTTTACTCCGCAACAGGCTTTCTCCTATCTAACTGTGGGTAGCTGAAGGTATGGGTTGCAATGTTGTGGGGTTTGTCCTATAAATATATTGCTCTTGGTAGGAGCCTGCCGCTCGTCGTTGCGAAGCTTTTTAAGTTCTACTTTTTATAATCTCGCTAACTCAATATTTTTATTCGGGTTTGTTCAGTGGTAGACGAGCGACGCTTCAAAACAAGCCAGGAGATTAAAAATGTTGGATAAAGATATTCAGCCGAATACGATCGGCGGCATCAAGCGCTATGCCAAGCAAATTAAAAAAGAGTATGGTATACCTCATATGAAGCTTTAAATAAAGCTGCCCAAAAAGCTTGTTTTGAAAATTATTCACACGCTCTAAATTCCCTTTCGGAGTCAAAAGCTACTAAGTCACAATACCGACTGTTCTTTTCGACTTATTGGCATGACAAGAGTAGCCGAACGTTTGGAAGGGAAGTACTTGAAATTAAACTTCCCAAACCTTTGTTAGAAATAGCCACAAAAAGTGACATGAAGAAAGCTAATGGGCTAAGTTGGTTCAGATTGGCCTCACTAGATCATTTCGTTCATGACCAAGTTATCCGCTCACAAGAGACAGCCAGGGATTCCATTTGCAAAGCTGTGAGGGAATTAAGGTTTATGGAAGCAACCGGCTTGAAACCTACTAACGACTACGAAGCCGCTTACCCCAATAGAGACCCAAATAACAAGTTACCTCAAACTGACCATGCAACAAATTGGGAAGATCCAGATTCAGGTCAGTTTATCTTAGTAGATGAACCATACCTCGGTCCTGTGATTACAGGCGAAAGAGCTGAATGGGCAGATAAGCATAGTTGGCATTTGCAGGCTTCCAAATGGCAAGGAATGTACTATCCAGGTGAATCCCAGATGTTTATCGCCACTGATGCAACTACTGGATATGACTTTACAAGCTTGATGGAAAAAATTGACAAGATACCCTCCCCTATCACCACAGAAAATTGGAACGGTGAATCATCTTTTGGTCACGACATATTTTTAAGTCCTCAAGCAATCACACCCCAAGACAAAAAAGGGCCATAGCAAAAGGAACTATTCACCGAGAGCCAAGTAGTAAAACGGTGCCAATGAGATATTGGGATGCCGCAGATAATAATCGACGCCCGAATGCTGTAATGCCGATCGAATCTCACCTCCTTGCCGCAAGATTGATAATTGCTGTGCAACGTTCTCAGGTCACGCCTTATGGCGTAAACTCTCGGTTGTCTTCGATAAAGAGCAAACTAGAAGACTGGTTTTTTTCTGAATACAATCGTGAAGTAACTAATAAATATGGGCTATTCTATTATGGTGATATAGCTAAAAATGATTCATTTGTTTTAAAAGCTAGGTCACTAGACGGCGTTATAACCTTGCTGCAAAATCTTAAGGAACTGTTAGATAACGCTTATGTAGACTGCGAACCATTAAGAAGACTGATACGAAAAGTTGATACTTCAATCAAATTAACCTCAAAATATTCCTAACCTTTAGAAGGGTATTTCAATTGTGGCCTGTCTATCCTTGATAAGGTAGGCAGGCTGGACTTCAATAACATTTACTCGCCAGCCTGAACTAGACAAACCCGAAATTGAACAATACCGCCCTTCTCATACTAGCTTTGTTGTTTCTTTTTTTTCAACCTTTTAGAAGAGATAGAAGATTTGTCTACCCCGTTTTCTATCGGTTTGAGCTGTTTAACAATTTTATCCTTTCCATCCTCAACCGGGGTCGTCTCACCGAGCTCATATTTCTGCCCCTTTTGAACCTTAATACCATTTACCAAAAGAAGCCTTGTTGTTGAATCCAGCATACCGAGCTCTTCTAGCTCGTTTAATATATTCCGATAGTGTGTCCTCGACTTTTTCAAGCTTCTGATCATGAAATTCATTTTTCGAACTTCTGAAGCACTACAAATTTCGTATTCGTCTCCAAGTTTATCTAAGAAGCTTTGACGTGTTTTCTCGCCAAAAAACGCTTGCCTTTCATCTAGAAAGTCCATCACTTCTCGCTCGATGGTAACTCTAGTTCTCTTACTATCCTTTTCTTTCTGTGATACACGCTTTACCCATGCATCCCAATCATTCGACTCAAATCGATTTCGCAATTCGTTTAAAAGCTTAGTAACAAAAGTCGTTAGTCTAGAGCTAGGCTCGTTTTCATAAGCAGCTTTTAAAATCGGTAATAAAGTCTCCGCTGCATCCTTTGCCGTTTTTTCGCATTTGTCATCATCAAAGGACAATAGGTAGTCGCTTAACGCCTTGTACTTGCTTTTCTCGAAATCGTTCAACTTATTAAGGATAGCCAGAGAGCTCTGTACCTCTTTCTTAATATCCTGTGCGACAGGATTATTCACAAATACTCGATGACCTTTACCACAATGCTTAAGAAGGTTGTCACCATTCTTGTACCAGTAGTCACTATTTTTACTACGCTTTCCGCTCATCCAAATCACCAAACAAGTAGTCCTGAGTTTTTCAAACCATATCCAATTTAGGATATAAAAGCAACCAAATGGTAGTCCTGATATTTAAAAAATGGTAGCGGCGAGAAAAATGTTAGTAATCACTAACAACAAAAATCCTTTATTGCAGTGATAAAATTGTTAGTCCAATGATGAATTATCTGTTTCAACAGAAACGTTTTTCAACTCAGGAAAACGGCACATTCATCGCTTACAAAGCTATTAATAAAAAACTGTAAATCTACAGGAGGAAATCATAATTTTTGATTGAGAGCTGAAAAACGGAGGTCACGTGTCTAACAGTAATACATCTAATACATTAACTAATAAGACAACTAGAACAATCAATAAGTACATACATCAAATCAATAGGTGTAAGCTAATCACACGAAATAACTCTAGTATCAGCATAGGTAAATCACACTCCAATGCCTTGCATGACTTTTACCTCTCACAAGACTATAAACAAAGGCTGACTATATTAAATAGCTTGGTGACAGATCCGTCATTCATTCGGCATCAGGTTGATATGTTTTATCGATATATAGATGGCGATCGATTGTTTGAACTAGACCACGACAATTATGCAGCGTCATTCAACATCAGTAAAACGCGTGCAACCAAGATTGCCAAAGAACTAGAATCTAAAGTAATGCTTGATGGTTGGGCAGTGAATGAGGTTAACAGCTATAGAGACTCAAATGGCGCGTTCAAGCATTACAGGTACAACTTTGAAATATCGAGAAAAAAGCACCAGGTATTCACACTTTCATTTGTAAACATACCTCAATTCAAGAATAGTAATTACCAGCATTGCCGCATCTCTTTTTGTCCTAATCTAGTGCGGTTAAACCATGTTTACAGAGTTATGAAATGGCTATTTGAAGCATTTGATGATGAAGCAAGAAAAGCAATAGATGAGTCGATTCTACTATGTCACGATATAGGTAGCCAATGGCACGGAATACCAAGCTTTATGCTAAACATTGATGCTGAATCCTCGTCATTTCAGACATATCCTAAAACTACATTAACAGACAACATTCCAACCGAGTCAATCTACTACTTGAGAAAGAAAAATTTAGGTGAAGATTCAGATGTCCTCTACAGCCCGGTATGTAAATTCATCTCTAATCTCCGCAAGAAAAAAGTGAATGAAAAGAATCAATCCGAATTGCTCAACAGCATTGTTGTAGCAACTCGCTACGAAAGTAAATGGCGCTATACAGCTGGTGATGAGCCACTAAAATACAACGCTCTATCTGATGCGCCGTTCGCAATGCATGCTGTTGATTTCATCTCACCTGAGATTTTTACTCAACTACCAGAGCCTTTGGCATTAAAATTAGCGATTCACAAATATCCAAAGATATTATCAGCGTTAACGGTAGGTGATAATCGGATTTTATTACAAGCCCTTATTAGGAATACGCTAAGAGTATCCTTACCGAAAATTAGCAAACGACATAAAACTCTACTGGCCTCCCTCCTAAATCAATTTAAAAAGGCAGAAAATCAAACCCATAAGAGGTAGTCCTGAAACGGCAATTCGCGATAACTCAGGACTGAAATTTACTTACCTCAGCCCTGTCACCAAGTTAACTCTAAGGAATTGTTTTATATAAAATATATGCCAATATTTACTTCGTGGCGCCACACCATGAACGAGTAGATTTAGCTTTCTACTCATGTTGTAATTTTAAAAATGCTTGAGGTACTTACTTATGAGAGTATTCAATAGATATGACAATGACATTTTGGCGTGGCTAAAAGGAATTCCGGCCCCCGTTTGCCCAGAATTTAAGAACAACCCCATAGAATGTTTGGTTGAAAGTGCTACCAAGGTATTTCTTACCTCCCTCAGATACACTTTCACAAATGGAGATAAAACCGATAAGAGTCTATCTCTTAATGACCTGGGGCATGTATTCGATGAAGAAACATTAAAACGCTTGGTTAAACTGTCTGAAGCACAGGGGCTGCTTGCCATTTATTGTGATATATCTCCCTATAGCGTCGATTTAGCAAGCATACAACGAATGGCTAATCTTATAGAGAATTATGATTTAGAAACAGTTCAAAAAATTGTAAATATTGCACAGTTTTTACTACCAACCGATTCTCCTTTTTTAGCCTGTTACTTAGACCTTGCAAAAGAGGAAGTAATTGAAAAATCCGCAACTCTAAACTCGTTAACCAAAGGAGAGCTAGTTTATCCTGAAGTTGAGCACTCTTAATACTGACTTAGATGTTGTGGGGCTATTCAATTAGGGCTCCACAACCTACCAGACATCTTGTCTATCTCGGTACAAAACAGCCGTTTTCCTGCCTTAAATCCTCTGTTAGCTTGTAAATAGCTTATCCAAGCAAATCCCTCATTTTTATCAAAAATCATATAAATTCGGAGCAATTCAATGGATGCAGCATGTCCTTACACGCTGTATATGGGGCGTCTTGCGCCTAATAGTCAGCGTTCCATTGCCTCTCAGTTAAATAGTATTGCAGCCATGCTTGATTGGCCTGAACACGAACGGCAAGAAAGGTTTCATCATATTGACTATCAACAGGCCAGCCATATCAAGGCGATGCTGTTAACAAAAGGCTGGTCAGCTCGCTCAATTAACCGTGCGATGACAGCCATTCGCAATATCGTCAAAGTGGCGGTAATGACGGGTATTGCACCAGAAGCACAGGTAATACAACTGCAAGCTATCACAAAGGTTAAACACGGCAGCCACAAAGGCACACCGTTAACCGCTCAGCAAGTCAATAAACTATTCAAACACCTGAATGCTGATAAGTCTGCTACCGGCAAACGTAACGCGGCGATAGTGACTATTTTACTTGGTTCAGGATTGCGCCGAAGTGAATTGGTGGCACTTAGATATAGTGACTTTTCGGTGGAAACGAACACGTTACATATCGAAAAAGGCAAAGGGAATAAAAGTAGAACGGTATACCTACCTGATTGGACAGTAAAAGGTTTGCTGGATTGGCTTAAGGTACGCGGAGATGGTGAGGGCTACCTTTTTGTGCGTATTGTGCGTGGCGGTCATATTCAGCGTGACAGCAAATTATCGTCGAGCTTTATCTATTCACTTATCCGTAATTCACTTGCCGCCATTGGCGTACAAGGTGTGTCACCACATGATTTACGCCGGACTTTTATTACACGGTTACTGGAACAGAATGTCGATTTAAATACGGTTCGCCAAATGGCAGGTCATGCGGATATTGCGACCACCATTATGTATGACAAGCGCGATCAACAGGTTATACAAAAGGCGGCGTCTCAACTTAGCTATAAACAGAAATGAGGCACAGTATGTTGAAACGGCAATTAAACAATCCTCACTTGTTGCAATATCTGACCTGCCAGTGGGTTAAGCGGCTTTTAGGTTATGTAGTGAGTATCGATGTCGACTTTATCAATCCAGAGGTCTTAACCTATTTACGAGGACAACCAACGTCCATATCTGCATCGAAACTTACTAAAAAGGCACTCGTTGCCTTGTTGAGCATTGACGACCGGCATCCAAAAACCACCAAGGTATTTCTAGATAACTGCACCTTTATCTGCAAGCTTCTCAACTTGCCGAGAGGTGCAGACAAACTGATTCAGTTTGCATTGTTATGTCAGGCAAACCCGTGGTTTCAAAGTGTGGTGAACATGCTGGATATCCAAGACAGCTATACCGGATTAAACAGTATTTTGTTGGACATGACTGGCCTCAAGGTATCGGATTTCAATGCTATTGCTGAAAGTTTAATGCAGTTTGGTTTGCTGAATGACAAAGACTTCGGTGTTATCGATGGCAGTGAATTACCGCAACCAATGTTGCTTAACCTGCTTACAAACAAATTGCATTCAAGAGAGCAGTTAATCGAACCATTATTGCAACCCAGTGAAAGAGCGCTGTTCACACTCGATGATTTTCCGCAGGTGAACACTGCGCTATTAGGTGATTACCTGTCATCGGCAATGAATAAATCCCTAGTCGGCACCAGTATTTTGCTACATGGTGTATCAGGCTCTGGTAAAACCGAGCTAGCACGAAGCTTAGCCAAGTATTGTAACTGTACGCTCTATGAGGTCCGCTCGACAGGCATGGTAAAGCAAAATCCTGATGAGGCATTGGATTCACGCTATCCCTGTAAAGACAGGCTACGGCATTTATCGTTACTCAATGCCTTACTCAGCGCACCGAGTAATGCGGTGCTATTGATTGATGAATGTGAACATCTCTTTGAGTTAGCTGATAATCACTACAGCAAGGAGTACTTGCAGCGGTTTATTGAGCACAACGCCATACCGTGTATCTGGATCACCAACCATGTGCAGTGCTTGGAGCCAAGTTTCATTCGCCGGTTTAAGTTGGTCACTGAGGTACCATCACCTAGGCCGGAAGATATTCAGCATGTATGCAAACGCCATTTTAAAGGCCTGGGTCTTTCAGAGCGTTTTAAGCGCAATATAACGCGTATCGACAATGTTTCACCAGCACTGATAGCGAATGCGACACATGTCGCGAAAACACTGAATATAGCGCGTATAGACGCTGAGAATACGATACATGACGTTATTGAAAGCACATTACACGCATCTGGACTGTGGGACAGCAAAGCACAGTATCAAGGTGAGTTAGATTTTGATGCATCACTGCTTAATCTGAAGCAACCCGCAAGTTATCTGGATGAAGTCAGTTTCGCACTAAAACACAACAAACCTGCTCGCGTATTGTTATCCGGACCACCCGGCACCGGTAAAACCGCTTTTGCACATTACCTCACCGAAACCAATCAGCGCGACCTTATTCGTGTGAAGTGTTCCGATGTACTCAGCAAATGGGTAGGCGAAAGCGAACAGAACGTAGCAGAACTCTTTCACCGCGCACACGTTGAAGAAAAGGTCATTTTGCTTGATGAGGTCGATAGCTTATTGGTCAGTCGAGAGGCATTAACGGCGCACTATGAGCTGCAATTAGTGAACGAATTTCTGACGCAAATTGAGTGTTTTACGCAACCGCTTTTTGCAGCCACCAACTTTGATAGCCGGTTGGATAAAGCAGTACTTCGCCGCTTCGACTTTAAGCTCGAATGCACTTACCTGAAACCGGAACAAGTCTGTGCCTTATACCGGCAAGTACTTGGTATCAAACGGTTGAATTTGGAAGAGCAGCAACGCTTATCCACATTAAAACAACTAACGCCAGGTGACTTCGCCATACTGGCAAGGCGCAAACAATTTAGACCAAAACAGAACCACCGACTCTCTGCTATCACGCTGTTGGCAGAGGAAAACCAACGTAAACAACCACAAACCCCAATGGGCTTTATCCGCCCTCACTAACCTAAAAGGTAAACATTATGACTACATCTGTATTGAGTACGCTCAAGGTCATCGCTCGTCCTAAAATTGAGCCTAAACCTCCGGTCATCGGTAAACGCATGAAGCTAATCGAGAAGCTGGAGCAGCAACAAGAGCTGGCAACTTGCATGATAGAAAAGCGTCCGTTTGAGGCGTACCGCGAGAAGATGGTTAAAGACCCTGTTACTGGAGAGCGCAAAAAGCAACGCCGCCAAGTTACCGTTAGGCCGTGGTATTACGACAGCGACGGCCACTATTATCTTGAAATAAAGGTGAACAACAAATCCATTGAATTGCAAAAGGATAAACATGCCATTGATGTTGGTGACAAAGCCAAGTTACCAGAGCTCATCGACACCATCATCAAAGCCACCGAAAAAGGTGAATTGGATAGCTTTCTATTGGCTCCACCGGCAGCAAAGAAAACACCAACTAAACCAGATACCAACAAAAAGGCATAAGTAAAGCAGGTCTGTGGCGTGACCGTATCCATGTTCACAGACCTGCCGTTAATAACCTGTAAGTGCCTCAACCCGCGAGATGCAAAGCAACTTTATTCGCTTCCTCTATCGCCGCTAGGTTAACGTCGATATCAATGTTTTGATTGTTGATGTCTGTGAGCATTTTGCTTTGCCAATAGCGCAATACCTCATCCATAGACTTGGGCTCCTCGCAATGGTGCACAATAAGTGGTGAGCCTAAACAATTACCGCTACCGACATAGGCCCAGACAGAACGCTCCTGCTTGGTTTCTCTAATGCAATAGAGTTTCTCAATCAGGTGTGTTGAGCCTTCGGCTGCGCGGGTGTGGAGGAGAAAAATATCGCTAATGCCATCCCCAATGTCTGGAAATTGAAAAATCAGTTCCATGTTTTCGGCATCATCCGCGCACTCTTGCCGGAATAATGCAGACAGGAACTGCGTAAAACGGTTATCCAGTGGCGTGGGGATGTTTGAGAAGTTTAGTTGAAGTGACATACATGAACTCCTTATGCGTGTATGTCATTAAATTAGTATTCTCAGCAGGATAAGTACTTACAGGTCTTTTCTCACAATCCATTAAAAAGACCAATATCATGAACATTCAATATAAAGAACTTGCGTTGCCGGTATCCAAACGATTCACCAATGCCATTGCCGACTTGGTAACTCAACACCAAATAACAGGCGATAGCATCACCATTAACTTTCGCGACCCCAATTACTCAGCAGAAAACGGTGGTTTTCATCCCGTCGAAATGCGACTAGAGAAGCACGGGGATACATGGCAATTTTGCTATATCACTGATTTCACTTATGTCGGCATTGGTCCTTTTGCAGAGCTGGCAAAAGATCTCGATTTTGATTTTCAGGCCGGTGTATTTCAAAACCTGCACGGCCTGTTTCCGATTGAAGTTGCTCTGGATATCTACCAGATATGGGAAGGTAACTTTCTGCATTACTGGCAAGCGTTAAACGTTTTTACTTTTCAAATCGCCAGCGACTGAACCTGCCAATTCAAAAACTGTAAAGCGTAATTAAGAATTAACGCCATTATTTACAGGAGATTAATATGGCCAGAGACATGTTGTCCACTTCCCAACCAAAGGTACATTCTAAACGCCGATACTACGTTGTTTTTGAAGGAACGAAACCTGGGGTTTACTACAAATGGGAAGATGTAGAGGCGCAAACTAAAAAATATTCTTGCCCTCTATTTTGCCGATACCGCACTGAAATTGAAGCACGGGAAGCGTTTGATGATTATCAACGGCGGCAATCCAAAACAAAAACAAAAACAAAGCGGCGATCTAAAGCCGTAGACGAGCTACCGCCTTGGAATCTTGATTGACGTGCTCCAATAGATTCACACAGCCAGTTAAGAGATAATTATCTCAACTGGAGTGTATATGAAAATGCGAAAAAGCTACTCAAAAGAATTCAAACTGGACGCTGTAAGTCTGGTTACGGAACAAAATTACAAGATCGCCGAGGCAGCTCGTAGCCTTGGTATTAGCGCCAATATGTTAGGCCGCTGGCTTAAAGAGCAGGAATCGGAAGGTGCTCATGCATTTCGTGGCAACGGTAAGTTGACGCCGGAACAGGAAGAAATCCGTCGGTTGCGAGAAGAAAATAAACGCCTGAAAATGGAGAAAGAGATACTAAAAAAGGCGACGGTCTTCTTTGCCAAAGAAACCAAGTAAAATACGGTTTCATTACCCAACATAAGAAGACCTGGCCGATTAGTCTGATGTGTCAGGTTCTGGGAGTCAGTCGCCATAACTATTACAGTGCCGTGCGACGAAACGAACAACTTGAACCCGATCCACAACATG
>NZ_CAJXQY010000055.1 GCF_913058315.1 uncultured Alteromonas sp. | reverse complement strand
AACCTCTACAGGGTAATCACACTCTTTCATGATCCAGTGCAAAGCCGTGTGCACCGCGTGACTGAGGTCAAAAGGCGCTTTCTCTGAAACCTGAGCTGATGAGAACTGACGTAAATCATTAACGATTTCTTTCACCCGATCCGCGCCTTCCATGGTGCCATCGACCAGCGAATTAAGATCTTTAATGGCTTTTTCAAGACGCATGTTTTCACGCATTTCGCGCAGGGTATCGCGGCTTTCGCCATTGGCAACCGCATCAAAATACGTACTGAGTTTATCGGTGTAGCGTCGCAATACGTGCATGTTGCCATACACAAAGCTAATGGGGTTATTGAGTTCATGAGCAACCCCTGCGACCAGGCGTCCCAGAGAGGCCATCTTTTCCGACTGGATTAGCCGTTGTTGAGCAAGTTGCAACTCCGCATGGGCTATATTGAGCTCTTTATAGGCACGTTGCAGTTCACCTAACGGCCTTCCCACCAGCACCATGCCCACCGATTTACCACGGTGATTTAAGCGTGCAGTGCAATTAACCGATAGCGGCACGTTACCCGATTTACCCTGTAGCTCCAGTTCGTAATCCCTGACGGATTGCACTCGAAGTCGATCGCGAAAAGCCTGAACCTTATCATGCAGTTCTGGCGCAATAAAAGTAAGGATAGAGCGCCCGATGAGGGCCGATTCAGACTCCCCTACCAATTCGGTGAGCGCCCGGTTAACGCCTTCGATAATGCCATCGTTATCACAGACAATTAGCACGTCGTTCATGGCACTTTGGATGCTGTCAGAAAAGCTTTTCGCCTCTTCCAGTTCGACGTTTTTCTCTTCGACTTCCACCTGAGAGTGCACTAAATCGGCGTAGGCCTCATCCATTTTCTGGATGACACTTACCCAGGCATCTTCATTCTGAATGGTGGTAACCGGATCAAAATCTAAGGAGTCGGTCATATCGGCAGATTATGATTATCAATACAGGCACTATACCTGACGGGACTCACCCCGCAAGACCAGCATTTAAAAATTTGACTAAAGGCAAGGCACTGCATTCGCCCTGCCTGACATGATAGCGAGCTAAACTAAGGCCGTGGACGAAACATCACCTGACCAGTTTTATTGGCAATTTCTACCTGTGCCACTTTCTGATAGAAACCATCAGAGAAAAAGGTTTCATATTTAGGCACGGTAACAAACACGCCTACGCCTTCGGAGTCCCGGTGCTCCAGTAGTACACTGTCGATAGCCCGCATCAGCAGATGGCCCAGACCATGTGACTGGTAATCCGGATGGACGGCAATAAAAGACAATAAATGATACTTTTCAGCCGGCATGGCTGAACGAATTTTTTCTTCTTTCTCAAGCATTTGCCGAGTACCGTAATAGCCGGTTGTCAGCAACATTTTTAACCGCCAGTGCCAGTATCTGCCTGCGCCGGCAGCGTTGTCTGGCCCGGTGAGGCAAGCCACCGATAATAAACGCCCCTCATCAAACAAACCAATGATAGGTTGCTCTGCTTCCCAGAATGCCGTGAGCTCCTCCCGAATAGCCGAGCGCAGGCGTGATTCATAGCCCTCTTTTTCACTTTGGAAAATCTGTAAAAATATTGGATCGTCGTGGTAGGCGTTATAAATAATTGATGCTGCGATTTTCAGATCTTCCGCTGATAAATACGCTGCTCTGATTTTATCCAGGTTCTGTTGAATTTCCGCTTGTACCATAGCCTGTCTCCCGTGTTGTGGTGATGCGTAAACGCCATATTTTGCGACCCAGGCCGCCCTCTCACTCAACCGCTCAACCACTGCTAACTGCGCTGCAGTGAGCTGAAAACAACAAGATTGGTTTAAAGAGTTACGTAGTAGACGCACAAAAAGTGCATCAGTTCCCAACTCTAGCCGAAAAAATAACAGACTGTAAATATATTGTTAACAGTATTTATACATCTAAACAGAGGAAGTTAAACAAACAGACTGTGGTAGCGCCAGGTCAAACCATAGCCACCAGCATGGCAAAACGCATCAAGCCTGATAAACAGAGGTCTATCAGGCTTGCCAGGATAAGTGGGTTACGAGCTTGAGTTAGATTTTACGCACGGCCTCTTCGCCCCACCCAATTAAGCGGTTGTCTTTAAAGACCAGCGGCGTGCACTCGTCTTTCGTTGTGATACCGTCATCCTCGGTACGCTGAGTGCGGTAGTAAAGGATACGATAAACGTGGTCACCTTCGCCGACCATTTCGTTGAAATCTGCTACACCCATTTTGCGTGTGACATCTTCAAAATGTGCACTCACCTCGAGATTGCTGATATGTTTACGATTGTTATATTCGCGCTGCTCCCAGCTGGCCTGATAATGTTCACGATCATCATCCCCTACTGAGATAATACAGCCAGACAATAACATTGGTGCCAGCAGCGCAGTACAAAGCATTAATTTTTTCATAGTGGTTCCCTGTTGAAAAATAATAAGTCACTAATGAACTTCTTGTAATCAAGAATAAGGCCAATTATAACCCTTTGATTTTTATAGAAGTTAAAAAATAACCACTTGGCGCAACGGCCAACTATGGGTATGATTAGCGAAATTTTCGTTGTTTTGACTAACCTTCAGTTGGCGTGCCAGTCTGAGGTTGACGCTATCAGTTGAGAGTGACTCCATGACATCCAAAGAAAACCATAAATCCCTGGTCGAAATCTGCCATGCGCTGGCTGCCGATGGCTTAACTCCGGGGGTCGGCTTACTGCGCGGCAGAGCGCCTTTTAAGGTCAGTGTGCTGGATGCCATTGAAGCGATAAAAGTCTTTAACCAGCAGAACGAACTAGCCAAAGCCGAGCCCAAAATAGCCAGTGAAAAAGAGCGAATCACAGCGCTGGAGAAACGGGTGGAACAGTTAGAACAGGCGCTCGCGGTAATGGAAAGCCGATTAGCTAAGCTAAGTTAACTTAACCTGCTGCCGACAGCCCGTCGATAAAGGTCGCCAGATCCGGAGCCAGACAGCGGCTTGGCAGTTTACCAACCTGTTCCAGTACGACTTCCCCCGAGGCATTGTCGACAGACAAAATAAAGTCATCCTCATCGGTCAGGCCGAAAAATAACGTTGGCGGCTGTTTCAACCGTTGCTTCATTAACAGATGACCAATCAGGTTTTGTTGCAGCCGCTCGAAATCGGCTTCACTGCAAACCTGCAGAAGTTCGCAATTGCCCTGCTCCGCTTTAACCGGCAGGTTAAAGCTCCAGTATGTTGTAAAGTATTTACAGAACTGCTCGTTGAGGGTTATGTGCAGCGCGTTTTCAATATTGGCAAAGGTGTATTCCTTTTCCATTGGCACCGGCTGCCAGGCACAAAGCTCCCCCTCACTGGCATTGCCGATGTAACAGGGTGAGGTTAATTGCGGCTCGAACTCAGTCATCATTAACTGTGGAGAGGCTGCCGCAGCCTGTTGTAAATCGCGCATTAATTTATGCAATGATTGTTGAACTATATTCTCCATTGCTATTCCATATCAGTTATACTAAACCTCTATAGTAAAGAATTTATGGCACTTTAAACACCAGCTTGGCATATTGAATGCGCGTGCCATGATCAATCAGTGATAAAAAACCGTTACAGGACAGCATGACAGTAAAGCACTCTTCGTCACCGTCTCTTCCCGCCAACCTGACACTGGGTCAGAAGGTTGACTACATCGAACAGTACACCCCCGAACTGTTACAGGGCGTGCCTCGCACTCTTAGCCGCGATCAAATTGGCGTTTCCCAGCCGTTACCGTTCGTTGGCGTGGATATCTGGAATGGCTATGAACTTTCCTGGCTCAACCCCAAAGGCAAGCCACAGGTGGCTATTTTGCAATGCCGGGTGCCCATCGACTCGCAAAACCTGATCGAATCCAAGTCGTTTAAACTGTATCTCAATAGCTTCAACCAGTCTGTTTTCACTTCTGCAAACGAAGTGGCAGAGTATTTAACGGCTGATTTATCGGCCTGCGCCAAGGCAGATGTAGACGTGCAATTATTTAGCGCGGGGCAATTCCATGAGCTCAGTCTTGGTGAACTCGAAGGCACCGTTATTGATGAATTGGATATTGAAGTTAACGATTACCAGCCAAATCCTGGTCTGCTGAAAACCAGCGATACCCTGGTCAGTGAAACCCTGGTCAGTCATTTACTGAAATCGAATTGCTTAATCACCAGTCAGCCCGATTGGGCCAGTGTACAAATTCATTATGAAGGCGCAGCCATCGACCATGCAGGGTTGCTGGCTTATCTCATTTCATTTCGTCGCCATAACGAATTTCATGAACAGTGTATCGAGCGAATTTTTTGTGATGTAATGAATCACTGCAAGCCGCAAAAGTTAGCAGTCTATGCGCGCTACACTCGCCGGGGTGGGTTAGATATCAATCCGTTACGTGCGAACTTTAATTACACCGTGTCGAATAACCGGCTGGCGCGGCAGTAGCATGCCGGCGGTTTTTTTTTGCTAACAAGGAGCTTGCATAACACATGGAAGCGAAACAACTCCAATCGCTGCGTGCCCACAGTGAGCAACTTGCAGGATTCATAGTCCGGCTCACCAGCTATTATGAAGGGCTATCGGCTGAGATAGATAAAGAGTTACAATCTCTGCGCGGTCATTTGAGTGGCAAAATTGATTTTACTTTAGCCACGCTTGCGATGAATAAAGTCAGTCAGCTTATCATGCTGGAACCCTACTCAGTGAAAACCCTGACCCAGGCCTGGTTACGGCAACTGGAAGAAGATGTGCAGGCTTTTCAGCGCCTGGTCACTGAACCGACGGCCCGCAGTGAAGCCGCCAAAGCCAGTAGCGCCTTGAAGAAACCGATAAAAGGTATCAGTGGGGTTTTGCCGCTCTATCAACAAGTTTTAAAATGCTACAAGTCCGGTATTGGCAGCGGCGACGACGCAACCGCCGAAAGTCAACCAAACAGTAGAACCGTCCAGCTCAAGCAAAATTTAATCGACGAATTAGGCCAGTTGGTTCAAACCTATATCCGGGTCAATCCGGAAGACGATTATATCGCCTCTCTGCAGGAAAGACTGGGGCAAGGCCTTACCGAAGAAGAGTTACTTAACAGTTGTCTTATTCTGATTCGGGTAATGGTTCAGGAAACGCTCACCGAGGCCAATACTGCCGGAAAAATCATCCAGCGCCTGAACAATGCCCTGGGCAATATTAACGGCGATGTACAATCCAGTATTTCTAAAAGCGCCGAAAGTTTCGAAGCTCGTCAAAGCCGTAACCAGGAATTGCGAAATGTCATTGAGGACATGGAAGACGCGCTGGAAGCCGAGCAAAATGTCGATGACTTAAAACAGCAAGCGCAGCATTACCTGGGCCAGATGGCCAACTCTCTGAGTGCCGGTGAAGAGGCTGAACGCCAGGAGCAGGAAGGGCTGATGTCGTTATTGGTTTCCATGCAACAACAGCTGTCCTCACTACAGAAGCAAACCGACTCCTACCGTAAAAAACTGGTTGAGCAACGCATTAACATGTATACCGACCCACTAACCCGGGTCCCCAACCGTATGGCTTACAATGAGCGGGCCGCCAAAGAGTGGGACCGCTGCCAGGCCCAGGATAAGCCGTTGAGTATTGCGGTAGTGGATGTGGATCATTTTAAACGGATCAACGATAAATACGGCCATGCAGCGGGCGACAAAACCTTGCAGGCCATTGCACGACATCTTAAAACCAACCTTAACAGTAATGAATTTGTGGCGCGTTGGGGCGGTGAAGAATTCATCATTTTGTTGCCTGAACATGCCAATGACAAATTGTTAAATCGCCTCAATGATTTGCGCGAAGGGCTGGCTAAGCTACCCTTTAAGTTTAAACAAGAGCGCCTGACAGTGACTGCATCCATAGGCGGCACCCAGTGCCGTAATGGTGAGAAACTCGACACTGCCTTTGAGCGGGCAGATAAAGGGTTGTATAAAGCAAAATCCGGTGGTCGGAATCAGGTGGTCATTCAGGATACCGAATGAAAAAAATTCAGCTAAACCCTGTAGGTTGGATGAGCCAGCTCTCCCAACTTGAAGTCAGCAAGCTTGAAGACACCACAAACAGTCATTTGTACCAACTCTTTCGCAACTGCTGCCTGGCAGTGCTTAACAGCGGTGTCGATGAAGATAACTACGAAATGTTATTTGCCCCCTATGAATCGTTCGATATTCGACTGATTAAGCGGGAACGGGGCGTCAAACTCGAACTGATTAATCCCCCGGAAGTCGGCTTTGTTGACGAACGATTGGTAAAAGGCGTCCATGAGCACCTGTTCTCTGTGTTGCGTGACATGCTTTACATGGGTAACAAGTATGCCTTTGTACATGAAAACGCCCCCCTGGACAGCGGCAGCATTACCGACATGGTATTTGACATGCTGCGACACGCAAAAGTCATCGAGCGCAATAACGAACTAAACACCATTGTTTGCTGGGGAGGCCATTCTATTGGCCTTAAAGAATACAAGTACACCAAAGAAGTGGGCTACCAGCTCGGTCTGCGTGAAATGAACATTTGCACCGGTTGCGGACCTGGCGCCATGAAAGGCCCGATGAAAGGTGCGGCAATTGGCCACGCCAAACAGCGCTATCGTGACGGCCGTTATATTGGTATTTCTGAGCCCAGCATAATTGCTGCCGAGCCGCCTAATGCGATTGTCAATGAGTTGGTCATCATGCCTGACATTGAAAAGCGCCTGGAAGCGTTCGTACGCATCGCCCACGGTATCATTATATTCCCCGGTGGCGTGGGTACCGCTGAAGAACTACTTTATTTACTCGGGATCCTGATCCACGAGCGCAATACTCAACAGCCCTTCCCAGTCATTTTAACCGGCCCTGCAGGCAGTGAATCTTACTTTGAAGCTATCCATGAATTTGTCGGCGCAACCCTCGGCTCCAAAGCACAGAACCGCTATCAGATTATTGTTGATGATCCGGTGGAAGTGGCGCGAGTACTTGGACAAGGCGTTAAAAAAGTCGAACAATTCAGACTGGCCATGGGGGATGCGTTCAGTTTCAACTGGTCACTGAAAATAGAGGATGATTTTCAGCAACCCTTTATCCCTACCCATAAATCCATGGCAGCGCTCAATTTACACCGGGACCAGCCATTGTCTGATTTAGCCAATAATTTACGCAAAGCCTTTTCGGGCATTGTGGCTGGCAATGTTAAAGCCGAAGGGATCCGTCAAATCCGCGATTTTGGCCCGTTTAACCTGTCCGGGGAAGCCGACCTGATGGCCCGTATCGACGCCTTGCTAAAATCATTTGTAGGTCAGCAACGCATGAAATTACCGGGCACTGAATACCGGCCCTGTTACAGTATCAACCGCGATTCATAATCAGTAACATTGTTGAGGCTGACAGTACCGTGTTAATTGGATAGACTACCCATGGATAAGGTCCGGAAGGGGCCATTTGAATTAACAAGTAAAACGACAAAGATAAATGAACAGTAAAGCAATCCGACTTATTTTGATCGGCGTAGCCTCTTACGCGATCCTTGCTTTCTCGCTCATCGCCTTTTATCCGGATAAACCGGAGAACATGGATTGGCAGGACCGGGAAGAGTATAACAAAGTGCAGATATCCAAGCTGGAGCTGGGGATCACCCGGGCGGAAGTCATGGCTTTACTGGGTACGCCGGATATTACCGAGGCAAAAATGCAGGATAGCCGTGAAATACAGGTCATGTTCTATCGCACTCAGCATGTTCGGGCCGATGGCATGACCACTCAGGATGAATGCACGCCACTGTTATTCGAAAACGAAGCCCTGATTGCCTGGGGTGATGGGGCTTATCAAACCTACCTGAGCAGTTAATTAGTTTGACAGCGATGCTGGCAACCTTGCAGGACCTGGTGCGAGACACGGAGGCTTTGCTGCCGTTGCCGGCGCAGGAAGCAGCTCAACTCTCATTATATCTCGATACCAGCGCCCGCTGGCTGGATTTTGCTGAAGCCAATCTACCGCTTATCACCGTTCTTGCCAGCCGGCCTTTCAACCTGTCAGACCCTGCTCAAAACCTTTGGCTACGCCATCTTTCAGTGTACTTATTACTGGGATTACGCAATCGGGTTAATCATCACACACTGCAACAGGGTATGGCGGCGTTACTGAGTTATTACCAGTTAAAGCAACAGGCTCTGTTAACCAAACCGCGACTCAGCAGCACTATCAAACAGCTCACGCGCTGTGGCCAGTTTTACTGGGCAGCGCATATTCTGCCAACCACTCACCGCACCATGCTTTATCGCGACTGTTTTGACATCGCCTGGCTGTGGCAGCGTTATCTGCAGCGTTCGCCAACCAGCAGTTTTAATGAGATCTTACAAAAACTGGCGGTATTGCTGCCACCAACCGGGCAGCATCAACTGCATGCCCTGATTGAATACCCGGGTCTGCTGCATGAAGGCATGGTGGTCGGCACCGCGCAACATATCGGCCCGGTGCTAAGCCAGTTACCAGAGCAGGTGTTGATTTATTCAAACACCGAGCAACGCTTTTGCTGGCTCGGGAAAACACAGCTAAGGGTAATGCGCCAGCAATCGGTAGGTGTCGAAGACTGGAGCAAACTGCTTGGCAGGCTTACTGCACTTCCCGATGAAGGAGAAGTAATTCGCCCCGGCGATCATCGCTGGGCGCTGCCGGTCAGCTATCCGACAGCTCGTCCACCAGTGAGTTTACAAACCTTGTTAAAAGCACTGAATGATCCGGATGTCGCGGTCACAAAAATAGTCAGTATGGTGGAGAGAGAGCCCGCTTTTAGTCATTTTTTGACCGACGCGGCCTCCAAAGACAACCGGATGCAGCTACCGGTGCAAAACGTTAAACAAAGCATTCTCACCTATGGCCTGGAAAGAGTGGGTCATATGCTCGTGCAATATGCGCTTTATCAGCGCCTAACCCAGCACTGGTTCCCTTTGCACGATTGGTATTCACGATTAGCCCAAATAGCTATCCTGTTGAGCAGCGAACTGGCACACGGCAGCGCACGGATAACGCCTCAGTACGCCAGCCTGGTCACGACCGTAGCCATTTCACCGTTATTTACCTCAGCTCAGGAAAAAGGCAAAACCGCCATCAACCGCCGCTCACAACGGTTGTTTGATATGACGACCCTTTTACAGGGAGACGTGGAACAGGGCAAGAGTTCAATCCGGCAACGCTTGTTGTCTCTCGCTACCGCCTGGGAACAGGACAAAGGTCAGTCACGCCTGATAGCCTGTTGTGGCCGCATGCCTGAAGAAGTCCCGGGTTTATTACGGTTACCCCACTGCATTACCGGTCTGAGCCTTATCTGGGCAAGGCAGTGGTTACTTGACCAGTCGCCCTGTGAACAAACGAGACGGTTCATAAAACAAACCGAACAGGCATTTCCGGAGTTAACGGTGATGCAACGACCACTGCAGACCAAAGTCAGTCACCTGCTAAATTGCCCTCTCCCCTAGTCCGCTAAGCGGCCCTTAATAAACGCTGTTTATAAGCACTATGGCCTATTTAACTACTCATTTAGTCTTGCTTCATATACACTTACGCCTGTGTAAATACACCCTACAACTGAATACAAAATCGCCAGAGAAAAAAAGCTCTTGCGCAAAAATTACGCTACACTTATCAAAAAGCAATCGACCTAACGAATCAGTAAAAGTTATTAAGGATCTCTGATGACTCAACAACGCATTACTGTCATCCGCGGAGATGGTATCGGCCCTGATATTATTGATGCTGCAACTCAAATTCTGGATAAAGTAGGCTGTAACTTTGCCTATGACTACGCCGATGCAGGCCTGATGGCGCTGGAAAATCACGGTGAACTGCTACCGCAGGAAACACTCGATTTGATCGCCAAAAACAAAGTGACGCTGAAAGGCCCACTGACTACGCCGGTAGGCGAAGGCTTTACGTCGATTAATGTGAGCCTGCGAAAGCAATTTCAGCTCTATGCTAACGTCCGTCCGGTGCTGTCTTTCAAGGGCACTAAAGCACGCTATGAAGACATCGATATTATTACCGTACGCGAAAACACTCAGGGCATGTACTCCGGCTTAGGCCAGGTTGTCTCTGAAGACGGTACTGAAGCAGAGGCCCGCAGCAAAATTACCCGTGAAGGTGCCGAGAAGATCGTCACCTTTGCCTATGAGCTAGCCCGCCGTGAAGGCCGCAAAAAAGTCACTGCCGTGCATAAAGCGAATATTCTCAAATCCACTTCCGGTTTATTCCTGAAAGTAGCCCGTGAAATTGGTGAGAAATATCCGGACATCGAGTCTACCGAAATGATTGTAGACAATGCCTGTATGCAACTGGTTATGAACCCGCATCAGTTTGACGTCATTGTAACGACCAACCTGTTTGGTGACATTTTGTCAGATCTGTGTGCCGGCTTGGTGGGTGGTCTGGGTATGGCTCCCGGTGCCAACATCGGTGGTGAATGTGCCATTTTTGAAGCGGTTCATGGCTCAGCGCCGGATATCGCAGGCAAGAACCTGGCAAACCCAACCAGTGTGATTCTGGCTTCAGTTCAGATGCTGGAATACCTGGGTATGGCAGACAAAGCCGAAGCCATTCGTTCAGCTCTCAAAGACGTGATTGAAAGTGGCGACCGCACTACCCGCGATCTTGGCGGTCAGCACGGTACTACCGAATTTACTCAGGCCATGCTGGAACGTCTGTAAGCAGCACGCGTGATTAAGTCAGATATCAAGCAAGTCTTCGGACTTGCTTTTTTTGTCTCGCAGAAAATGAACTTTTTCCTTACACCAGCCGAATCAATTAACAAATCAAGGAGAAAGCTATGCCTCAGACGCCCCCTCAAAACACTATCGCCAACATGGCCGCAGTTCAGACGGCCATTGCCAATCAAAACAGGGCTGAACTAAAGCAACTGCTCGGCGCACAGCCTCTCGATCCATTACAAAAAGCATATCTGAAAGAACTGGCGGAAATGGGTAGCGACGCTGAAATTCAAAACATTATCGACAGCGCCCCACAAAAAGATAAGCCTTAAACGTAGCTTAACAGCGATGAGTTGTGTAAAGATGGATCAAGGACAACTGACAGAGAATACCCATGACTAAGTCGCATATACCACGCCGACAATTTTTGCTATCGGCAGGTGCTGCTGCCAGCGCCGCAGCTCTGGCTCCCGTAACAATAGCTTCGGCGGGCGAAGTGACGCTACCGGCTATTCGCCACAGCGTTTTCTTCTGGTTAAAAAAACCCGGCAATGAGGCCGACCGAGATGCCCTGATTGCGGGACTGAAAACACTGGGAGCAATAGAAAGTGTCAAAGGGATCCAGATTGGCGTGCCAGCATCCACCGAAAAACGGGATGTCGTAGATAACAGCTTCGACGTTTCTGAAATGCTGATGTTTGATGATGTGGAAGGGCAAAATAGCTATCAGTCACACCCGATTCACCTGAAGTTTGTGGAAGACTGCGAGCATCTGTGGCGCCAGGTTGTCGTTTACGACTCCATCGCAGTTTAAACCACCTGATTATTCAGTCACCCCGGAGGCCGGCTGATGGTGACCGCATCACAGGTTTTCCGGGCTGATATCCAATGGCAGTGTAAAGGCAAATTCAACGCCCTTTTCGGAGGCCGATTTAAACGCCAGGTCGCCTTTTAGTTTATTTTTTGCCAGGGCCTTAACAATGGATAAACCCAGACCACTGCCGCCCGCTTCTCTGCGAGTGGTAAAATACGGTTCAAAAACAGCTTGATGATCTTGCTCCGGGATACCGATACCGTTATCCCGATAGGTCAGTTTCAGCGCCTGAGCGTTTTGATCAAGTTCACTGTGCAAAGCAATTTGTTTTTCATCCACGCCGGAAAAGGCATGGTTAATTGAATTAAACACCAGGTTGGTAATAATTTGTGACAACGCGCCCGGAAAGGACCTCAGCACACAAGGCGGGATTTTCCCCAGGTGTAGCTTAATACCATGGCGCCTGAGCTCGGGCAAAATACTGTTGGTAGTGCTATTGAGGACGGGCTCCAACTCAAACCTGACAACCTGATCAGCACCCTGATTCACCGCATTGGCTTTAAAATCGCCGATGAGTTTAACCGCCCTCTCCAAATTAAAAGCCAGTAAATCGGCCACATCACGCGACTCCTCGACAAAATGACGGAAAAACGATTCGGTCAGTTTTCCGGTAGAAAAATGCTTATTGAGCTCCTGTATTGACTCCTTCAGGTGAGATACGCCGGTTATGGCCACCCCGAGGGGGCTGTTAATTTCATGGGTCACACTGGCCACCAGCCTGCCCAGACTCATAAGACGTTCCTCTTCTGCCAGGGCATCATAGGTTTTTGTTTGCGGTAATGGCGCCGTTGAAAAGGTTTCTACCGAAAATAAAGGAGACTCAGTTATGCGGCAAATCGTCGGCAAAAGACTCTCTACCATCTTTTTGATTTCATTCAGCACTACGCTTTGGGGCTCGCTTCCGCTGAGCGCCAGTATGCCAATATAGCCATCACCTTTGCCACACAACCAATGCTGCAGCCAAGGTAGCTCAGGCGCTTCGCTGGCCAGTAACAAAGGATGACTCTGCCCTGTGGTTTCACTACACAAACACAGCGTCCCCTGACTCATAAGCTGTTCAGTATATTGCTTTGTAACCGCCGTTTGCGAGCGCCAGGGAAGCTCTCTGAGTAGGTTTTGGCGGCCGAGCATTATCGGCATCCATTCCCGGCTATCGGTCGACAGCACCCACAGGGTGCAGATGTAATCACCCGGCAGCCGCTGCTGTAGCGCATCAATGGCATACTGCAACAACGTGGTGCTTTCGGTATGACAACGAATAAGATCTGCCCATTCATAAGACCAGTCAAAATGCTCTGTACTCATTGAATTACCTCGCCCTAGTCCGGATAGCGATTACGAATTCCCCAGAAGTCCTCGAAGTTATCGAGTAATAAATCCACCAGCTTTGGGTCGAAGTGCTCGCCTTTTTCTTTGAGCAGCTCGGCCCGCACGTTTTCCTTGCCCCACGGCTCCTTGTAGCATCGTTTAGACCCCAGCGCATCGAATACATCAGCCAGTGCGGCAACTCGTCCGGCAATCGGAATATCTGCCCCTTTTAAGCCCAATGGATAGCCTTTCCCGTTCCATCGCTCATGGTGAGTCATACAAATCATCGCGGCAACTTTGAGAATGGGCTTGGTTGATTTACGCAAGATGTCATGACCAACTGCGGCATGGGTTTTCATGGTTTCCCACTCTTCCAAATCCAGCTTGCCGGGTTTGTGCAGGATACGATCAGGAATGGCTACTTTGCCAAAATCGTGAAGCGGTGCAGCCCGCTTAATCACCAGGCATTCTTCTTCTGGTAAACCATACAATTGCGCCAGACGATAACTCACCAGCGACACCCGTTTTACATGGGCGCCGGTTTCCTTACTGCGCATCTCAACCGCATCTCCGAGCAGATAAACCAGCTCTCGCTGAGTATCCAGAATTTCCTCTCCCTTCAGTAAGCTGGCGTACGTCAGTGCCACGTTAAAACAGTAGATATCGAGTAATTCCTGCTGCGCATTGGTTAGTTTGCCGTTAGTATCAACGTATAAAAGAGACTGAAAACCACTTTCTGTTTCGGTGTAGAAAACATAACCTTCTTCACTGTATAGCGAGCGTCCTTCGCTAAGCGCCGTATCAAACAAACGCTGCACAGACTCGGGTAACCCAGAAGAGTCATCTTCAGCAATAACATCTGCCATTGAGCCCGTAGCCGCCAGGATCCGCCGCTGACCGTGTAGGCCTTTTTCAGAAAAGGTAGTGCAATATACGGCGCTGGAGTCGAGCTGCAGTAAGTTCATAATCTCTTTGAGTACTGCCGTTGCGAACTCGCTCATAGAATTGGGCTTGAGCATTTTGCTGGTACTTTCGATGACCTGTCGCAACCCTTTGCGGTGCATATCAATAGTCTGAATATCCCGATAAGAACGCAAGCCGCTATACATAAGAGTTTTGAGCTTTTGACTGGTCAGTTCGGTTTTTTCTTTATAGTCGTTTATGTCGTAGCGTTCTATTACCTCATGTTCAGGCGCCTGGCCTGGCTGTCCGGTTCGCAACACCAGCCTAACCAAATGATTGCCCAACTCATTGCGAACTTTATGTACCAGGTCCAGCCCGGCGTGATCGGTTTCCATCACCACATCAACCAGCGCCAGAGCAATATCATCGTTGTCAGAAAAAATTTGCAGCGCCTCCCTGGCAGAATAAGCATGCAGAAAGCGGATCCGCTTACCATCAAACCGAAAGCGTTTAAGGGTCAGGTCGGTCACCTTATGCACCTCGACTTCGTCGTCAATGATTAACACGGTATAACCGTACTCTGCTTCAGCCTCGGTATTACTGGCTTTATCGGAAGATACTGTTTGCGATTGTGATGCAAAAAGTGGATTGGATATCACCGCTGACCTCACTTATTCAAGTCATGTAATTCAAAGGTCAACGCCAGACCTTCATCAACATAGATGTTTAAATCGCTGTTTAGTTTACCCTTAACCAGATTATAAACCACGCTCAACCCAAGACCGGCATTTCCGGCCCCACGGCAGGTTGTGAAAAACGGATCGACAATGCGTTTTAGCAAGGCTTTATCAACGCCGGTGCCATTGTCTTTAAACAGCAGTAAGTTGGTTTGTTTGTTACCCTCTCTGAATGGGTAAGTAATGCTAATTTCGCAATGCTTTTGGCTCGGTTCAAAGGCGTGACTCACCGCATTGCTGGCGAGGTAGTTTAGAATATCCATAATGACATCAGGATAGGTATGCACCAGTACAGACTTATCTATGTCGGCCTTTATTGTTACCAGGGAGCCAGGGAATTCGTTGTAAAACCGAACAATAAAATTGTCCACCAGTTCGGCAATAGCCACCGTCTCAAGGCTCATACTGGCATCGGCGCTAATCACATCCACTTTCTTAAAGCGGGCAACCAGGGCCGAAGCTTTATGCATGTTATTAAGCGACAGGCTCACCATTTCATCGCCGGACTCCATAAACTCTTTAAAACGGTCGCAGTCTAGACGGCCCTGATCATAATCATCACGCAGCTCTGCCATGATTTCCTGCAGATGAGACAGGCTGGTAATGCCTATCCCCAACGGGGTGTTTACTTCATGGGCAACGCCGGCGACAAGGCCTCCCATTGCGGAGAGTTTTTCGTTTTCGACCAATCGTTGTTGAGCAAACTGCAAATCCTCAAAGGCGCTTTGTTTTTCACGGTTTACAGCCCTCAGGCGCAGTGCCTGTAGCACCAGATAAACAACCAGCAGGCTCAGCGCAAACGCGGCGATGGGGATGATTGAATAAGCCGCTTTATGATGAAACAGTTTGTTTTGATAAGTAGACACCAGCCATTGGCGGTTAAAAAAATTCAGGGTCCCTACAAAATCCCCACTGGTAACATCTTCCTGCCCCCTGATTACCTGCTGATGTTTGCTGAAAACCAGGCTGGGCAACCCCGACTCCCGCTCAAATAGTGAGTAACCATTGTTAATTTGAATATCCAGGGTTTGATCAAGCGTATACCCGGCATCCACCAGAATGCCCACAAAGCCCTGCTGTTCAGCCACCCGTTGTAATACAAACGCGTAATAATGACGGTTTTCTGCGAATGTGAAAATCGGCGAAGCAACAGCCTCGCGAGGGTTGGATAAGCGTTTATAAAGCTTGTTAACGTCTGCTTTTTCCATAAGTTCAAATGATTTTACATTCTCTATAGATCTCGCCGCCTGCCAGTAAGTTGACGTTAACTTTTGCGTTGCCGGGTTATCCGGCTCAGCCAGATAAGTCATGGCAACTATATTACCAAACTGACTCATCAGCAGACTGGTATAGCTGGCAAATTCATGTGCCTCTACGGATTCGGAAGAACGAAAAAGCTGCGCCAGCGAGCTCAGCGCATAGGCGTTGTAATCAAGCTCCCTGCTCAACGTATCGATAAATTCTTGCATCGGGGCTTCGAAGCTGACTACCTGATCCTGTTTCAGTAATGTTTGGCTGACTAAGGTACCCATTACGGTAATCACTACTACGAATATTCCCCCCAGCAAATAAGTGGTCAGCTGACTGGGCATTGATGATTCCTGGATTTTTAATAACTATAGGATAGGAATGAAAAGAGCGGTAATTAATGTGCCGCAGAACGCCTGGCGAGCCCCGAACCAGACGTTATCATTCAGGACCTATTACACCTGCTTTACTAACAAGTGTTATCACTGGTATCGCAATCGCTGTTAAACAGAAATCATTAACCTTCTGTTTTTAATATAAATTTACAGGCTAAAAGTGCAAATTAAGAGCATAACTGGATAGACCATATTAAGCGCACGCAGAGCCTCCGGGCCAGATTGCAACTTTAGTATAAATTTAATGCTGAACAGCCTGAGGGGTGAATTTTCGGTATTTTGCCGGAATAAAAGGCAGTGCACTGAAGTAAAACTGGCCATTTTCTGTACTGCCACTTTTTGTGTCTGGTGAGTAAAGTAAAGGAGATGATTGTCATCATTCACTACTTTTAGGAGCTACACATGAAACTATCTATCGTTAAAATTTGTATGATTATGCTGGCACTGCTTGCTGGCTTTAATGCCGCTAACGCAGAGTCTTTAAAAATGACTGACAAGGTCGCTCAGGTGGCAACGACTGAATCTCTGCTAAACCTTAACACTGCCTCGCTGGAACAACTGATGGCGTTACCTGGAATTGGTAAAAGTAAGGCTGCGGCCATCATTAACTACCGGGAATCAGAGGGCCCTTTTAGCTCTGTGGATGAATTGACCAGGGTCAAAGGCATCGGCGTTAAAATGTTGGCGAAGCTTACCGGCAGTATCGAGGTGCGATAAGCCTGTTACACTATGGCAGCAGGTTATTTTCGGCGCAAAAAAAGCCGCGGATTGTCACCGCGGCTTTTAATTTAACGCAAGCTGGTAACTTGCGCGCTATGGCATTGCGTCCAGATCTTCGCCTTCTTTCTCTACCTGCGGTGGCATTAGGTCTTCTTTACTAATGCCTAATGACAGTGCAACAGAACTGGCGATGTAAATGGATGAGTAAGTACCTACCACCACACCAAATAACAATGCTGTGGCAAAGCCATGGATGAGTGCACCGCCTTTAAAGAACAAGGCAAGTAATACCAACACCGTGGTTAATGAAGTAATAATGGTTCGGTTTAACGTTTGGGTCAGTGAAATATTAATAATTTCCACCGGCTCGCCCTTGCGGATCTTGCGAAAGTTTTCGCGGATCCGATCGGAAACAACAATGGTATCGTTCAGCGAGTAACCAATTACCGCCAGCACCGCTGCCAGCACTGTCAGGTCGAATTCAAGCTGTAAGAACGAAAACAAACCCAGGGTGAGCAACACGTCGTGTACCAGAGCCGAAACAGACCCCAGTGCAAACCGCCATTCAAATCTTGCTGCCACGTAGATAAGGATACAGATTAGTGCTACCAGCATCGCCAGCCCGCCCTGCTCTGTTAACTCTTCCCCGACGTTAGGTCCGACAAACTCAATACGGCGTTTCTCAACACTGCTATCCGCCTGTTGCAGAATCGCAATAACCTGATCGCCAATGGTTACGGCTTTAACCCCATCACGCGGCGCAATGCGGATGAGCACATCAGTACTACTCCCAAAATTTTGCACCACGGCATCAGGAAATTCGTTAGCCGCCAGAGACGAGCGAATTTCGCCCAGGTCTGCGGCCTGCTCATAACCCACTTCAATCAGCGTACCACCGGTAAAATCCAGGCCCCAATTCAGACTGTTCGTCGCCAGTGAGAACACAGAAGCAAGGATCAGGATTGTAGATAACACCATTGCGGCCATCCGCAATTTCATAAAGTTAATGGTTTCGACTAGTTTCAATAATTGCATATCAGACGCTCCTATATCGCCAGTTTGTTAACACGGCGACCACCCCAGACGGTATTTACAATCACCCGGGTCACAATAATCGCGGTAAACATAGAGGTGGCAATACCAATCATCAGCGTGATAGAGAAGCCTTTAATCGGACCAGTTCCAACAGCAAACAATATAAGACCGGCTATAAAGGTCGTAATATTGGCATCGAGGATAGTAGAAAACGCACTGTCATAGCCCTGATGGATAGCCTGTTGCGGGCTGCGACCGTCACGAATTTCCTCGCGAATACGTTCAAATATCAGTACGTTGGCATCCACCGCCATACCGACTGTCAGTACGATACCTGCCATACCCGGCAGAGTAAGTGTAGCACCGGGGATCATCGACATAATACCCACGATCATCACCAGGTTAAGTGCCAGGGCTATATCAGCCACAACGCCAAAGGCTTTGTAATACACCAGCATAAAGACCATCACCAGAACCAGACCCCAGATAATTGCCTGCATACCTAAGTCGATATTTTCCTGACCGAGGCTTGGACCAACGGTACGTTCTTCAACAATCTGAATAGGCGCAATCAGCGCACCGGCGCGCAGCAGTAAACTTAAATCGCGCGCTTCTTTCGGTGAATCAAGGCCGGTAATCTGGAAGTTACTGGCAAACTGACCACGAATGGTGGCCACATTGATCACTTCTTCGTGACGTTCAAAAATCAATTTGTCGTTGGCGTCCCGCTCACCTGTCGCTTTATATTCAATAAAGACAGTAGCCATCGGCTTACCCACATTTTCGCGGGTATTGCGCGACATTTTATTTCCGCCTTCGCTGTCAAGTGAAATGCTGACCTGAGGCAAGCCGTATTCATCAACACCGCTGTTGGCATCAATAATGTGGTTACCGGTAACGACTATGCGTTTATCCAGCAGCACCGGACGCTCGCCTTCATACAGCAGTTGTGAACCCGGCGGCACCCGACCGGCAATGGCGTCACGGACATCGTTGTCCTGATCCACCATTCTGAATTCGAGGGTCGCCGTGGCATTCAGAATTTCTTTTGCCTGTGCGGTATCCTGAATCCCTGGTAGCTGCACAACAATGCGTTCTGCACCTTGTTTTTGAACAACAGGTTCGGCAACACCGAGTTGGTTTACCCGGTTACGGATAATGGTGATGTTTTGTTTGACCGCATAATCTCTAATTTCGGCAAGTTTAAGCTCGGAGAATCGCGCTCGCAGTACCAGATCGTCCATTTCCTGGTAGGTCAGGTCACGGTTACGGTTTTCCAGAAAAAACTCGGCTTTATCAAGCGTCTCTTCGTCGCGAAACTGGATATCAATAAATCCATCGCGGACGTTAACTGACCGATAACGGAGTTTTTCTTCACGCAGCGCGGTACGGAAATCGCTTTCGGCATCTTCCAGTGACTTACTGATGGCTTCGTTCATGTCCACTTCCATCAGGAAATGGACACCACCACGTAAATCCAGGCCCAGTTTCATGGGTGTACCACCCAATCCCTCAAGCCACTCTGGTGTATCAGGGGCGAGGTTCATAGCCACAACATAGTCAGTGCCAAGTTCACGATCGAGAAAATCCCGCGCTTTTAACTGGCTGTCTGAATCCGGCAGACGAATCAACAACTGCTCATTGGCAAATTCTACCGATTTAATGGGTATATTTTGCTCAGCCAGCGCGGTGGTGATTCGAGTTTCGAGTGCTGCAGTAACAGTGGCATTGCGCGAGCCGGAGATTTGTACGGCGTTATCTTCACCGTATAGATTTGGCAACGCATATAAGCCGCACATCAGTACCATAAAAAGTACGATCAGCACCTTAAAAAATGAGTTTTGGTTTAACACAAAAATTCCCTTCGACGGGCTGCAGTCAGTTACTGAGCCCGTTAAGCTGGTTACTTAGATAGACTTCATTGTGCCTTTTGGCAGCACAGCGCTCACGGCACTTTTTTGTACCACGATGTTGGTCTGGTCGTTCAGCGCAACTTCGATAAAATCCTTTTCGTCAGACACTTTGGTCACTTTGCCGACCATGCCGCCCTGAGTCAGAACTTCATCACCTTTGGTCAGTGATGACACCAGCGCTTTGTGTTCTTTAACACGCTTGGCTTGCGGACGATAAAGCAGGAAGTAGAAAATCAGGCCAAACACGCCCAGCATGATCAGCATTTCTAAACCGCCACTCTGGCCACCGCCGCCTGCAGTTTGTGCGTGTGCGTCGGAAATAAATAAACTCATAATGTTCCCCGTTATAAATTGTTATAAAGCCGGTACCGGCATGTTTTTCTGTGCGTAAAATTCGCTGACAAATTCGTCCAGAGTATTGCTGGCAATCGCCTCCCGTAATCCCTGCATAACCCGTTGATAATATCGCAGGTTATGGATAGTGTTCAGTCTTGCGCCAAGTATCTCATTGCACTTGTCGAGATGATGTAAATATGACCGAGAATAATTTTTGCAAGTGTAGCAATCACAATTTTCGTCCAATGGACCCGTGTCATGCTTATGTTTGGCGTTGCGGATTTTTATCACACCTTCCGTGACAAACAAATGACCGTTCCGGGCGTTTCGGGTTGGCATGACACAATCGAACATATCAATGCCGCGGCGTACCGCCTCTACTATATCTTCGGGTTTACCAACGCCCATCAGGTAGCGCGGTTTATGCTCCGGGATTTTAGGCGCGGTATGTTCGATGATGCGGATCATGTCTTCTTTCGGTTCACCGACCGATAACCCGCCAATGGCATAGCCATCGAAGCCAATATCCTCAAGACCGGCCAGCGAGACATCCCGTAAATCTTCGTACATGCCCCCCTGAATGATACCAAACAGGGCTGAAGGATTGTCACCATGCGCATCTTTACTGCGTCTGGCCCAGCGTAGCGACAGTTCCATAGAAATGCGCGCTTCCTGTTCGGTGGCCGGGTATGGGGTACACTCGTCGAAAATCATCACAATATCCGAGCCGAGGTCGCGTTGCACTTCCATGCTCTTTTCCGGCGTGAGTAATATCTTTTCGCCATTAATGGGCGAGCGAAAGGTAACCCCTTCTTCGGTGATCTTACGCAAATCCCCCAGGCTGAATACCTGGAAACCGCCAGAGTCAGTAAGAATGGGCTTTTGCCAGTGCATGAAATCGTGCAGGTCACCGTGTTCTTTAATAATGCCGGTCCCCGGACGCAGCATTAAATGAAACGTATTACCCAGGCAGATATGCGCGCCGCTATCGGCAAGCTCTTCTGGCGTCATTCCTTTAACGGTACCGTAAGTACCCACCGGCATAAACGCCGGCGTTTCCACTTCGCCGCGTTCGAACACCAGTTTTCCTCGTCTGGCGCGACCGTCGGTATGGAGCAGTTCAAATTGCATGAGAGTTAATATCCTGTCTGATCATGGGGGCTAATTGCGCAGGCCCTCTGTCTGAGCTCAATTGAGGGCGGATTATACCAGCTATACCACAGAGATCATGTGTTAATGCTTTTTTCAATAAACATGCTGTCGCCATAGCTGTAAAACCGGTATTCCTGCTCTATGGCTTCAGCGTATGCCTTAAGCACATTGTCACGTCCGGCAAAGGCGCTAATCAGCATAATGAGGGTAGACTCCGGCAGGTGGAAGTTCGTAAACATGGCATCTACTACTCTGAATTCAAACCCCGGGTAAATAAAAATGTCGGTATCTGCCTGGAATGGTTTGATAACGTCTGTTGTACTGGCGTTAAGGGCAGCAGACTCCAGCGAGCGAACCGAAGTGGTGCCGACCGCTATAACCCGTTTACCGGCAGCTTTGGTTGCCCTGACGGCCTCCACTACATTCTGCGGTACTATGGCGTATTCGCTGTGCATCTTGTGTTCGAGTACATTATCAACCCTGACCGGCTGAAAAGTACCGGCCCCGACGTGCAGCGTTACATAAGCCAGGTTGACCTGTTTTTCAGCTAGCGCTTGTAAGATGGCATCATCAAAGTGTAGCCCTGCGGTGGGTGCCGCAACTGCACCAGGCGCCTGATTGTAAACCGTTTGATAGCGTTCTTTGTCGCTGTCTTCATCGGCGCGGTCAATGTAGGGCGGTAAAGGCATATGGCCATGAGCCTCGAGTTGCTCGAGGACCGAAGTCTCGCCACCAAAGTACAGTTCAAATAAGGCGTCCTGACGGCCGGTTACCGTAACTTCAACGGCCCCTTCTAACCACAGTTTGGTACCGGGTTTGGGCGCTTTACTGGCCCTTACATGGGCCAGCGCATTATGCTCATCTACAATTCGCTCAATCAGCACTTCCACTTTACCGCCCGAGGCTTTCTGCCCCAGCAATCGAGCCGGAATAACCCGGGTATTATTAAACACCAGTAAATCGCCGGGCTCTACCAGGTCCAGCATATCGCGAAATTGCTTATGCACTACTTCGCCCGTTTTCCCATCAAGGTGTAATAAACGGCTTGCAGTACGTTCAGCAGTGGGATGTTTAGCAATCAAATGCTCGGGCAGTGTAAAACTAAAATCTGATAATTTCATGAAGCTCATATGTCGTATCAAATTGATCTTTAATCACTCGGAACACGCCTACAGCAAGGGGGTCCGGCAACATAGTCAGGTTTGCAATAAAAAACGGCGGGAGTGTAACACATCTGCGCTAAAAACGCTGCGCTGCCGGTGCAAATTACACGATGAATATAACAGGGTGAAACGGCGATTACTGACTCTCCACACAAGCAGAGGCTGGCAAAAAACTCTTTGGGGCACTCCACTGCGCCATCCTTTTACCAACTTTCACTGCAATTCCCTTACCAACTTTAGGTATTTATATTTATACGAATGGATACAGTCCGATACATAGTATTTCTTTTATATTTTTGAAATGAGGCTATTATTTAACCAAAGCGATGATGTTCTCCCATCTTCCTTATTCGACCCAGTCAATTTGACTGGGTTTTGTTTATGTGCCGTCCGGCTTTTATATCCCTGGCTTTTCGACTGTTTATTGGTCATCACTGGCCGCCAATATCTCTGCCATCATTTCGACAGACAGGGGTCTTGCCTTCAGCACGTAGAGGATTTGTAGCAACAGATCAGCCCCCAAAATGCCTTTATTCACCTTATTTCGCAGATTATCAGCCGTTTGCGTTACACCAATCTCTGCCAGTTTGTCACTGAGTCCCTGGTACTTAACGCCACGCAGCGACATTTCTGAGCGAATGATGCGTTGGACTACCATCCGCCATTGATTTTGCCCTTTCAAAAAACACCCCTTTGTGAATTATAATTTACATTGACACACTTTTTTACACATATAGACATAATTATTATTGACTATTGCCACTGTAATTGTCTACACTTTTCCTCGTTCAGGCAGATTTGCAAAGCCTTATCGGTCTGAACGGGCAATGAGAACACAACAGACTATCGGTTTAGTCACACTTTGTTGCACTAATTAACGCAAAGTCGTTGCAACAGTGTAGTAAATCTGACTAGAGTTAACGGCATTTAGCTGATTCGGTAAGGAGATATAGTATGGAATGGGATCTTGAACAACTTGAGGCCCTGTTTAAAAACATGGATGACCTGGTCGTCACCCGCGAAAAAGAATGTTTACTGATTGCAAATCAGGACGGGCTGGATGCCTGGCTGGCAATCAGCGGTGAACAAATTATCGTTGAGAGTTTACTGTTTAACGCATCGCAGGTTGCCGACAAAGCTGCTCTGGACCACGATATTCTGTCAACTCACATGCTTTTCCCACTCACAACAGTGGCCATATCCAACGTTAATGGAGAGGAATACTACACCGCATTTGGCGCGCTAAGTGCGCAATCCAAAGCAGAGAGTATTCAAATTGAAGTCACTACGTTATTCCAGAACGTGGCTGCTTTCCTTGACGCTTATGAGTCACATTTGAAGTAATTTAAGGAGAAATTTATGTCTGTTTGGAAAAAACTGATCACAGCAGTGAAAGGTGGTGCCAACGAAGCGGCCCAGTCAGTGGTAGATAGTCAGGCAATCAGAATTCTTGAACAGGAAATTCGGGAAGCAAAGGAAGAGTTGCGCAAATCTGATCATGCCCGTACTCAAATTCTGGCGAAGTGCAAACTGTCTCAACAAAAGGTCGATGGATTTAACCAGTCGATTGAAGAGTATGAAGCTCACGCCCGTAAGGCAATAGACAATGATCGCGAACTGGCATTGGACTGCGCACGCAAGGTAAGTGATTTAAAAGCCGAGCGCGACCAGGAACAACAGTATCTGGATCAGTTTAATGCATCTGAAAAGCAGCTGGCCAAAAACATTCAGCAAGCCAAAGCCAACCTACGTCGCTTAGAGCAACAGGTTGATATGGTTAAAGCGACTGAAAGCGTGCAAAAGGCTCAGGTTGCGGTATCTTCGCGTCATATGGGCGCAAACAGCAAAATGAAGACGGCGACTGAATCACTGTCGCGGATTCAGGAAAAGCAGAAAATGCGCACCGCGGAGCTGGAAGCAGCGGAAGAACTGGCTTCATCGGAATCGTCTGACGATTTAGAGAAGCGCCTGGCAGCGGCAGGTATCAAAGGCGGCCAGAGTTCGGCCGACGATGAGCTGGCACGCATTTTAGGCAAGTAAATAAAATCAAGCGGTTAAGACTCGGGTCTGCCTAAGGCGGGTACTTGTACTAACCGCTGTTTTTTTGCGAAGATGGAAGCACATAAATAACAAGGATTGCCAGTGGCGCCATTATGTGGATAAAAATCCGACGCGTAATGCTTAACTATTTTGCTGAATCGAGATGGTACACCATAGTCCTGGCCACGCTGTTCTATGCATTATCATCCTGGTTACTGCTGTACGCATTTGATGAACAGGCGCTGACCGAAAGCGTAGACTTTATCTACTGGCTCGCAGTGACCGGCTCTACGGTAGGCTACGGCGATCTCTCACCGCAAACCTCCGCCGGTAAACTGATTGTTGCACTGTATGTGATTCCGCTGGGATTAAGTATCTTTGCGATGATTGTAGGCCGGGTTGCCGCCTTTGTGGGAAATCAATGGAGAAAAGGTATTATGGGGTTATCCAGTCTTGATGTTAGCAACCATATTCTGGTCATTGGCTGGAATGAACAACGCACGTTACTACTACTCAAACTACTCCTGCAGGAACGTCAGTCCCTGGCTGAAAAGCCCGACATCGTGCTTTGTGTCAGAGCCGACATTACCAATCCCATGCCCGGTAGTATAGAATTCGTTCGGGTGGAATCGTTTAATAAAGATGAAGACATGGACAAAGCCTGTATCAGCGCGGCCTCCACCATTCTTATTGATAATCCCGAAGACGACTTAACCATGACCACCGCGCTATATTGTGCCCAAAAGAATCCGTCGGCCCATCAGGTTGCTTATTTTAATGATGAAAGTCTGGTCCGGCTGCTGCAGATGCACTGCCCACAGGTAGAATGTACACCCAGCGTTGCGGTTGAAATGCTCGCCAAAGCCGCTTTTGACCCCGGTTCCAGCACGCTGCACCACGATTTATTAAGCGTGGATGACGATGGCCAGGCACAATTTTCTCTGACTATTCCCCACTCGGTTGAGCCGGTGAGCTACCAAACCTTATTTATGGCGTTTAAACGTCAGTATGATGCCACCTTAATAGGTTGTGCCGGCGCTGAACGCGGCCAGTCCGTTACACTCAACCCCGCACTGAAAACGGTTATATCACCGCAGGATAAACTTTATTATATCGCCAAAGCCCGCATTACCGATATTAACTGGAATGCGCTCACGGAGCAGTGATATGTTTAAAAAATGGTTTAAATCAGATTCCCCCAAAAAGCCTGCCGCACCGGAGGTGATGGGTCTGTACTTAGGCGGCTCCTTTGAACTGGATGCGCTTAAGCTCAAACTACTCACGCCACAACTGTGTATAGAAGGCGCTGCCAGCCAGCATTTGATTCAGGCGGTGGGACAGGCAGAACTTGACAGTGGTGGCACGCTACTGCGTTTTTATACCGATGACGATGCTTTTTTGCAGGTGGTGT
>NZ_CAJXQY010000054.1 GCF_913058315.1 uncultured Alteromonas sp. | reverse complement strand
GCTTGCTCAATTTTTTTGATGATATCTTGACTGACTTTGCTCATCATATCCTCTCATCCTAGTTAACTGTCATCTTGCTGCAACGACGCCTGAAAAGCTTCCAGTAACCGTTGTTGCTCCTCAGTCAGAGCTAGGTCGTTAAATAACTCAGGGCGGCGCAGCATAGTTCTACCTAAAGATTGCTGCAGTCGCCACTGTCTGATTTTTTCGTGATCACCACTTAGTAACACACCTGGTACCGCTTTACCGTCGAGTACTTCCGGGCGAGTGTAGTGTGGACAATCCAGCAAACCATGAGTAAATGAATCTTCAATTGCTGAGTCGCTGTGACCGAGTACTCCCGGCACTAACCGTGCAATTGCGTCCATCATCACCATGGCAGGCAGTTCGCCACCACTTAACACGTAATCACCAATTGACCACTCTTCGTCAACATGGCTTTCAATTACGCGCTCATCAACCCCTTCATACCGGCCACATAACAAGATTAACTTGCTGTTGGCTGCCAGCGATTTAACGCCAGCCTGGGTTAGCGGTTTACCCTGTGGAGACAGGTAAATCACTTTACTGTTTTCACCACCTGCCTGTTTGGCGGCGGCAATTGCGTCAGTAAGCGGTTTAACCATCATTAACATGCCAGGACCACCACCATAAGGGCGATCATCGACAGTGCGATGACGATCGTGTGTAAAGTCTCTTGGGTTAAAATGCTCTACTGCCAGTGTGCCGTTCTTCACTGCCCGCCCTATTACTCCTTGTTGAGTAAAGGGAGCGAACATTTCAGGAAACAAACTGATAATGCCGAACCATTTTTCCGCGGTCACTTAAAACCCCGGATCCCATTCAACCGTAATCACCCGCTCGGTTTTATCTACTGCTTGTACGACTGAGTCGAATACAAACGGTAATAGTCTTTCTTTTTGACCAAAAGCGTCGTTTGCCTTTGCCTTAACGCGAATTACGTCGTTGGCGCCAGTATTAAACACTTCTTTAACCACACCCAGTTGATAACCTTGCGTAGTTACCACCTGCATGCCGCTAAGCTCACGCCAGTAAACCTCATCGTCACCCAGTTCAGGGAGTTGCTCAGCCTCAATAACAATATCCAGGTTTTTAATGCGCTCGGCATCATCCCGGCTATCAATATCAACCAGCTTTGCTACGATGGCTTTACCATGCGGTCGCCATTGATCAATCTGGTATTCTCTGTCATCAGCCAGTAACCACGGGCTGTAGTCGAAAATACCTTCTGGCACCTCGGTATAGCTGTTGATCTTGACCCAACCTTTCACTCCGTATGGAGCACCGATTTTGCCAATAACCACTTTGTCAGACGCTTGACTCATCTAAACCTACCAGAATTAAGGACAGCTTATGCTGCCGCTTTTTTAGCTTCTTTTACCAAGCTGTTAACGCGCTCAGATAAGCTTGCGCCAACACCAACCCAGTACTCTACACGTTCCAGGTCTAAACGCAGACGTTCTGCCTGACCTTGTGCAGTTGGGTTAAAGAAACCGACGTTTTCAATGAAACGACCGTTTCTTGCACGGCTGCTGTCTGCAACCACTACTTGATAAAATGGACGCTTTTTGGCGCCACCACGCTGTAAACGAATAGTAACCATAAATGCCTCAAACTCGTTGTAGCGTTACCGTTAACTTACCTTTTCAAACCCTGAATGAAATACAGACAAGGCGAAAGGCCGCGGAATTATACGTATACGCTATTAAATTGCAAGGCCTATCAGCAATTAAATGGTAGTGAAACGAAGCGGAATAGGCAGGCCAAAGTAACCTGGCTGGTCCTTTACACTTCTTAACTCATCTTAACTGGGCATTAATGACTCTCTCACTCATAATGCCACTCACTAATGAACCACTTCCCGGCAACGCCCTTGATATTAACCAAAGACGTACTCAAATGGCTGGGCCAGTTGCTCTGGCCATACAAACTAAAAGTCGCCTGCGCGGTTACCGCGCTAACTATTGCAGCGGCGGCCTGGTTGCTGCTCGGCCAGGGCATAAAGCTGACGGTTGATGAAGGGCTCAGTGCGGGCAACATTAACCGACTGGATGCAGCGATTGGCTGGGTTATTTTGTTTGCCGTGGTTGGTTGCCTGGCAACGTATTTTCGATTCTATCTGATGACCTGGCTTGGCGAACGGATTAGCGCCGACATCCGCATTCAGGTTTATCATCACCTGCTCACTCTCACGCCGGGCTTTTTTGCCGAAACCCGCACCGGAGAAGTGATTTCCCGGTTTACCAACGACACCAGTGTGATTCAAACCGTTGTGGGTATGAGCTTGTCGATGGCGCTGCGCTCGCTGGTGGGGTTTGTTGGTGCCATTATTTTAATGACCTTCACCAGCCCTATGCTAACGCTGTGCGTGTTAATTGCGGTACCTTTTATACTGGTGCCACTGAAAATAATAGCACCGAAGGTGCGCCATTATTCCCGCCAGAGTCAGGATCGTATCGCCGACATGGGTTCACAAATAGACGAAACCCTGCACGAGATAATGGTGGTTCAGGCCTTTAATGCGGTTTCCAGTGAGCAACAAAAGTTTAGTCAAAAAGTCAGCTCAGCGTTACAGGCCGCCTCACGTCGTATTCATTATCGTTCCATGTTAATAGGCGTCATCATGCTGGTGAGTATGTTATCGGTAATCGGTATCGGCTGGCTGGGGATTCGCCAGGTCATGACAGACCAGATAAGTGCCGGGCAGTTATCCGCCTTTTTATTTTATGCGGTGCTGGCCGGCAGCAGTATTGCTACCATCAGCGAAGTACTCGGTGAGATCCAACGCGGAGTGGGCGCCAGCGAACGTTTACTTGAGCTGCTGGCCACTACCGCCAATAATAATACCGGCCAGCTGGCCATCGCGCCGCTGGACAAGCCGCCCCTGATCGCATTCGAGCAGGTCAATTTTGGCTACACCGAACACGCCAGATTATTTGAAAACTTCTCATTACAGGTGACCCCGGGGGAATGTGTTGCCCTGGTAGGCCCCAGCGGGGCTGGCAAATCATCGTTATTCCAGTTATTACAACACTTTTATCCGATTCAGGGCGGTGACATTAAACTGAATGATACCCCGGTCACCGAGCTCACTCTGGACAGTCTGCGTCAACAAATTGCCCTGGTGCCTCAGGAGCCGGTTATTTTCGCCAGTACCGTGATAGAGAATATCCGCTATGGCCGGCCCACCGCGAACGAAGCAGAGGTAATTGAAGCCGCAAAACAGGCCTTTGCGGATGACTTTATTAACGAATTAAGCGACGGCTATTATACCCAGCTCGGTGAACGCGGGGTTAAACTCTCCGGCGGACAACGCCAGCGCATTGCTATTGCCCGGGCATTCCTCGCCGACCGCCCGGTATTGCTGCTTGACGAAGCCACCAGCGCGCTTGACGCAGTGAGTGAGCACAAAGTACAGCAAGCGCTGAAGTACCTCATTAAAGGCCGCACAACTCTGGTTATCGCTCACCGTTTGGCCACGGTACAAATGTGTGACCGCATCGTAGTAATGGATAACGGCGCTGTGCGGGCATCGGGAAAACATGAAGAATTAATAAAAAGCGACACCTTGTATAAGGAGTACGCCGAGTTGCAACTCATTCCCTAGCCCGCCATCACACCTTTAGCGATAATACGAATTATTAACAATAAAATAATAATGCTCCCTCTTTGTGTTAACTACGTAGCAGTTGATGATAGAGGTATTCAGGAAGCGACATGATAAAAAATTTGAAAAGAATGCTTTGTATAGGTGCCCTGGCACACCTGGTGTTAATGACAGCGCCAGCCTCAGCACAGAGCTGGGGCGGCAGGGGCAACAGTGCCAAGCTGGTAGTGCTCAATAAAATTGAGTTTATGCACGAACAAAAAAACGTAGAAGCCGTGGGCACAGCGGAAGCCGTTAAATCTGTTACGCTCTATCCGGCAGTAGCCGATGAAGTAACAGCGGTAAACTTTACTCCCGGTCAGAAGGTCAATAAAGGTGATGTTTTACTGACCCTGGACGATCGCCGTCAGGTAGTTGCGGTGCGCCGTGCTGAATTACAGCTTGAGGATACTGAGCGGGCGCTCAAGCGCCTGGTCGATAGCCGCGACCGGGGCGCAGTGGCAGAAAGCGAAATCGACATCGCCCGCACTGCTCGCGACCTGGCTAAAGTCACCCTCGATGAAGCTAAAGCCGATCTGGAAGACCGCCACATTACCGCGCCTTTTTCCGGCTATGTAGGCTTAACCGATGTGGAGGTCGGCGACCGTATTACCACCACAACGGTTATCACCACCCTCGATGACCGCACCAGCCTGTATGTTAATTTCCGGGCGCCGGAGTCTGCCGTGTCTCTGTTAATGTCTGAGACCTCGGTGACTTTGCAGCCCTGGTCTTCCCGCGATGTATCGCTGACCGCTGACATTGCCCAGTTAGATTCCCGTATCAACAACACCGATCGCACTATGGCGGCCAGAGCTCTATTACCCAACGAACGTGATATCTACCGCCCTGGCATGAGCTTTCGGGTGAAACTCAATCTGCAGGGTGAGCGTTACGCAGCAATCCCTGAAGCCGCCCTATTGTGGGGCGCTACCGGCGCGTATATTTACACCGCGGTGGATAACAAAGCCAAACGTGTGGATGTGAGCGTGCATCAGCGCCTGCGCGGAACAATTTTAGTAAGTGGCGATTTAACCGACGGCGATCTGCTGGTTGCAGAAGGTATTCAATCACTGCGTGAAGGCCAGTCTATTACTACCTCATTGGCGCGGAGAGACAGCAATGAGTAACCTTGCTGACAATCATAACGACCTGCCTTCGTTATCGATTCGCCGTCCGGTACTTATTATTGTTTTAAACCTGCTGATTGCCATCGCAGGTTATGCAGCCTTAAACGGGCTGGAAGTTCGGGAATTGCCGGATGTGGATACCCCCACCATTACGGTCAGCGCGCAGTATCCCAATGCATCACCTGAAACCGTGGATGCAGAAGTTACCGCTCACCTTGAAGGTGCAGTCGCCCGGGTTAGTGGCGTGAAAAACATCTACGCGCAAAGTGAAGAGAACTCTGCCCGGGTACGGGTGGAGTTTCGCCCCGGCATCAATCTTGACGATGCCGCCAACGAAACCCGTGAATCAGTCAGCCGTGTACAACGGCAATTACCCGATGAAGTGGAACAGGTTTCTATTATCAAGGCAGACAACGATGCTCAGGCCGTTGTCAGCCTGGCCATTTCCAGTGAAACACTGGATGCCGAAACCCTTACCGAACGGGTAGATACCGATTTAGCGCCGTTATTTTTAAGTATTCCTGGTGTGGCGGATGTCACCCTCAATGGCGACCGCGAACGGGTGCTGCGGGTATCGGTAGACCCGTTACGACTCACCAGCTTTGGTTTGTCGATGACAGACGTAGCCAATGTACTGCGCACTGCCCCGTTTGACGTACCAGCTGGCAGTATCCAGTCAAGCGATCAGATGCTTATCGTGCGGGCCGATGCTACCTCGCTTACCGCCGAAGACATCAAAGACATTGTGATCACCGGCGATACCCGTATTGGTGATGTGGCCAGTGTGTACTTTGGCCCGGCCGACTCCACCAGCGCGGTGCGCCTGGACGGCAAACCGGTTATTGGTATTGGCGTTATCCGTCAGGCCAGCTCAAACACCATTGAGATTTCTGATGAAATTCTGGCCATGGTCGACACCTTCGATGAGCGCTTTCCTGAAATGCAAATTCAGGTTACCTCCGACGACGCCGAATTTATTCGTGATTCGGTAGAGGAAGTTGCGTTTTCATTAGGCCTCACCATTATGCTGGTGATCTTTACCCTGTTGTTTTTCATCGGTTCATGGCGCGCAACCATTGTACCGGCGTTATCCATTCCGGTCTCTCTGACCGGTGCCCTGGCAATTATCTGGCTGCTCGGCTTTTCAGTAAATATTCTGACCCTGCTGGCGCTGGTACTGGCCACCGGTATGATTGTAGATGATGCTATCGTGGTATCAGAAAACATTCAGCGTCGCCGTGCTATGGGCTTAGGTGCCAGAGCTGCTGCGGTAATTGGTACACGGGAAGTATTTTTCGCAGTTATCGCGACTACGGCGGTGCTAGCGTCGGTATTTATCCCGATTGCTTTTCTGCCCTCAACAGCCGGGCGATTATTCCGTGAGTTTGGCGGTGTACTGGCCGGCTCAGTGATCATCTCCTCTTTTGTGGCCTTGTCACTGGTGCCCGCGCTAACCGCCCGATTGCCGGTAAAATCACAAAAAGCCAATAAACGCAGTTTGTTTGATGCCACGCTGGGCCGACTCGGTCACTATTGCCTGCAGTTTTATAAAACCACATTGGTATGGTCTTTAAAATACGCCTGGTTAGTGCTGGTTCTGTGTTTGCTGGCAGCTGGTGGCGCTTACTTTACGTCACAGAGCATTGAAAACGAGTTACTGCCCAGCGAAGACCGCGGCACCATTCGGATATTTGCCCGCGGACCGGATGGTGTGGGCCGCAACTTTATGGACCGCCAGGCCATGAGTATGGAAAGCCTGCTGATGCCTTATGTGGAAAGCGAGGAAATCGCTTCTATTTACACCGTGGTAGGCAGCTGGGATCCGAATATCGTATTTATCACCGCCGATTTAAAACACTGGGATGAGCGTGACAAATCAGTTCAGGAAATCATCGGTGAAATACGCCCTAAGCTGCAATCAGTGCCAGGCGCACCAGGTAATGCCTTTGGTGGCAACAGCCTTAACCTGCGCGGACAGAGCGGCGGCCTTGAGCTAGCGCTTACTGGTGACACCTACGAGCGTATTTACGATGCTGCACTCATTTATGCTGCCGCCATTGAAGAGCAAATGCCGGAACTGGGTGCGCCCCGAATCAGCTATAAACCCACCCAGCCACAACTGCGGGTTAACATCGACCGTCGCCGGGCTGATGAGTTGGGTGTACCACTTAGTGACATCTCCTCAACTCTACGAGCCGCTATTGGTGGTAATGACATCATTGATTTGAATATTGGCGATCAGGCTATCCCTATTATTCTGCAAACCAATGACAGAAATACCAGCGATCCGTCTGACCTTACCAACCTGTATGTGAAGTCGGATAACGGCAGTCTTATCCCATTATCCAGCGTCGCCTATATTACTGAAGAAGGTGTGGCAGCGGAGCTAGAGCGACAGGCCCAACGCCGCGCAATTAAGCTCGACATGAGCATGCCGGAAGATATCACCATCAATGATGCCGTAACGAAGCTACGAGACATTGGCGATGACGTACTACCGGAAGGCATTGGTACCATTTTCCTCGGTGAGGCACAGGCCTATGAGGAAACCTCACAGCAGGTCGCCATGACTTATATCCTGGCGTTTGTCATTGTCTTTTTAGTACTGGCCGCGCAATTCGAAAGTGTTAACAGCGCCGTGGTTGTTATGCTGACCGTACCTTTTGGGATCGCCGCTGCGATTTATGCCCTTTACCTTACTAACACGTCAATTAATGTGTATTCGCAGATTGGTCTGGTAATGCTGATTGGCCTGCTGGCCAAGAATGCCATCCTGCTGGTTGAATTTGCCGACCAGTTGCGTGACCGTGGCTACGGTGTTTACGACGCGATCGTTGAAGCCGGTAAGGTTCGCCTGCGCCCGATTATGATGACGCTGGTGTCCACCATTCTGGGAGGCTTACCGCTTATCTTATCCAGCGGTGCCGGCGCCGAAGCCCGTAACGCCATTGGTTGGGTTGTCTTTGGCGGACTTGGTATTGCGGTAATCTTTACACTTTACCTAACGCCGGTTATCTACCTTGGTCTTGCGCGTTTTACCAAACCAAGAGCCGATGAAACAAGACAGCTTGAAGATGAACTGGCCGCTGCTGAAGTATAAAGCCGATTATTTACGATTAAACAGCCCGCTTAATGCGGGCTGTTTTTATGACGGCGGACAAATTTGTAGCGGACTAGCCATGAGGGGGATTTCAGTTCAGGTATTGAATCTATACAATGTGTAAGGGAGAATTTCTATTTTTCAAATTTGGGCTTGTTAACAAATAATATCTATCCGAAATGATAAACATGCATACCAACCCCATAGCGACTCCTTTATTCAGACTCCATCTTAAGCTAGAAAACTTCACCGGAACATGAAATAGCATAACGGCCATTTTTACATCTTTACATTTTGCAATTGGAGTGAAACCGAAAGCATACCAGCCATCTTCCTTTCAATTAAAAAGCAAGTTAGTTTTCACGCTCGTGAGATATAGTCCCTATTCATTTTGCCAACCGAATATACTCGTTTAGCAATCGATAGCTGCCCAACTTGTTAGTAAAAAGCGCTTAATTGCTCTGAATGGATTGAATACAAACCACATAGATGCCTTTTTAAGTTTTTCGGACCTTAAGACCCAACATCTTTTGAGCCCTGGTGAAAACGCATCACCCTGGTTATTGTTAATATAGTGAGCGAAATAACTAACCAACCGATAACAGTATAAAGTCCTTTTAACCAAATCCATTTTTCGGGATGGGTAGAGGTAAGGCCATTGAAGATATACTCGAACCGCTCTTCCCAAGAACTTGCCTGATATACCTTAAGCAGTTGAAGAGAAGATTCCCAAGCCAGAGGACTCCGTATATGACAACGGAATTCCTGACGAAAATCGATCAAAGGAAAAAACATATCTGCTGCATACATAAAGTGATCGATAGTATTTCCACACCTAGCCGTTTCACCAATTAGAGCCTGGTTTATTGTAGCGTTTGACTCAAGTTGAGGTTCACCATTTTCGACTCCCTGACGCATTTGGGGCTGACCGTTACTATCCAGCAATGTTGCTGTAAAATTCGCATCTATCACTAAATAGCCTTCTTTATTTGCTCTATCTGTAGCATAGCTGCCAACACAAACAAGAAATATGATAGTTACCACTGCTCTGGGCACACTTAACGCGTAGTTAAAACACAACTTGTAAGTGTATTTCACTAAACTTATCAGCAATCGGCCAATGGCGCATAATATTAAAAATGTCAGTACGCTTATTTGCCATAAAAACAAAACATACAATTGTACAAATTCGAATTCTAGCCCTCCGGAAATTAACAATACCGTGTAGACCAAAGATGAAATAATAAGAAGCAAAGAGAACCGTAACAAAGTACCTAAGCCTATCTGCAGGATCGGATGGCGGGATAAACCAATCATGATGGCGATACTGATGGCAAGAGGCAATCCACCAACACATTTTGCAGGCATTACAGCACAACTAACCACAGCATAGATAGCAAGTACGAACCAGGAAAATTTTACCAGGGAATGTGTCAACAATCGCTTTTTAAGTAAATCTAACTCAATTGAAAATCGTTTGGCTAAAATTGGCGTTAAATTGGCAAAATCACCACGATAAGAGTAAGTATTGATAAACTGGGTAAACGGCTGGTTGAACATTGTAGTGCGCGACGCTTTACCGGTAGGGAATTGCCGATATAACCACGAAAGCCGTGATTTCCAACTTTCATCATTAGAACTTGCCGGGTTGGGCCTTCCATCTGCAGTTGAGGAAGCTGAGTTAAAACGCTCTTCCAGTTTTTTGTTTTCGCCGATTAACCGATGTTTTTCGCTGACATACATTAACCGATTAAATACAAATCCATCCAGTCGCAAAAAAAGCTTAAAGTTAAGCCATAGGCTAGAATGCACCGACTCTTCCGGATTACGCCACCCATTCCCCCTGCGATCATTAAGGGTACCAACGTGCATCCCTCGTAAATCAATAACAGGCAGCACACTAGGGGAAAACAGGTAAAACTTATTCATAAACCGCCGGTAGCGCCCACCGCCAGAATAGAGAATCATGTACACCAATTTAGAAAGTTTTAAAAACGCAAAAGAGTCTTTGCCGACATGTAAGAAGAACCGCAAGAGCGGATTACAGTTCAGCCGATTTCCATTTAAATCTCCTCGCCGGCTTGCTTCTGTCACAACTTTCTCTTTCCATTGATTATCGGCGGTTGCCTCCTGCTTTTCTTTTCCTTGACCTGACGCTATGAAATACCTTGAGCCATAATGCAAATAGGAAGGCTCAAAGCTCTCTGTTTGCATGTTACTCTGCTTATTTATTGATTTGCTCTCTTTTGCATATTCCAGCGTAACTCTACCGCTTTTTCCTATCGCATAGACCGAGTCATACCGTTTTCCATCAAATAAGGTGGGGCAATTCACAATAAAGTGCGAAGCATGTGTAGCATCAGTTTGTGACACTGCATTGACTGGTGTAATGCTGATTTGGTTGTCGTTCCATGGCGGAAAAATAAATGGCTTTTTTATTGTAGGGGGATACTTTCCATATGCAGATGCCTTAATAACTCGACCATACATAGTCAAATAGCTGTGCAGCTTGCTTTTCAACTCTTTGCAGCGCACAGGTTGATTAAGTTTAATACTGGTATCTTCAAAGAGTGTCTTAAACCCAAAACTGTCTTCATTAACTACTGCTTTTACATTTTCAAAATCGTTATCAATAAAAACATCTCGTTTCCCATCACTGAGCACATCGTAAGCTAGAAAATGTTTAAAGCGATGCGGTTTTAACAACACTGTTAAATATTTCCAACTGTCCGTAAAACCTAAACTATGCTCTTCGACCAATATGTCTTCACATGCGAGAGTTGCACTTTCTTTCTTGTTCGAGTCTTGATTTTCAACTATCCCTGATGAGCCCTCCTCCTTATTTCTATCTTTATCTAAATTTTTACTCGGATATTTAAAATATTCAAAGTGCTTTCTTAACCATATCAATAACAAACGTTTGACGTTTTTAGCTCGCCCTCTCCAATCATTAATATCCGCCCGCCCCGGCTCTTGTTTCTCCAGTATTTTAATTCTGTGTACTCGAAGCGATTGCGCCACCATTACATGTTTCATTATTAAACTGGCTGGCGGATTGTTAAGGCATTCCCCATTCATTTGTTCGATATCCATCGACAAAAAATGTGTATTCAGCCGTTGAGCTTTGCTGTTAGAACAAACAAACGTTACGCACTCTAACGCTTGCTTTGCGGTATCCAAAAATTGGGGGTTATTTAATAAAGAATTGACCACCGTCGCACTAGTTTCACCAGTATTCCCACTTTTCGCGAAGAGGAAATTCTTACTCTGATATTCGGATTCGATGTCTTGAGATAAATACAAGTGGCCCTTAATTCTTGAACCACTGATGTCCATCGAGCAATCATAAAAAGTAGGGTAGAGCCTTAGCGTACCGCCAATATGCATAAGTACGGCTTTAATATCACTCCGTATATCACCACTTAAATGAAAATCACCGCTAGTTACCAGTCCAGACAAATCGAGTGACAAACTGCTAGTTTCCTTGCTCGTCACTGGGCGACATAGGAGCGTGCTTTTTTGTGTGATTATTAAATCAACATTACCTTTGCAATGCGTATTCCCTAATATCAACGCTTTGTTGTCTGAAGAATAGTCAGCAAAATTATGAGTTAATCTTATTTTAATATCACCGGAAGCTTTCAGGTTAAATAAATTAAAAATATAGGGGTGTTCACAGGTTAGTGATATCTCGCCTTCGACTTGCATTCCTGAACAGGAAAGTTGCGCATTTTTATGCGTTTTATTTTCGTGAATACCAGAGATTGAAATAACAGCGTGACTGCCAACACGCAACGCATCAGCGTATAGGACTCTTGGTGGATTCTTATTGAACTGTTCATCATTGGGAATGGTTACATCAAGATCTTTAATTTGCAGCGTGTTTTTAATTGTGCAGCTTAGTAAATTTAAACACCCTGCGAGGAATGTTTGATTCTCTTTGCGGGAAAGAAAGTATAAATTCCCATTAATTGTGGCGCCTTGCATAAAAATAGCATCGTCATCCGATTCATTCCCATAACAAGTTGTATAGATGCCCCCTCCGCCCCAAAAATCGCCCCCTACATATAAATTTCGAGCTGAGAACACCCCTATAAATATGCCTGAATTGCCTTCCTTAATAGTAAGGTCATCCTGCTTGGTACGGGTAAAGTGGCTAACCACCACATCTTTTGCAATATAAGCAGATTCAAGTCTTAGGGCTGCATGACCTCGCATTTTGTCGTCCCGCACCCTTGCCACCAGTAAGCAGTTATCCAATAACAGAGATGCCTCAATGCGAGCTTTAGTCAGATCCACGTCACAAGGGCCGATTCGGTCTTCCTGAATCTTAAACCTGCTTTCGATAAAATCTCGCTGCCAATCTTTAAGCTTGCGAGGGGATGATTTAGCGGGCTGTACGTTTTTTTTTAGCTTACTTACTAATCTGTTGTCACTGTCTTGGTTTTGTGCACTCAATAAACCTTCTAGATACTCTGAGAACTTATCATCAACAATAAGATTTGGATTAAATCTCAGGATCTTACTAACCAGATTGTAGGCTGTGGCGGGAAAAGTAAAACCTAAGTCTACGTCACCACTTACTAATACTTTCCTTGCGGATAGATGGGAAAAGCCGCAACCAAAGAAATCAATTTCTTCAAATTGCATATTGTCGAGATAAATCTGCCCTAAAAAAACAGAAAATGTAATTCGCAGATTTATTTTTTTATCCCGCTTAAAGCCTGTTGCGGGTTTAATCTCAAAATCTCCAGAAATAACCGCATGCCTGATACGAATTTCAGCACGGTCTTTATCCGCGTAATACAATATATCTCGACTGGATAGCTGCCCTACGTGCGGGGAAAAATCGCAGTTTATTTGTTGTTTTACTGCGTTTCGGTATATCTGAAGACTTTCGTTAGGTGAAAGAACCGCCATAACATCCCTGCCATCGTGTTTTTCTTATCGAAGAAATAAACTACACAACGAACATATATTGTTCAATTATTTTGCAATCGTCAGCTTGCGGAAATTTATAGATAGGGACTAAAAGTCAATTTTGAATGCAATTCAGTAGAATGGGGAAAACGAGTCTCAATAATTGAGTAGAGAGTGTAACTTACTAGAGTTTTAACCGTCAGGTGTCCGCTGAATTAGGCCTTCTAATTGTTTATAATTTTACAAAAATTTTTCAAATCTTCCATCGGTTTCATTAATATGACGAATGGTTCAATGACCGCAATGTGTAACAAATCAGCCCAAGGGTGGGCAGCCAACACAAAGATGACCAGTCCTGACCATGAAGTTAAATCATCGCTAACAATTTATATACTTGAATAGAAGAGTCACTCAGGCAACTGCCGATAATGACTGCGGTGCCCGGTTACTCCTTTACCACCTATTGTGAGTCAATCTCCAGCAACTGTTCAATCGCCCCCATCATGGTGTCGAAGTAAGGATTGTAAGTAAGACGGGCAAATACCTTACCTTCCTCGGTTAAGCCCCAGGGGCCATACCAGACCTCCTCGCCCGCTTCACAGCGCTTTGTTTTATTGCTGCCCTGACCGTTATCACAAATTCTTATCGTTCCATCCACGCCATACAACGGGCTTTGTGCGCTGAACAATACACTCATGTGCGAGGCTGCACCGATCCGCTGCGCCGGTATTTGCATGCTAAGCACCTGGCTGTTAGCTGGCGCATCCTCTTCTTCACCCAGCCACAGCAACTGACTCGTCGGGTGACGAAAGTGCGCGGCATAAAGCTCAGCTACCCTATTTACATCCACCACACTATCGCCCTCTGGCACCACTAACAATGCAGGTAGGGTAACCGCTTTCTGCTGCAATGACGCCTGAACCGCATCCACACTTCTCTGGTAAGCGGCAAAGCCCTGCATGGCCATTGAATTGTAGCGTGTTGGGTTGTCTTCGGGTTCAACATTGGGCCAACTAAATAACCCAGTTAAATACGGGGCCAGCCAGGTAACCGCGAAGCGGGATTCAAATGCCGGTGAGAACAGCAGTAAGCCAGCGATATCGCTGCGCTGACTGGTGGCCACCACAGCCAGATTTGTACCGGTGGAAAACCCGGCCAGATATAACTCATCCACTTTGAGGGAAAACTGTTCTACGTGAAAGTTAGTGGTTTGTTGCCACAGCGCATAACTGGCATTGAGCATATCGCCCGGTTTCGATCCGTGACCAGGCAGGAGTATCGCCCTTACCCACACGTTACGTTCACACAGATGTTCAGCAACGTCGTGAAAGAAATACGGCGAATCCCCCAAACCATGGATAAACAAGACACCTTTGGTATTGCCGACACCACATTCGAAAGGGGTATTGATTTGAACTTCCCAGCGTTTATCCGGGCCGGTGGCCTGACGATGTCCACTAAGCCACGTTGCTACCGCTTGCTGGTAAGCACTAAAGGGAGTGATTGTGGTCGGCACGATGCTGGCCGACGGAGAAAATCGTACATCGCGGGTTTGCTGGCAACTGCTCAATAACATGACTGAGCCAGCTATCACCAGTATCACCAGGCAACACAGCCGAAATAATTTCATCAGGCAGGGATAATTTGATTGCGTTAAATATCCCTGACCCTACCTTTGTTCCGGCTGTATTTCAATAAGTGCTTCAGGAAGCAGCTGGCAGCTCAACCCGGCTGGCGGTTAGTTCCCGGGCCAGTATTTTGTGCGTTAACAGGCTCAGAAGCTCGGTTTCTTCTTCACTGCGCTCGCCGTCTACTCCCGACATCGCCATCGCGACTTCCAGCGCCTGGCTGGCGTTAAACGCTAAATCAGCCTGCAGACTGCGTAAAATATCGGCGGCATCCCCTGTATCCAGGGCCGTTCGGGTTTGGTAGATGACTTCGTTAACATAAGCTTCGCGGCAGATAGGACTATCCCATTCGAGGGAATCAACCAGCTCTTCCAGATAATCCTGCTCACTGAGTAAAATTTTTCTGTCGACCTGATAAAATAATACCGCTAGTTTTATTAGTGCTTGGTTAAAGCGTTGTTCTTCTGACAAATGCATAACAGCTCCTGTTCACTACAACCGGCATCCCGCCGGCAACTTCTTTAACAGATAGTACTCTATCATGTTACACATATGTTAATTATAAGTTTAAATTGTGATTTGCCAAGACCAATTTCATCTAAGAAACGGCTTTTTAAGGCAACAAAAAACGGCTCCTGTCTTGCCGACAACGAGCCGTTTTTGTATCACGCTGATTGGCTTACAGTTATCTTAGTCCTAAAGTGACATCATGGATCACAAAATTACCGGTATATCTTTCATCGACACGCCCCACCGGGTCGATAGCAAAGAACTGCTTATCCTCATCATCCAGTGCCTGATAGCCGCCAATCACCTGATAAATCCACACTTCCGGATCGAACTCCAGCTCGCGCTGGCTGAAATAATCCAGTGCTGATAAGGACTGGCCGTTATCAATCACCTCACAGAAATAGGCATCCACCTCTTCCTGAAGCGGATCGCTTTCTAAATCCACCGACTGCTGCTCACTAACATCAATGGTCGATGCTTTTTCCGGTTCACTTACCACAGGCTTACGGCGATACACTGAGCTTAGCGAGGCAACAATCTGCTGTAATTCCTGTTCGTGCGCGACCTGGTTCACATCAATGCTGGCCGGTTTCAGCATGGCCGCCGACTGATTGAACAATACGGGCACCTGAGTAAGATTCGGGTAATTACCCGGCGCAAACTCAGGGTGATGCTCCATGTGCAGTAAAAAGCCTTTAAGCAGCCGTGTACGGCCCTGGAACTCACGAAAACGGCCGAGTAAATCGAGCAGTCGCGCTTGCGCAACCGACAGCTCCTGAGTGGCTTTTGAGAAGCTTTGTTGCAAGGCAACTACCAATAAGTGGCGTAATTCACGGTTACCGCCGGCTATTTCACTGAGTTCATCAAAGCGAAAGCACTCTAACTGATTAAGCAGCTCAGAGACCTGGCCCTGTGCCAGTTCGTTTTCACGAATTTTAGCGTCCACCGATGAAACATAGCCAAACTCATTGTTAATCCGGCTAAACATTACCCGCACGCTGTTGGCCAGCGATTCGGTGAGCTGGTATACGTGCTCAGTCAGGTCGGTCATGTAAGCGTGAGCTTCGTTAAACCGGTTGTAGTGCAACGACTCTTTGTAGTGCTCGGCAATGGTTTTCAGACTCGCCAGGGCGGTGCCGATATTGGCGTTAATGTTGCGGTTGCGTTCGTCCTGAAGGCCACTTTCAAGCAAATTGCGCACTGCACTTTTAAGCCGCAGGGCGCTTTGTGGATCGGGCCGCCATAAGATACCCAGTTGGATCAGTTGCTCGAGGATCTTACGACTAAAATTCGACTCATCTACCGACCCATTGACGTAAGCATGCATAATTAAATCGCTATGGCGACCCAATGCATTTAAAAAACGGCTGCCAGCCTGGATCAGCACCTGACTCATAGCAGACTGCCCTGTTGAATGGCCGCTTCCGCCTGCTCAGATAACGACAACGACTCCGTCTCATCGATAAAGCGGATCACTTCAAACAAATGCTCTACTTTGCCGGTGGCCAGATAAATTTGTTTTTCCGGGTTAGGTTTCATTAAGTAACCCAGGTCGGTGAGTTTTTTAAACACCTGCTTTAACTGACCGTCCAGATTCACACTGGTAGAACCGAACAAACGATAGCGGGAGATTTTCTCCAGTTGTTCACTGTAAGCCGGGGTGTCTTCAATAACGGTTTGCAGCTCATTTAAACGAATGGCATTGCCCATGGTCAGTGGCATATCCGACTCGCTGGCTTGCTGAACCAGTAGCAACCATTCCACCAGTGGTACCAGGCTGGAAGTAGTTTCCTGGAATTGCTGCAACAGTACTTTGCGTTCTTCGTCACCCAGAGTCAGATACCCGGCAAAAAACACCTCCCCTTCGCCGGTGGTGGCCAGTGTGCGGTTTAACAAATTCAAATGAGGTTCAAGCTTAGTGGCATTATCGCGGCTTTTTAAAAAGCGCCAGCTGTCTTCATCACTGACCTGACATATAAACTGGCCATTCAGTAATGCGCTTAATACTTTGCCCTGTTCGGTCATCATGCTGACACCTCCTGCTTGGCTTTACGGGCCTGAATCAATGATGACAGGTTAGTGCTCTTGGGCTGAACCACCTGTAATTGCTTAGATACTTTGTCGATGAGATAACGATTCTCAAACAGTTTTAAGACATCAGATTCAGGGTTCGGGAAGGCGCCGACCACACTGATATTATTGGCCTGACAGGCATCGAAAATCTTTTTCACGTTGCTTTGGTGCAAGGTACCCAGCTCATCAATAGGCCAGTGAATGACCGCGTCTGCCTCACCGCGCAATAAACGGGTAAAAGCCAGCAGGAACTTACACAGGATCAGATAAGCCATACCATGGCTCGACGATTCATTTAGCTGACGGTCGGTACGAATAACCAGATCGCTGTTCCCTTCACGCAAATGTAATTCAATATCCAGCAGTTTACTGATGCCACCAGAGAGTGCAGCACGACCAAGGATATCAAGCACCCGACGCATGCTCTGGCCGTATTCATCATCCGGCAGTTCATGGGCGCCCTCTTCCATCCAACTGTCGTACAGCGTGCGGAAGTGTTCCAGCTCCGGCCAGAATTCCAGTTCACTGATCCGAGAGCGAATTTTTACCGCAGAATCCGATACGCCGTCGAGGAACAGTTCGCCATCTACCTCTTTACTGATGCGTCGACTCTGACTAACGATACGCTTATCAATATCCGCCAGTACAAAGTAGTACTGACTCAAATCGGCACCAAAAATCCGCCCCTGCTCCCGCAGCCCCTGAATTTTCTGCGGTACGATCACGTTTAACAGTTGTGATAAGTGCCCTACCATCCGGCGGTGGTCAATGCCTTTCACGCCATGGGCGTTAATCACGGCACATTCTTCCCGAGCGCGCTCCCAGGTATCTGACAAGCCGGTTCCCGCCTGAGCAGCAATCAGTTGATCGAAACGTTCTACATAATTGCGAATATCGCTAAGCAGTTCTTCCCGCTCTTTGAGTAACGCCTGAGCCCTTGATAAGCGTTGCGTGATGCTAAGCTCATCATGTTGCCACTCAGCCACCACCTCGACTTTGGGCAGGGGTTGTTTAGCCAGATTTTTCGCCAGTGCATCCACCTGTCCAAGTTGCTCGGTGGCTACAGAAAGCAGTTTTTCCAGCTCCGATTGCCTGGTTTTTAAGCTTTCACGGGTTTCCCGATACGCTACCTGTAATTCATTGAGCTCACGTTCTGCTTCGCTCAGTGCCTTACGGGCTTTGGTTAACCCCTGTTGCCAGGTGACTTTATGGCCGGTGAACACGGTTTGATACCAGCGGTCGTAGTCGGCCACCTTATGGCGTTGGGTTTCGGTTTTATAAATCGCGTCTTTAAGACTCTTGACCTGCTTCTTAAGCTGACCAATCTCATCAACATCCAGTCCGCGCTGGTTGAGTTCATTTTCCAGCCATTTGGCCATTTCTTCGCGATCTTGCGCTGCTGAAGCTTTAGCCTGCTTAATCTCAGCATCTAACTGCGCCAGACGAGCATCGCTGTCGGCAATCAGTTGTTGCCAGTGGAAGCTGTGTTCGGTTACTGCCTCGCGCTGCTGATCTTTAATATCGTCACGGTCCAGTTCAAACTGGCTTTGCAGTTTTTTCTGTGCCTGCTGATTTGACTCTAACTGAGATTTGGCGCGCTGTTTACGCTCTTTGAGTGCATGCTGGTATTCACTTAATACCGACTCTTTATCCTGTGTGGCACGTTTGCGTGCCGCCTCAGCGCTGCGTACTGCATTGTCCTGGCGGGTCATAGCCAGTTCGGCTATGCGCACCGCTTCGTTGCATTTCGCCAGCTCAGCTTCACATTCGTTTTGTTTATCCAGCGCCTCTGAGAGCGCGGCTTCGGCTTCATTGAGCGCTTGTTTGAGATCCTGCTCAGTTTTCGCATAGGCTGGCGCAGGCAAGTGTTCCAGGGCTAGCGTTACGCCATATAAACCATCGGCATTTGCCACGGGCTCAGGCTGTAAATCGGTGCGATCGAGTAACTCAGGGCGGATCAGACGACCAATAGAGCTTTCCCATTCATCCACATTGGCACGCAAATACTCCAGCAAAGACCCCTCGCCGGGATATAACAACGCATTGACTTCGGCCACCTGCTGTTCTGCTTTTCGATGTGCCGTGCGGGCTTTTTCCAGCGCATGATTAGCATTGTCACGCTGCTGAACGGCTTTTTGATAGCTGTTCTGAGTTTGACGATACTCGCTACGAACGCTGTCTTCACTGATGCTCGCTTCTTTAATGGCAGCATCAAGAAGCTCTAACTGTGACTGCTCAAACTCGTTATAACCGGCATTAGCCAGTGCCACTTTTGCCTCGGCTTCACTGACTTTCAGTTCGTTCAGTTTGGCATGATACCCATCGCTGAGCGTGTGGATCTGCGCTTCGTAATCAGCCTTAATATCCTGCAGCGCCTCACGTTCCTGTTGTTGCTGGTCGCTGCGCTTCTCCGCCGCTTCCTGACGAGCCGCTGACAACTCTTCTACCTGAGCACTTAACGTCTCGCCAATTTCAGCGACACGGCGATTATAGGCCGATTCGATGTCCTGGTGCTGTTCGGTGAGTAACGTATAACGGCTGGAGACCAGCTCTAAATCGCGCTGCCACTGGGGTAATTTCGCCACGTCTTCTTTGAGTTGTTCGATATTCTGGTCTTGCCAGTTATCAAATTCGCGCTCTACTGCTTCCAGTTCTGCCGAGTACTTTTCCACATCGGCGCGCGACGCCGATACCTGCTGATTCAACTCATCACGGCGTTCGTTCCAGGTGCTGTCGCTAAGTTTCTTCTGGTGCAGTACATCATCGAGTTGCTGACGGGCCTCTTCGCTGCGCGCGGTTAACCTGGATTTATCCAGTTCAAAGGCCTGGCTAATTTCCGACAGCCCGTTTTCTGCTTCCTGCAAGGCCATATTAGCCTGCTCCAACCGGGTAAATTCCGGCCGCACTTTATCGAAAGCTCGGATCAGATGGCATTCACGGATCCAATCATCAACGCGATTCCGGGACAAACTTGAAGTCGGTGGCTGAACGCCGTCTTCTTCCAGAATGGCCGCAATCATCGCTTTGATGGTTTCCATTTTGCCTTCTTTAGAATGCACCGCTTTGGCCAGCTTCTCTATATGACGTAAATGCTCATGTGACTGACTTAAGCTAAACACCTTGGCATAGCCTAATAGCTCCCGGGCACTGCTGCTCTGGTTTAACACGCCCTGATCGTTTTGTAACACCGCACGGAAGTCTTTAGTGGTTAACAGGCTCGACACCACAATATTATTGCGCTTCATGGCGCGGCTAATTTCGGTGGACGTTAACGACGCGTGTTTACCGCTTTTTTGCTGATACAGGTAGTCGTCCAAATCAAATGATTTAGCGATAAAGCGATAGTTAACCCCGGTACCGTTTGAACTTAACACGGCCTGACAAAGTTCACCGTCAGCGCGGGTGTATTCATAGATGATAAACGACGACTGACGGGGCAGATACCAGCGCTCAAAACTATCACGGGTAGCTGGGACCACCCGGCTGGGATATTCACCGTAAAACACCGGGATCAAACGTTGCAGTGTGGTTTTGCCTGACGCATTGGTCCCGCAAATATTGGTGTGCCCGTCAAGCTTAAGTTCAACAACCCCGGGTAAGTGAGTGTCGATAAGTATAATTCGTTTAAGACCGGCCATAGGATTCCTGTTTCTTTATTAGAACAATCTTCGCCGTGGTTGTTTGATTAATTAGATGAAGATCCGTTGCCAGCGAACATTGAGGCTGGCCATGCTACACGGCGAAATTAACGCGTCAGTTTATTATGAAATGGTGCTGTTGCACAGGTTTGCGAGGGTCAGTTTTAAGTTCGCGGGGAAAAATCGTAACAATCGCGCATTAATTAAACAAGTCGTGTCGGTTTAGGGGTTCTCGGGCAAGGTGTTTAACCAGAATGTCTGGTTTTCCCGGTACTCCGGATCGGCAATGACGTCATCAAGTACCGAGTCAATGGCGTTAATGGCGCGTTTACCCCAGGCATTGTTGGTGCATCCTATTGCGCCATAAACCGGCTGTTCGCCATATTCAGTGGTGGGCAAGTAAATTAGCGTTTTATTGTTCTCTTTGATAGCGAAGTAGCGCAGTACCCCAGGGTAATCAAGTGTGTAATGAATGCGTTCAAAGTCAATTTGCTGCAGTAGCCGCAACGGGCCCAATACGCCAGGCAATGCGAGGACATAGTCGTTCTCTTTGTGCACATCAATGGCATTTTGTAACTCGTCGGGGAAACGTCGCGCGCCGGCAAAGCCAAATATAAGCGAATCGTTATTGAGCAATTCGACTAGCGACAAGGCTTGCGGAGGCGTCGGATATAATTCTGACAACAGCTCTTTTCGAAGAATGATACCCAGTGGTGGATAAACGGTAGTTGTTTTGCTGTAGACAAAACGTTCGGTATCCTGGCGTTTAATCATGCAGGGAAAACACAAGTTTTCCGTCCCTTCGATCAGCCGGTTTATTCTTGACTGCGGGTACACTTCAATAGTGGTATCAAGCGGTGACAACCTGGCATTTATTTTATCCACCAGCACATCGCAAATGCCGTAATCCTGATGATGGCCATCAAGAATATGAAAAGGCGGAGACGGGTTTTTAATCCAGCGAATATCTGACTCAGACACATCGGCTGTCTGCTGTGCATTTAAAGGCGTAATTCCCTGCCCCAGTAACAGCGCCAGCGCAGCAAATATCACTAAGTGATTTAGTCTTCCCATTTATCAATAGCGACCTGATGTAGTATGACGTTTCCTGTCAAGTATAGTCCCTGGGTGGCGCTTTTCATTAAGCGCAGTATTTTATTGCTGACAATGGATTAAAATTAATAAAACGCCGAATTGTTGTAAAGACAATTCGGCGTTTTGAGACTTACCGCGGTGGGAACATGCCGCCCATACCACCCGGGCCGCCACCACCAGGTGGCATCATGCCTTTCATCTGGCGCATCATCTTCTTCATGCCGCCGCCAGACATTTTCTTCATCATTTTTTGCATTTGGGTAAACTGTTTAAGCAACCGGTTTACGTCCTGAATCTGGGTGCCTGAACCGGCCGCGATCCGGCGCTTGCGGGAGCCTTTGATCATATCGGGCTTTTCACGTTCAGACGGCGTCATCGAATTAATAATCGCTTCCATCTGAGTGAATTGTTTATCGTTAGCCTGATCTTTAATTTTGGCGCTCATATTGCCCATGCCAGGCAATTTATCGAGCATTCCCATCATGCCGCCCATATTGCGCATCTGTTCGAGCTGTTCTTTAAAGTCCTGCAGGTCAAAGCCTTTACCTTTCTGAACTTTCTTAGCCAGTTTCTGAGCTTTGTCTTTATCGACTTTACGTTCGACTTCTTCAATAAGACTAAGAACATCCCCCATTCCCAGAATACGCGAGGCAATACGTTCCGGATGGAAAGGCTCAAGGGCGTCGAGTTTTTCACCCATACCCAAAAATTTAATCGGCTTACCGGTAATTTTACGCACCGACAATGCCGCACCACCACGGGCATCACCGTCGGCTTTGGTTAAAATTACACCGGTCAGCGGCAGCGCTTCATTAAAGGCCTTGGCGGTATTTGCCGCATCCTGACCTGTCATGGCATCAACCACAAACAGCGTTTCTACCGGCTTAACAGCCGCATGCAGACCTTTGATTTCGTCCATCATGTCATTATCAACATGCAAACGACCGGCAGTATCGACTAACAGTACGTCAAAGAATTGTTTGCGCGCGTCGTCAATAGCATCGTTAACGATATCAATTGGCTTTTGCAGAATCGTAGACGGAAAAAATGTTACGCCGACTTCTTCAGCCAGGGTTTCAAGTTGTTTAATGGCCGCCGGACGGTAAACGTCGGCACTGACCACCATCACCTTTTTCTTTTCACGCTCGGTGAGATATTTCGCCAGTTTACCTACCGAGGTGGTTTTACCCGCCCCCTGTAGGCCGGCCATTAGCACGACAGCCGGTGGTTGCGTTGCCAGGTTCAGCTTTTCATTCGCTTCTCCCATCACCGCTTCCAGTTCCGACTGGACTATTTTAATAAAGACCTGGCCAGGCTTAAGGCTTTTAGTCACCTCGGTGCCTACGGCACGAGCTTTAACCTGACTGACAAATTCTTTAACAACCGGTAAGGCTACGTCTGCCTCAAGCAGTGCCATACGCACTTCTCGCAGCGTATCTTTAATGTTGTCTTCGGTCAGACGGCCACGTCCGCTTACACTGCGAAGTGTCTGGCCAAGGCGTTCGGAAAGATTCTCAAACATAAATCAATAACCTGAAACAAAAAGTAATCGCTGGAGTATACCGAAATTTACGCTGTTAACGTAGGGGGGATTAACGATTTATCACATTCAGGCAGACATCTGGTTGAATTCTTTGTTATTCTGGCGTATCTATACGGACTTATTTATCATCAACGGGTTATCAATAACAAATGGCTACCTTGTTTGCACTGTTGGCAGTTGCTGCCTATTTGTTTTCAGCGGTGTCGGTGACGGGGCGATTTTTTCATAACCAGGGGCCCAACCGCATGCTGTCGCTAAGTATTGCGGCACTGGCAGTGGTGTTTCACTCTTTTTATCTGGGTGATGCTATTCTGGCAGCGCAGGCCGGCCAAAATATGAGTATTACTAACGTACTCTCTCTGGTTGCCTGGCTCATTACACTGTCGATGCTGGTGAGCAGCAGTTTGTTACCCAATACCATTTTACTGCCGGTGGTGTTCAGTTTTTCAGCTTTTACTGTACTGGCTTCTATGTACGTGCCGGTAAATCACATTATGCATATTGATATGCGCCCCGGCCTGGTCATTCATATTACGTTATCGCTGTTCGCTTATGGCGCTTTGGTGATTGGTTTTCTATACGCCCTGCAGATGTCGTACATTACGCATCAGCTAAAGCATAAAGGTGCAGGGTTATTACACTCTTCGCTGCCTCCCCTGATGCTGGTTGAATCGATCCTGTTTAAGCTCATTCTGTTAGGCACGATTTTGTTGGTTATTGCGCAGATTAGCGGATTTATCTTCCTCGATAATATGTTTGGTCGCGGATACCTTCATAAAACGGTACTATCTATTGCCGGTTTGATTGTTTTTATTGTACTCCTGGCGGGTCAGAAACTCTGGGGCTGGCGGGGTAAACAAGTCATATCACTCACCATTGTAGGGGTGGCTTTGCTCTCACTGGCTTATTTTGGCAGCCGATTTGTGAGCGAAATACTCTTATAGTCGCATTCACCGAATAAACACTTGAAACCATGTAGCCGACTGTCTACATTGGTGATTCTAATTAGTAAAGGGATTCCTTAGTTGGACGACATATCTACCAGTGCGCTGCTGATTGCACTGGGCATTTTGATTGCACTTTCAGCCTATTTTTCCAGTTCAGAAACTGGGATGATGTCTATCAACCGGTACCGCTTAAAGCACCTTCAGGGCGAAGGGCACCGCGGGGCTAACCGGGTTCAGAAACTCCTCGAACGGCCCGATCGCCTGATTGGCCTGATCCTGATTGGCAATAATCTGGTGAATATTGCCGCATCGGCCATTGCCACTATCATTTGTACCCGATGGTTTGGTGAGTACTGGGCAGTGTTTGCAACCACTATTGGCCTGACCATCATCTTACTGATTTTTGCGGAAGTGACGCCGAAGACGCTGGCTGCGTTGTACCCTGAAAAAATTGCCTTTCCAAGCTCGTTGATCCTGGCACCGTTGCTGAAAGTGTTATACCCCTTTGTAGCGTTTATTAATGGCATTACCAACGGCATCCTGGCAATTTTAAGAATTCGTCCTCAGGACGGCGGCGGCGACTCCCTGAGTCGGGAAGAACTGCGCACGGTAGTCTATGAAGCCGGCACGATGATCCCTAAAAAACACCAGGACATGCTGGTTAGCATTCTGGATTTAGAAAACGTCACCGCAGAAGATATCATGGTGCCGCGCAGCGATATTGTCGCCATCGACATTAACGATGACTGGAAGATCATTCAGAAACAGCTAACCACGGCTCAACATACCCGCGTACTGTTGTACCGTGACAGCATTGATGACGCCGTGGGTTTTGTGCATGTTCGCGATGCCCTGCGACTACTGTCAAAAGATCAGTTTACCAAAGCCTCTTTGCTCAGAGCGGTAAGGGAAATTTACTTCGCCCCGGAGTCCATTCCGCTGCACACACTGATGTATCAGTTTCAGGCTGAAAAAGAACGGATTGCCCTGGTGGTTGATGAATACGGCGACATTCAGGGGCTGGTTACGCTGGAAGATATTCTGGAAGAAATTATTGGTGATTTCACCACCACTAATCTGCCCGACCACAGTAAAGAAGTGTCTATTCAGCAGGATGGAAGTGTTTTGGTGGATGGCAGTGCGAATATTCGTGAATTGAATAAAGAAATGGACTGGGCCTTCCCCACTGAAGGGCCAAAAACCCTGAATGGATTAATTCTGGAGTATCTGGAAGAAATTCCTGAAAACAACGTGAGCTTGCGTTTGGCCGGTTACCCCATCGAAATTATTGATATTAATGAAAATATGATTAAGACCGTCAGGGTAATGCCTGAATACTACCGCGAATCCAAACCCGCCTCTAACGAGTAATTTTACGCTTGGCCAGGGCTTTCGCCTTGGCTGCCGCCACCTTGGCTGACAAATCGCTTAATTTTCCCATCAGTTGCGTCAGTTCTTCGTCTTCATGCAGGTCAGCTTCCTCAACATGACGCTGAAGCGATTTACGCAACTGTTCGGGGATCGACTGGCCTGACATACTCTCTCAAATAATAGATTCACTACAGTGATCTTTATCGGAAAGCGGTGGGATTTCTAAAGCAAAATATTCGTAAAATACGCATTCGGATTTGCCGATGATAACGCAGCCCTAAGCGCCACATGGCCGGGCCAGGTTACTTAGAGCCCCTGATAATGCTGGAGCAAAACCCCTTTACTGCGGCTAAGAGAATAGCGCACTACGGCTACCGAACCGGTGGCGAATAATGACATTTTCGGCACATCACAGATTTCATCTAGAAAAAACGATACAAAGGGCATGTGACTGACCAACAAAAGAGGCTGGCCAGCATTATTTTTAATGCTTTGCCGGGCAAGCACGTCCAGGTAGTCATGCACCAGCTTGACGTTACCGTCGGGGGTAATGTCGGCACAGATTTCAAACTGGGTTGCCTGCAAAGTGCTTGCAACTTGTTGATAAGACTGGCGAGTACGCGTATATGGACTGACCAGTGCAGTCGCTATTTGACTGTCCGCACAATAACTTTCTGCCAGCCAGTGGCTGGAAGCCTCTACTTCTGCGTTGCCAACAGCGGTAAGTCGCCGACTCTTGTCGTCGGTAACAAGTCCTTCGGCCTCACCATGGCGCATGATAAAAATTAAAATGTCGTCTTTGCTACTTTGACCTGACATAACATTGCTAATATGATGAGAATTGACAAGTGTACGATAACAAAGGTCGCGCCCCTCGCCTAGTACTATTGCAGTGACTTAGACTAAGGTGGGAGAACTCATCCATTGAGAAGGGCC
>NZ_CAJXQY010000053.1 GCF_913058315.1 uncultured Alteromonas sp. | reverse complement strand
GTAAGTACTTGCTTCACTTAGCTTTCGGCCTAGATCAGGACGCTGTAAATACACCAGGCGGTCCTCCGCCTCGCTTTTAACGCTTTGGAGTGTTAACGGTTGTTGCTGATAGCTCAGCGCTGCCAGTTGCTCACATAAGAGTTCACCGTTTAACGGGCTGTGCACCGCATCAATGGCCTGGGCATGCGCGAGCTGAAACTTAAGTAATTCACTGGTGGGCAGGCTGGTTCCGGCCCGGCCAAGCCCGATACGTGCTGCGGTTAGCTCGCGTAACTGTTGCCAGGTATCGGTGTGCAGGTGTTGCTCCTGGTTACTCATGGCTTACCTCCGTTATACGGCAGCGCCGAGGCAAACCGGCCCGGTAGTTTATCGGCTAATAGCTGATTGCCGCTGTCGGTGAAGATCTTCTGCTGTTTCAGCCAGGCATCAAATTCCGGCGCCGGGCGAGCGCCGAAAAGCTGGCGAATATACAATGCGTCATGAAACGACGTGGTCTGGTAGTTCAGCATGATATCGTCGGAGCCCGGGATACCCATAATAAACTGGCAATGGGCGCTGGCGAGCAAGGTGAGCAGGTTGTCCATATCATTCTGGTCGGCCTGGGCATGGTTGGTGTAACAAATATCACAGCCCATGGGTAAACCTAACAGCTTGCCACAAAAGTGGTCCTCTAAACCCGCCCGGATAATTTGTTTGCCATCAAACAGGTATTCCGGCCCAATAAAGCCCACCACGGTATTGATAAGCAGCGGGTCGAGTACTCTGGCCAGACCATAAGCCCTGGCCTCGCAGGTTTGCTGGTCGACCCCGTGATGACCATTGGCCGATAGCGCACTGCCCTGGCCGGTTTCAAAATACATTACATTGTCGCCTACCGTCCCCCGCTTAAGTGATAACGCAGCCTCGCGGGCCTCCTGCAGAATTGCCAGCGATACGCCAAAACTACTATTAGTCACTTCGGTGCCGCCGATAGACTGAAACACTAAATCGACCGGCGCGCCGCGCTCGATGGCTTCAATGGTGTTGGTGACATGGGTCAGCACGCAGGACTGGGTAGGAATGTCGTACTGGTTAATCAGTTCATCGAGCATGTTGAGCAGTTTTATGGTTTGCGCCACATTGTCGGTTGCCGGGTTAATGCCAATCACTGCATCGCCACTGCCGTACATCAGGCCATCAAAGATGGATGCCGCGATACCGTTTAAGTCATCAGTGGGGTGATTTGGTTGTAAGCGGGTAGAAAAGTGGCCAGGCACGCCAATGGTGTTGCGAAACGCGGTGATCACCTCGCATTTTCTGGCCACCAGGATCAGATCCTGATTACGCATAATTTTGCTCACCGCGGCTACCATCTCCGGGGTCAGGCCCAGACACACATCCTGCAACACAGTGGCATCGGTGGACTCAAGTAATAGCCAGTTGCGTAACTCACCCACGGTTAAACTTGCCACCGGGGCAAACGCTTCGCTGTCATGGGTATCGATGATCAGTCGGGTGACTTCATCTTGTTCGTAGGGGATAACGGTTTCGTTTAAAAAGGTGCTCAGGGGAAGTTCGGCAAGGGCCATTTGCGCTACCACGCGTTCCTCCGCCGTAGCCGCAGCCACACCGGCCAGTTGGTCGCCGGAGCGCAGCGGTGAGGCTTTTGCCATCAGTTGTGCAAGGTCTTTAAACTGGTAGCTAAGGTGACCAAGTTGATAGCGATATCCTGCCATAGCACCTCTCCCTGTGAGTAAGCTTAAATTCATCATGCCCGCGCGGCGTTGCATTTGCAATTGCCACCAGGCGGCAAAATTTTACAGACCGGTAGCACATCGTGCGCAATTACTGTTTAATTAATACTCAACACATGGATTCAACGATCAGGAAGTCACAATGAAATATCTATTATCAGTACTAATGCTGGCAGCTTGCCTAAACTTTAACTTAACCGGATAACTTAACCGGACAGGCACTCGCAACTTAACCGGACAGGGATAACTTAACCGGACAGGAACTTAACCGGACAGGCACTCGCAGACGAACATCAGACTAACAATCTGGATTCTGCCTTATTTGGCTATTGGTACGGTGAAAGTATTCCCATCCCCATTGGCGGCAAAATGGTTAACAGCCGGTTTACCTACCTTTTTTTAGAAAACGGCCAGATGCATATGGGCCCGGAAGCAGCAGTAGAAAAGGCGCTGAAGGATAAGCAAGCCACCAACTCAGATAGCGAGGTTAGGACAGGCACTTGGACCGTTAAAGACGATGTTTTGCTGGTTAAATGGGACAATGGCGCCAACACAAAACGCCGTTACCGGATAAACGGTAACGCCATGGAGATGCTTAACGCGAAGGGGAAAGTGATTACCGCTTACCAGCGCTAATAGCTTTTTTGACAAGGAGGGCTTTTTGACATGGACAGGCACTCTTTAAATACTCAAGGCTATGTAGCTTCAGCTCTATGAATCAGGCAGTTGTTTCTGCGTTTTTTTATGTTTCAGAGGGGGAAACTAAAGTATTTGGTCTTTCAAATGCGTAGAGGGCGTTGAATGTCCGCCAGTCACTTTTCGCTAAATGTCTGGCGATATGGAATGAAATGATGTTGATGAATTAATTAAGTTTAACTAAATAGGCCAGAAAGCTCTAAGCGCAGTCTGCATATTTCCGGCGTTGCCTGATAAATTTTTCAAAGCTTATCGATGATTTAAATGTCGTCTCGATGCCGGTTACCATCTCGTTCCAATCATTGTTCGCGAGTCCAACCCGGGTCAGAATGGGTGAAGCTGAATCATCGATTTTACCTTTCTTGTTGGGTTGTAAATGGCGACCTGACAGTTCCACCAGTTCAATATAGTCCTGTAGTTTAAAAGGCAAACCGTCAGGCATTGTGTTACATGGGTTCCCTACAAACGGAAGTAATTGAGCAGGTTGCCGATTGGATTTGGCCGCATTGATGCGTTTTTGAATACTTGTGTGGTTGGATTCTTCAGGGGTATTAGCCAAACAGGCACGTACTGGATTTAAGTCAACATACGCCATACAAGCAGCTAAAGATGCTTCATCCAGGAGCGCCTGTGACTTAAACCGCCCCTCCCAGAAATGACCTGTACATTCATCTTCTTTATTGGCTCGACGAGCGATGTATTCATTCAGCAACCGCATAAACCAGCTGATATCGTACAGTCGTTTACGGTAAACTTCAGCCAGGTTATTTACCGTTTCAACTTCTGCTTTAGACAACGTAGTCGATTCTGCGTCGTCAATATAGCGTTGAGACAACAGCATGCCTTTGTAAAGCCGATGCCACCGCCTGATGATATCTTTAACACTTAACGAATCGGCTTTTTGTTTATTGATGCGTAAGACCACATGGGTGTGGTTGCTCATCACCGCATAGGCGCACACATCAACACAAAACACCTCTGCTAAAAACAGTAACCTGTCTTCTACCCATTGCCGGCGATGCTCGTAGCTTTTGCCTGTCTGATTATCTTCACCACATAAATACGCTCGTCGAACACAGCGGGAAACGCAATGGTAGTAAGGGGTATCTGACAGGTTGATAAGACTTTTACGAGGTCTGGGCACAATGTTTCACTTATCTAGAAAAGTAGTGTGTTCATTGTGCTGACATTAAGAAAAAATCCAACTGGACCTGAGTCTAGCGAGTGACTGTCTATATGTAAAAATGGGGCTTTACGTTATAGCAAAGCCCTGTTGCTTTTTAGCAAACTGCAGCAAACGCCTTTGCGGTGGCGTCGATATTGCGGGTGTTCAGGCCGGCTACACACATGCGGCCGCTGGCAATCAGATAAACGCCAAAATCGTCTTTCAGGCGTTTAATTTGCTCCGGACTGAAGCCGGTGTAACTGAACATTCCCACCTGCGCGGCAAGATAGCTGAAATCCACATCCGGGCGCAGCTCGCCAAGCTTGGCTACAAGTTGCTGACGCATGGAGTACATGCGCTCGCGCATGGCTTCCAGCTCGGTTTTCCATTCATCGGTCAATGCATCGCTCGCCAGGACGTGGTTAACCAGGCGCGCGCCGAACGACGGCGGCGTAGAGTAGTTAGTCCGCACGGTAAACTTAAGCTGGCCCTGAATAGTTTCGGCGGTTTCCGGTGATTCACACACCACATACAACGCCCCTACACGCTCACTGTAAAGTGAGAAGATTTTCGAGAATGACTGAGCTAACAAGAACGGCTGACCTGACTCCGCCATCAGTTTAATAGCCTGAGTATCTTCGTTTAAACCAAACCCAAAACCCTGATAAGCCATATCGAAAAAGGCCAGCAGGTTACGTTGTTTAACCACGTCCACAACCTGTTGCCACTGCTCGTTGGTTAAGTCGATACCCGTTGGGTTATGGCAGCACGGGTGTAGCAGTACAATGGCTTTTTCCGGCAATTGATTTAAATCTTCCAGCATTCCGCTGAAATCGAGCATTTTGGTTTGCGGGTTGTAATAGCGATAGGTATTTACCTTCACGCCCGCGCCTTTAAAGATAGAGTGATGGTTTTCCCAGGTCGGGTCACTCACCCATAGCTCTGAGTCGGGAAAATAGCGCTTGAGTAAATCAGCGCCTACTTTCAGCGCGCCTGAACCGCCCAGGCTCTGGGTTGAGGCTAAGCGACTGTCCACTAATGGTAGTGCATCACCAAAGGCCAGCGATTTTACTGCTACGCGATAGTCCGGTAAGCCGTCCATCGGCAGGTAAACGGGCGATGCCGGTGGGTTATCTGCTGCCCAGACTTTGGCCTTATCAACACTGCTAAAGTTTGGCACTTTGCCGTCTTCATCAAAATAAAACCCGATGGTGAGATTCACTTTGTCCTCACGGGGATCTTTCATGAATTGTTCAACCAGCGAGAAAATCGGGTCGCCGGCATAGGCATCAACATGTTCAAACATAATAATTCCTTAGAGTGACTGTCTCTTGGGAGCAGCTTTTTTTTAATCTATTGGCCAGTTTAAGCTAAATAACGGTCTTTACGGTGGTTAAATGCAATCAGAATATTCAGCACCACTGCGCCCAATACAGAAGCGATCAGTGCCGGAATGCTCACTACAAAAAAGGCCGCACACACCACCAGCACATCTACCCCCATTTGCAGGTACCCGGCACGGAAGCCGGTTTTATCCTGAATGTAGAGCGCCAGAATGGTTACGCCACCCAGGCTGGCACCATGGCGGAACAATACCACAAAGCCGGTGCCCATGAGCAGATTGCCAAACAGGGTTGAGTAAAATAAATCCAGCTCACCAAACTGAATAAACGCCGGATGAATATGGGTAAACAGCGACACCAGCGACACGGTAGCAAAAGTCTTAAGCGTAAAGACCACGCCCATTTTCTTTAGCGCCAGAATATAAAACGGAATATTCACTAAAAAGAAGGCTACGCCAAAGGTCATCGGCGACAGGTAATCAATCAAAAACGCCATCCCTGCGGTACTGCCGGTTAGCGCGCCAACCTCACGCAGTAAAATAGCCCCGAAAGAGACTAAAATGGTACCGGTGACCAAAGCCAGAACATCTTCTACCCAACTGTGCCGAATCGACTTCGGCTGACTGATTGCTGCTTCGCTCATGACTATACCCACGGAGTGACTAAAAATTAAACCGTGAGAAATATAGCACATTAAAAATCATACTGTGCACATATTTTAACTATTTTGCGCAATCTGTGCGTTAAATAGTTATTTTTGCGGCATCACAACCAAACGCCATCTTCTTTAAGGCGTTCCAGCACCACCGCGGTGCGGATATGCCCCACCGTTTTGTGTGCAGCTAAGTCGCTGATCAGCGCCGATAAGTCACTCAGCTCAGCCACCGCCACTTTCAGAATAAAGTCGGCGTTGCCGGTAGTTTTATACATGTCCAGAATAGCCGGGGTGTGTTGCACCAGTTCATAAAAAGCGCTAACGGCCTCAGGTGAGGCTTCAGCCAGGGTAATTTCCAGTACCGAAGAAATATCCAGATTCAACGCCGCAGGCGAGATCCGCGCGCTGTATCCAATAATGTACTTCTGCTGCTCCAAATGAATACGGCGGCGTGAGATTTGCGAGGCAGACAGGCCCACCAACTCGCCCAACTCCTGATTGGTCAGGCGGCCGTTCTGGCGCAGGAGCTTTAGGATCTGTTTATCGTAATCATCAATATCATGCATGATGTGTGCAAATTTCCTTGCAGTATGAATTTATTGTGCAAGCTTAGCGCGAATGTGCAATGAGATCATGCAATGATTCAATCGCTGGCAGTTGATGCTCAGGCTGATAGAACAAGCGATTCAGACGGCCCAGAAAATTAACCTTGCGATTAGGATCCTGCGGTTTAACCCGGCGTTCACTACTGGTTTGCAGAAATTCCTGCGGGCGCAAATTCAGCTCGCGAATTTCATCGGTAGTAATGCCCTGCCCATAAACCGTGCTCAGAATGCGCTCCGTTTTGCTTTCCATAATCGGCATAATGTCATTGGCGTAAAGTTCGCTAATGGGTTCTCCAATAGCTTCCAGCGAATGATTAATCGCCGCCCATAATTCATCGTGAGTATAGTGTGCATCGCCTGGTGCATAGTAACCCATGACTTCCCACTCAAATTCGGCATTACTGGCCGCTATGGAGCTTTCCACCTCAGGCGAAAACGACAGGTCCGGCCGAGCGCCAATGTTGTATGCATCTACCGACAGGCCAATACAAATCACCAGGTCACCCATCACCGCAGGGTTTCGGTAGAGCGCTTCAAAGGCTGCCCGTTTTACGCCCATCCAGCCGTAAATCATCGGCTTTTGCTGGGCGAAATGGCGCACTTCATGGGGCAGATCTTCACCGTACTTTTCCACCAGCAGCGGCATAGGATCGGCCTCTAACTGGCTTTCCGGTACCCAGACCTCGTATTCCAGACGGTTGTCGGCTTTACCCCGGCTTTTGATGCCATAGGAAAGGTTAACCGGGCGACAAATACTGCGGTCTTCATCCACCCGATGAAAATACTCCGAGCGTAAGCGCTTAATAAAGGGCGCATCCAATCCCGCCAGTGCGGCTGTGGGGTAACGGTAACCACAATCACTTTGCTCAACCAGGGTCAAACCCGGAACGCGCTCGGTTAAGGCGTGCTTTAATCCTTTGAACAACTGGTAGTCAGGCAAAATAATGCTGCGCTCGGGTTCGATGGTAAATCGTTCACCGGTTTCGCTGATAAACTTGGGGGTTTTGCTGAATTCATAATTGCCAAGACCTGACTGCTCGATGGCAAGGTCTCGCAAGCGGGCAATTTCCAAAAACAACGCTTCATGGTTGCGAATATGTTTTAACAGCGGTCGTTCCATCTACTCACTTCTGGATTAATTAAGGCCTGTTAGCCAGTCTGCCAGAAATAACGGGAGAGGTTAAGCACTTAAGTAACGGCCGGAATTGACGCTGCACACGCCACAGCACTGCCATTCAGTAAGCAGTTCAATACAACCGCTAATCGCCACATCCTGCCGACAGGGTTGGGCAAGCATTTTGATTCTGGCTTTGGGCAAACGGCACATCAGTTCAAGCGTTTTGCCGGTATCCGCCGATTCTGTGATCACACCAGACGTATAGCCATAAAGCACACGCATAAGGCCAGCGCGTAGCCGCAGACCTCCGCCCGGGCTCGACTTACTCCAGCTATCGTGATGCATCAACCCGGCAACATTGCCGCGTAGGCCCGACAGCAAATTGGCCATGGAGGCGGCCTGAATAAATTGATCGTCCACCGCCAGGACAATTTCACCGGGATGGCTTTGCATGTAGCGTTTTAACTCGGGTACCGCCAACCACACACTGCTGGCTCGCAGGGTTTTAACCGATAAATGCGGGTGCGCCGGTAAACGGTGGGGGTGGTGGTCTTGCGTGTTGAGTAGCAGTAACTCCACATGCACGCCACTCATCAATAGCCCTTCAATCAGCTGACTGGTGAGTTCAGCGTCTTCGCAACCGTCACAGTCAGAATACGACGCAAAGACAGCAAGGCGTTCCAGTGAATGTTCTACAGAAAAATACATGCTGACCTCAATATGTCATATTCGCCCCGTATGTTGGTATTAAAGCACAAAGCCTCGCACAATTCATTAACATTTAAATAACATTTATGCTGCTTTCCCACAAACATCAGTTTCTTTTTGTCCATATTGCAAAAACCGGCGGCACCAGTGTGCGCGACGTACTGTCACGCTATCGCTGGGACGCCCGCTATGGTATGCCGCAATTTATTGTGAATAAACTAAGTCAGCTCTGCGGGCACAAACTGGGTTGCCGCTTTCCACGCCACAGTAAGGTGATTGCCGCCAAAGAAATGTTACCGGCGGAATATTTCGCCGGGCTGTACAAATTCGCTTTTGTACGTAATCCGTGGGATTTACAGGTGAGTTCCTATCACCATATCAAACGTGAACGCCCCCATCTGGTGGCAGGCTTTGATGACTTTGACAGTTTTATGCGATACAAGCTTAACCCTGATCGCCCCTATCAGTATCACATCGATACGTCCATATAGTTACAATCAGATTACCTTACCGATTTGCATGGCAACCTGTGTATGGATTTTATAGCCAAGTACGAAAACCTGCAGGACGATTTCAATACCCTTTGTGAGCAGCTAAACCTGCCGGCCACCACCCTGCCTCATAAACGCAAAGCCACCGACAGAGAGAGCTACCATGGCTATTACTCAGATGATTTAGCTGAATTAGTGGCACAGCATTTTCAAAAAGACATTCAAATGCTGGGCTACCGCTTTTAACGGTTACGCTGGTGAAGGGTAAGCCTCACCACCTTTTCAATCTCCAGAAATATCAGCAACGCGAAACCAGTGAGCACAATCACCAGGTTGTCGATTAACGTTGGTGAATGCGTACCGAACACGCTTTGCAATACCGGAATGTAGGAAATAGCCAACTGGGCAACCACCACCACACCGACTGCCGACCACACCACTTTTGTGCCTTTCACCCCGGCTAAGGAAATTGAACGCAGGTTCATGGTGCGTACGAAAAACAGGTAAAAAATCTCCAGTCCCACCAACATGTTCATCGCCAGCGTCCGGGCATATTCCACATCGTGTCCGGCTGCAATTGCATACTGGTAGATACCAAATACCGCAATGAAGAACAGTGTGCCCACCAGCATAATCTGCCACACCAAAGCAGGCTGAATAAGTGCCTGTCCACGCGGGCGTGGTGGTTTTTTCATGGTCGCCGCGTCGGTGGGTTCAAAGGCTAACGCCATGCCCAGCGTGACCGCCGTGATCATATTGACCCACAAAATCTGCACCGGCGTAATGGGGTACGGCAACCCCGCCAGTAGCGCAACAATAATGGTCAGCGCTTCACCGGCGTTGGTAGGCAGCGTCCAGCTCACCACTTTTTTAATGTTGGCATACACAGTGCGGCCCTGCTCTACCGCCGCCGCGATAGAGGCAAAATTATCATCGGCCAGCACCACTTCGGCCGCTTCCTTGGCCGCTTCACTGCCTTTCAGACCCATGGCCACCCCAGCGTCGGCACGTTTAAGCGACGGCGCATCATTTACCCCGTCACCGGTCATTGATACGGTGAGTCCTAATGACTGCAGCGCCATTACCAGGCGCAGTTTGTGTTCAGGCGTAGTGCGGGCAAATACGTCAGTATGCTGCACCGCCTCTTTAAGTTGCTCATCACTGAGGGCATCGAGTTGAGAACCGGTGAGCACCTTATCGGTATGCGTTAAGCCCAGCTGTTTGCCAATCGCCTGAGCGGTTACTGCATGGTCACCGGTGATCATTTTGACCTGAATTTTCGCTTTCAGGCAGGTTTGCACGGCGCTAATAGCTTCTTGTCTGGGCGGATCAATAAGTCCTACCAGCCCCAGCAAACACAGCGATTCCTGCAGGTCATCGGCACTCAGCACAGTATGGTCTGCTCGCACGTCGCGGGCGGCTACCGCCAGCACCCGCTGACCTTTTCTGGCCAGCGCCTCAGCTTTGTCCAGCCACGCGGCCAGGTCGACAGGCTGCGCTTCACCCTGGGCCGTTTGTTGCTCCCGGCATAATTTTAACACCAACTCCGGCGCGCCTTTCACCAGTATGGTGCCATGCCCGTTGTGGTCGTGATTGAGGGTTGCCATATACTGAGTGGTTGAATCGAAAGGCAGTACATCTGTACGGCGCCACTGCGCTTTAAAGTCAGCCCCTTCATCAAACGTCGCTTTACTGGCGAAACTCACCAGCGCGGCTTCCATGGGATCGCCCTCGAAACTCCAGTTATCATCACGATGGTGAATTTCGGCGTCGTTACACAGTGCGCAGGCCCTGGCCACCGCCTGCAACAGCGGCTGCTCGGCCGTATGTACCGGTTTATCGTTAGACAATACGTCGCCAATAGGGGCATACCCCTCGCCATCCACGTCATAATCGTTCGCGACGGTCTGAACGCTGACCACCATCATTTCGTTACGGGTAAAGGTCCCGGTTTTATCCGAACAGATAACAGACACAGACCCCAGGGTTTCAATGGCCGGTAACACCCGCACAATGGCGCTGCGTTTAGCCATTGCCTGCACGCCAACCGCCAGGGTAATGGTCAGCACCGCAGGCAGACCTTCCGGAATTGCCGCCACTGATAATCCCACCACAGCGAGAAATAGTTCGGTAAAAGGCTGATTGAGTACCAGGGTGCCAACCAGTAGTAAAATAACGGCAACAGTCAGGATAAAGCCGGTGATCCACTTGGCCAGCACGTCCATTTGTTCTACCAGCGGCGTGGTAAGCTTCTGCACGCCGGATAACAACCCACCAATCCGGCCAATTTCAGTGTTAGCGCCTGTAGCAACCACAACCCCCTTAGCCTGCCCGGCTGTAACGTTGGTGCCGCTGAACGCCATGCATTGTCGGTCACCCAGCGCTGCGCCCTCTTCGACAGCATTGGTGCCCTTTTCTACCGGCAGAGACTCACCGGTGAGCAAACTTTCCTGAATAGCCAGGCTGTGGCTGCTGAGCAAGCGAATATCGGCAGGTACTTTATCACCCGCTTCCAGCAGTACTACGTCACCGGGCACCAGTTCCTCACCCACCACCGTCCGACGCTTACCATTGCGGATCACCGCCGCTTTTAAGGCCAGCATCTGACGAATAGAATCCATCGCTTTTTCTGCTTTACCTTCCTGCATAACCCCAATGATGGCGTTAACAATAACCACCGCAAAAATCACCGCGGTATCGATCCAGTGTTGCAAAAAGGCGGTAAGGATACCGGCTACCATCAGCACAATAACCAACAGGTTAGCAAATTGCTTTAAGAATCTTGTCAGCCCGCTGGCCTGAGGGGCTTCGGGTAACTTGTTAGGGCCACAGGTCGATAGTCGCTGGCTCACCTGTTCCTGGCTCAGGCCGTCAGGACTTGCTTCAAGCTGGGTAATCGCCTCGTCGGAGGAAAGGGCGTGCCATTTGGATTGCTGTACATCGGTCATGATTACTCCCGTATACGTAAGTCTCAGGCAGTACGAAGCAGGGGCGAAATTTCAGGTTCACGACGCCTGCATGCCATCTAATAGTATAGATACCGTACAAAGATTACGTGCAGAAGACACTGATTTGCATCAAAGAGGAGACTAAGGCGTGCACTTACCTCCTGTAATAACAACCTTAGTTTCAGTCGGTTCAGATATGCAGCGTTGCACCATGCTGAGAAAATATTGTGCGGACTTTATCCAGTTCATCCGGTGAAGTCTGTTTCAGAAAGGTACTCAGCGATCGGAACAACTCTAGCGCCTGACTCCCGGCAGCGGTGAACTCAATCATCTTTACCCCTTCCGCGCACGATTGAAAGGCATGAACCTGATTTTCCGGAATGTAAACCATGGCGCCGGCGCCGCAGTGATAGCCATCTTCATTCAACATGAAATCCACGGCCCCGCTTATCACATAAAAAGTTTCAGACCAGGGATGGCTGTGGGGAGGCGGGCCAAACCCTGAACCGGTACTTTCCTGTACCGTCACCGATTGTTCATCGCCGTTGCGATGATCGCTCATAACGTTTATCAGCCCGCCGAGCAGCTCGATAGTTTCAAGTGGTGCAGTGTCCTGCAGAACAATTGCCCTGTGCATAGCATTACCTCTTTTCACCCACTTGCGGCATAAGGCTGAATGAGCTTGCCGCTGACTAATGGTAAAGACCTCAGTGCGATGACCTGACTAGCGGGGCACCAGACTTAAGTCATAACACGGAAGCGTCGATAACCAATCACGAAAAACGCTAACAGTAACAACGAGCTGACTGCCGGCGCATTCACCTGACTGGCTACTGCCACCACCAACACCGGTAAGACTTCAATGAAGAACCCGGCACTATCAAACTGAATCAAAGGGCTGCCCATTAAGGTGACCACTTCGCTGCTGCTTAAATCTGTACCGCCATTTAAAAACGCATCCATCAGATTTTCATTGCCACTGTTATGGCCTAAGCCCAGGTTGTGACCCAGCTCATGAGCGAGCAATTCGGCATTAAACAGACTATCGGCATAGGCAGACTCAACCACAAAGTCATTCCCCGGCGTTTCGCCACAGCCCAATAAAAAAAGTATAAAATACCGTCGCAGTGTCTATTTCTTTGAAGTGGTATTTAGCAACATGTCCGGTCCTTCTGATAGAGGAGATGATTAACGAATTCCAGACTACTCACCACTCAGGTTCAGGAATAATGGTGCGGTGCACCCAATAAACGCTAAGTATAGTGAATAAATTTCAAAACGAGATGAATGGTTAAAAATAGCTCGCCACAAGAGTCTCTGTGGGCGCACAAGAGCTCAGGTTTTCTGCCGTTGGGCAGCAAGATACTTGTAAAGGGTTGATTCACCAATATTGAGCTGTTGGGCAACTTCTTTTTTCTTCATGCCTTTGGCAATCAACTTATTGGCTTTGTTTATAATGGTCGAGGGCAGGGCTTTACGGCCTTTATACTTGCCTTTAGCTCTGGCCCTGGCAATGCCTATTGCCTGCCTGTCGGTAAGCAGATCCTTATCCATTTGGGCCGCGCTGGCAATCAGCGCATAAATATTCAGTGCCGGACCAGCCGATGATTCCAGGTTATCAACTATCAGCATAACACCTTGCTGTTCAAGCTCTGCACAAGTGGCTGCCACGGCACGAATGCTGCGGCCCAGCCTGGACACATCATGAATAATCAGCCGATCGCCCCGCTTTAGCCGCTTTAATAGTCGGCTGAGCTTGGGTTTTGCGCCAGGATCAACATTCGGTTCGCGCACAACAATGTCATAGGGATATTTATTGATTAACGCCTGAGCCTGCTCATCAATATCCTGCTTTTCGGTACTACTGCCAACGTATAAATAGGTGGTCACGCGCGGTTTCTGATTCCAATGGTTATGATCAAAATGATAGTAAAATCAGCATTGAATACAAGCGTTAAAACATCCGACCTGACAATTAGTCGATTTTCACCCTGCCTTGACCGTTGCCACACTACGCTTTGCATCACATACTAGAGCAACAGACTCAAAGGACCCGGACTGTGGCAAAATCAATTTCCGTTTTATTAATCGAGGATAACCTGGCTATTGCCCGACAGATTGTTGATTTTCTGGAAGGGCATACCTGGCAGGTCGATTTTGCTGCCACCGGCAAACAAGGTGTCCAGCAGGCGTTGAGCGGTCGGTTTGATGTCATTATCCTCGATTTGAATCTGCCTGACATAGACGGCCTGGAAGTGTGTAAACGGGTAAAGTCAGAAGCCGCCACAGTGGTACCCATCCTAATGCTGACCGCACGTGATGCGTTTACCGATAAAGCCAAAGGGTTTGGCCAGGGCGCCGACGATTACCTCACCAAGCCTTTCGATTTACGCGAACTGGCCCTGCGCTGTGAAGCCTTAGCGCGGCGCCCACAATTACATACCGACACCCAGGTCGCTGAGGGTAACCTGACCATGGATACCCGGGCCATGACCGTTAACTGGCAGGCCACTGCCATCCCTGTGACCGGCATAGGTTTTAAAATACTGCATAAATTACTCTGCGATTACCCTTACCCGGTGAGCCGCTCAGACCTGATAAGCCATATCTGGGCCGACGATCCGCCCGAGAGCAATGCGCTTAAATCGCACATGTACACATTACGCAAAGCCCTGGAGCAAGCCAGTGGTAAAGCATTACTGCACACCATCAGCAATGTGGGCTATCAGCTTAAGGGACTGGATGATAATGAAGTGTAAGGGCATCCAGGCGCAGCTGTTTATTGCCTTTGGTACGCTGGTGCTGATTATCGGGTTATTTTATACCCGCCTGAGTATGCTGTTTATCGAAGTCACCCAGGATATTGTTGCCTCTCATTTACTGGCTATGGAGATCACGCAGCTTGAAAGCCGCTGGGCCGACCATAATCAGCTAAGTGCCCTGTCCCCCTCTTCAACAGCGTTCAGCATTATTGAAACGGAAAGCGACCTGCCAGGCCCGCTCACACCCAGCACCTACGGTGACCAAGTGTTTACCGTTGCTAATCGGGAAGCCGTTTATTACCAACCGTTTTTACAGCCGGATATCCCGGCCCGAGGCGTAATGGTAGAGGCCAGTGAGCTCATGCCACTGGCTGACTTTGCCACCATTTACCGTGTTTTTCTGCTCAGCGTGTCGGCCGCCGCACTGATACTTGCCATTCTCAGCACCTGGTTTCTGGCCTCACGGCTGGCCAAGCCCATTCAGCGCCTTTCCGCTTCTATTCAACAACAGTCTCCCGACACGCCTTGCCAGATTAGCGGCGAAAACCGTCAGGACGAAATAGGCGAACTGGCCCAGTCGTTCAGGAATACTTATTCTGAATTGCAGGAAGCCTGGCAACGGGAGCGGGATTTTACCCGCGATGTCAGCCATGAACTGCGCACCCCCATTACGCTGCTCAAAAACACCCTGGCGATTAATCAGAACCTGATTAGCGACCCATCTGAGCGGCACCTGATTGAACAGGCTACCAATACACTGCAACAAACCGTAGAAGTCCTGCTGGCGCTGGCTCGTAAAGAAAATCTGCAATTTAGCGAGGTTAAATTACTGCCAGTTCTCGAAAAGCAACTGCTGGCCCTTTACCAGATTTACCCCGACCAGGACTTTAATGCAGACATTGAATTGCCGGCTAACTTCACTCTGCCGGGCAATACCTACTTAATCACGTTATTGTGCCAGAACCTGATTAACAATGGCTTTTATCACGGTGGTGGCGGTATGCGGATCTATTTGCAACAAACCCGGCTGGTGTTTGAAAACCCGCTCACAGATGCGCCCGCGCGGCCCTATTATCAGGGCTTAGGTCATGGCCAGTATTTGGTGCAGCGCATTGCGTCGGTGATGCACTGGCAAGTTAGTATTGAGCAATCTGCCACGTATTATCGTGTGTTGCTAAGCTGGTAAAACAGGTACTTTCTGCTTTATCAGTAAGCCTCCAAGCCAGCAAAACCAGCCGATTTGTAACAACCCAAACACACCGCCCGCAGCGGCCAGTGGCGGATACAGGGTTAACATACCAATCACGCCCGTTAAGGCGCCCGCCCCACTCAGCACCCGCGGTACACTGCGCTGGAAATGTAAACTACCATTAATCACCAGCATCCAGATGCCGCCAATCCATTCCACGCCGTCGCCAAGGCCGGTTTGAATAGCCAGGATTGCCGGCCAGGTTTCATTGGTTTGGGCGGGTGACAACTGGGTGAGGTATTCAATAGTGAGTACTGAAATAAAGCCGATGGCAAACACATAGGCGGCCCAGACATAACCAATAAGCGCGCCCATCAGTTGCCACTGACCGGTTTCTTCACCAGCAGGGCGGTAGAGGCTGCGGTTGAGCAACAGCAGCGCCATGCCAAACACCACAAAAATAATAAAGTACCAGCTCTGGATCAGGCGGGGTTGGGAGAGGATTGCCTGAAGTCGCTGTTCGCCATCAATATTAATGTCCGGCATGATAAACAGGATCATGGTAAAACCGATGATATAACACAGCGCACAGACTACTGCGGCAAGACCGCCAAGCTGCAAGCGAGTTTTCATTCAGGCTCCGTCCGAAAGTAATATGGAAAGCATCAGCTTACCATTTTACCCGCCCTGCCAATACTCGCCGGCGACCTGTTCAGGTGCTTAATTTGTAACAGTTTATCTAAAGCGAACGTGATTGCGATTAAGCTCACTGATGGTGCTGCAGCCCATCAGTCGCATATCCCGCTCAATTTCCGCCACCATAAGCTGCATAGCCCGTTCTACACCCGGTTGACCGGCTGCAGCCAGGGCATAAAGATAGTAGCGACCCAGGCCAACGGCTTTTGCTCCCAGCGCCAGTGCTTTGAGTACGTGAGTACCGCGCTGCACGCCACTATCGAAAATCACATCAATGTTGTCGCCAACGGCATCGACTATTTCGGCCAGATGATCAAATGAGCTGCGTGAACCGTCCAACTGGCGGCCACCGTGGTTGGAAATAACAATGCCCGTACAGCCAATATCCACCGCACGGCGCGCATCATCGGCGCTCATGATCCCTTTTAAGCAGAACTGGCCATCCCAGAATTTAACCATCTCTTCCACGTCTTTCCAGTTCATGGAAGGATCGAGCATATTGGTAAAGTAATCGCCGATAGAGCTGCTGCCACCGCCCATATCAATGTGCGCCTCTAGCTGCGGCAACGAGAACTTCTCGTGGGTAACGTAGTTAATGCCCCAGGCCGGCTTGGTCGCAAACTGCCATAAGCCGGCCAGGTTGAGCTTAAACGGAATGGAAAAACCGGTTCTGAGATCCCGCTCACGGTTGCCACCGGTAATAGAGTCCACGGTTAGCATCATAACTTCAATATTGGATTCTTTGGCCCGTTCCATCATGGCCCGGTTTAAGCCTCTGTCTTTATGAAAATAGAACTGATAAACCTGAGGGGTATCATACTGCCTGGCAATCTCTTCCATACTGACCGTACCCAGTGACGACACGCCAAACATTGTGCCGAACTTTTCCGCGGCGGCGGCAACGGCACGCTCTCCCTGATGATGGAACAGGCGCTGCAAGGCGGTGGGTGATAAATACACCGGCAGGTCGAGCTTCTGACCCATCACTTCCACACTCAGGTCAACGTCCTTCACACCGGTTAACACCCGGGGGATCAGATCACATTCTCTGAACGCCGCGCTGTTGCGCCGTAGTGTGGTTTCGTCGTCGGCACCGCCATCGATATAGTTGAATATGGGGCCAGGCAGTCGCTTTTTGGCGAGCTTTCTGAAATCGTGAAAATTAAAACATTGGTTCAATCGCATTAACGGATCCCCTTTTCAAATAACGCGAAGGTGCTGACTTTGGTCGTGGCGGATACGAACAGTTTAAAGGATACCGGAAAATTTTACGCGTGCGGCAGTATGCGCCTAATGTCGCAGTGAAACCGTTGAATAACCGCAGAAAAATAGCCTGACTGCCGCACCGTTGGGTTAACATGGCAGTCAGGCTGGCTTGGAAAACCGGTTACACAATACCCGAGCCGGTAGCATTGGGATCCCGTGGGCGCAGCGCAGCCATTTTGCTGCGATAACCACTGCTGCGATACACTGCCAGCGGGTTGATTGCGGCGCCTTTACGGTAACGGGCCATCGCCAGTATTGGCGACACATCAAGGTTGAAGGCGTTCTTTAATTCCAGTGACGCCATTAGCGCATCATTTTCTTCCTGATAGCCGTAGAGTGCCTCACGATTAACCAGTAATGCTTTGATATAAGAACGTTGCACTTCAATAGCGGAGTTAATCAGGCTTTCGGCCGGATCGGTAACGTTGTGTGACTGGTCGAGCATATAAGCCGGATTAAATTCCTGCTCCTGACGGTACTCGGCATCCACCAGTTCATTGAAAATAAGGAACTGCTGATACGGATGTAGCGAGCCACTGTCGAGATCATCGTCGCCGTATTTGCTGTCGTTAAAATGAAAGCCACCTAACTTCTTAAACTGAATAAGACGCGACACAATCATCTCGATGTTGGTGTTCGGTGCATGATGACCAAGATCGACCAGCGACTTACACTTAGGCCCCAGTTGCATAGCGGCCAGAATGTTTGAGCCCCAGTCCTGGATAATGGTGGAGTAAAATGCCGGCTCAAACATTTTATGTTCGATGTGCATTTCCCAGTCATCCGGTAGCCCTTTGTAGATCTGCTCCATACTGGCCAGATAACGTTCAAAGGCACGTTGAAAATGCTGCTGCCCGGGATGATTTGAGCCATCGCCTACCCACACTGTGAGGCTTTTCGCACCAAGCTGATGGCCGTAACCAATACAGTCAAGATTATGCTGAATAGCCAGTTCACGGGCGGCTTTACTGGTGTTACTTAAACTGCCGTATTTATAAGAATGCGCCTGACCAGGCTGATCCTGAAAGGTATTGGAGTTAACCGACACCCACTTGATGCCATACGCGTCGGCAGTTTGTTTGAGCTCGCTAAAGTCATCCACTTTATCCCACGGAAAATGCGGTGACACGCTGTCGGTACAACCGGAAAGTTCGTTGATTACGGCACAATCTTCCAGCTTCTCATAGATGTTACGCGGTTCGCCCGTGCCAGGAAAACGTGCAAAACGGGTACCGCCGGTACCGGTGCCCCAGGAAGGCACCGCAATCTGAAACGCTGCCGCTGAACGGGTGATCGTGTCGATATCAATGTTCTGCCGGGCCAGCTTTTCGCCCAGCGCGGCGTAGTCTGTTTCAAGCTCGGTGAGTAATTGCTGATTTTCGTTGTTAATCAGTGCTTCGTCGATTCGTCTTAACATAGTCGTTAACTCCTAGCGCAAGAAGGCTTCGTGCAGACCACCGTCTACACTGATCACCTGCCCGGTGGTTTTACTTAACTGCCCCGAAATCAGCAGGTAGGCTGCTTCGGCCTGATCGTCCGGCGTAATGGGTTGCTTAGTGAGAGTCCGCTGGGCATAAAACTCAGCGAGTTTGTTACGTAATGCTTCGGTAGACTCATCATTGCTAAACGCAATGCTGTATTTGGTCAGCGAGGAAATGACTCTGTCGCGGGGGAACATGTTACTGCCCTGCACTACCGTTGCTGGTGCCAGCGCATTAACGTTGATCAGCGGAGACAGCGTAACGGCCAGTTCGCGAACCAGATGGTTGGCGGCGGCTTTACTGGTATCGTAGGCCAGAGAACCTTTTTTCGAGACTGCACCGTTAACACTGGTGGTAAGCACCATAGCGCCTTTAAGGCCCTGGCGTTGCCAGATCTTCTGCGCTTCAGAGGCCACTACATAACCGCCTTTAACATTCACGCCAAAGCTCAGGTCGAAGATTTGGTCGTTCTTGGCCATATCCGCCCCTTCGGCTACAAACACCCCAGCGGTAACAATCACTTTATCGATGCCACCGTAGGCCAGCAGCACCTTTGAGAATAGGGCTTCAACGGTGTCCCGTTGAGTAATATCAACCTGCAGTGCGATAGCCGGACCACAGGCGGAGATGCCAGAGCCTGCTACGCCAATGCCCTGACCATAAATCTCAGTTAGCTCGGCGGCTGTGCTTTCTGCACTGCTATAATTTAAGTCTGCGCACACGACATGGGCGCCTTCCCTGGCCACGCGATGGGCCGTCGCTTTGCCAATACCATCACCGGCACCAATGACCACTACAACGTCTCGCGCCAGCGACTTTTCAGCCGGCATACGCTGTAACTTGGCTTCTTCAAGTGCCCAGTATTCAATATCAAAGGCTTCCTGTACTGGCAGCGCGGTATATTCTGAGATGGCCTCAGCGCCACGCATTACCTCAATGGCACAGTTGTAAAACTCTGCCGTTACCCGCGATTCACTTTTGTTTTTCCCCCAGGCAATCATGCCAATACCAGGTATAAGAATGACCGTTGGGCTGGGGTCGCGCATGGCCGGAGAATCGTCGTGTTTGCAGCTTTCATAATACGCAATGTAGTCTTCGCGATACTGCTGCAGGCCCGCTTTAAACTTGTCGATTAACTGGTCGAAATCGTCGTGCTGCGGGTCGAAGTCAACCAACAACGGCTTAATTTTGGTGCGCAGGAAATGATCCGGACAGGAGGTGCCCAGCGCGGCCAGTCTTGGCGCATCCGCACTGTTGACAAAACGTAAGGTAGCTTCGTCGGTTTGTACCGTAGCGATAAATTTAACTTTGGTGGAAATCATGCCCCGGGCAACCGGCAGAAATTCCGTTAACAAGCGTGTACGACTGCTCTCATCGAGCGGCGCGTATTTCTGACCGCCAAAGGTCATGTCACCTTTATCGTGTTGTTCGATATAGCGGGCGGCCGTTTCAATCACCCATAACGAGGTTTCATAACAGCTTTTACTCTCGCCTGCCCAGTTAGTATGGCCGTGCTGGCCAAGCAGAATACCCACAATATCCGGGTTCTCAGCGTAAGTGTCTTCACACAGTCTGGCCGCTTCCCAGCCAGGACGCATCCACGGGACATAAGCCAGTTTGCCGCCCCAAATTGTGTCGGTCAGGGCTTTTTGATCTTTACACGATGCCACCGAAATCACCGCATTGGGATGCAGGTGATCAACGTGTTTTTCGTTAATCATGGAATGCAGAGGCGTATCAATCGATGAGGCACGCGGATTCAGGCAAAAGTTGCAGTGCTTAAACATGCCCACCATGCGATCTTCACCGGCAGACTTATAGCCTTTATCCGGATAGGCCTGATAAACCTCATCCAGCGCCTGCAGTTTGGCCTCATACAGTGACGAGAAGTTCTCTTTTGTGGAAGTACGCAAATCGCCGCCGGAACCTTTTACCCACAACACTTCAACCTGCTCGCCGGTGAGTGGGTCAGCTTCCATTAACTTTGCCGAGGTGTTGCCTCCCCCGGTATTTGTGATGCGCTGATCCTCGCCCAGCTTATTTGAACGGTAGACCAGATTATCGACGGGACTTAGCTCGTCGGCGATGTGATCTTCCCATAAATACTTTACGTGCTGATATTCATCCGGCTGATACGGCATAACAGTGTCCTGTGAAATCAAAAAATCGAATTTGGCTTTATATTGCATTTAAGCATCAATATAAAAATCAATATACATCCATATCAATCTATGTCAATCAAATTCAATCATAAAGTAACAAATTAGTTACATTAATTTTAAGTATAGGGGCAATAAAAGGGAGTAGAGGGAACAGACACGCATAAAGAAGCCGGCAAAGCCGGCTCTGTTAGCATGTGAATAAGGGACGCCAAAAGGGTTTAGCCGCAGGCTTCGACCACCACAACTTTAACATCGTGCTCGCGAATTTTATCCAGCGCCTTTGGATCGGCATTGCTGTCGGTAATAATAGTGTCCACAGCATCGAGCCCGCAGAAGATCAGGTTACCCTTAATGCCTATTTTACTGCTATCGACCAGGACAATCAGTTTGTCAGCACGCTTTCTGAGTTTTTGTTCGGCCAGTATTAATAGCGGATCGGTTTCCATAACGCCGAACTCGCTGACCCCGGGCGAGCCCATAAACATCTTACTGCCACGATAGTTTTGCGTGGTATCGTTTTCAAAAGAACTGAGAATGATACTCTGCTTACGGTACACCTCGCCGCCAGGCAAGGTGACCTGATTCTGGCTGTTTTCCAGCAGTTCATGGGCCAGCACAAAGGAATTAGTGAGAATGTTCATCCGCCTTTCGGCCAGAAATTCTGACATCATAAAGGTTGAAGAGCCGCCGTTAATAATAATAGCTTCACCGTCTTCACACAGTTCGGTAGCGGCTTTGGCAATCATTCGCTTGGTGTCGGTGTTACGTTCCCTGTCAACTAAAAACGCGTTCCCGGAAATTTTTATATTCGACACAGCGCGATCGTCCAGCACCTGGGCTCCGCCGCGGATTTTCTTGATTTTTCTGGCATCCGCCAGCTTATTTAAATCACGGCGAATGGTGGCTTCAGAAGAATCCAGCTGGCTACACAGGTCTCTCACACTGACAAAAGTACTTTCATCCAGAATGTCCAGAATCAGCTGATGGCGCTGCTTTTCAAGCATTATACTGCCCTTGTATTCGTTATTGTTCAGGGAGTTAATATAGTCACCTATTTGCTCACAATCAATCATCACGGCCAAATTATGATTGATTGTGATGATTCTTTACGACTAGTGCTGAACCGCTTTGGTGGCAATAGCGTGATACCACTGCGCCTTATACTGCGCCAACTGACTAAAAGTAGCCGGTGAACAAGGTACCAAATCGGTAACCTGTTGCTGCCTGTGGTTAAAGTGCATTAGCGCCGCGGCGCCCATCACTGTACCAGTGTTATCGGACGACAGCATAACCGACTGATGCGGCCGCAGCTGAGCAACCAGTTGGCACAATACCGGGTTCTTCAAGAATGCCCCCTCAATATAAACCGGCCCGTTGGCATTCAGATCATTGAGGCGCTGATCGATCATTAGTGCGCAATACAGAGTGGCAATAGCCTGGGGGGACGGCGGCTTTGCCGGGCACAGTAAAGCCGGTTCAGCATGCCCAAAGGGACCATTGCCGTGACTGAAGTCAGGGGTGACCATCCAGTGCTCATCAATAGCCTGTTGAATAGCAGCAGGCTCGGCATGCATGCTGATATCTCCTCCCAGCAACTGACAAATGGTTTCATACTCGCGCCCGCCCATAAACCTCGCACAGTTTACCGGCCGACCCAATACATCCACATTGGCCAGCGTGTCCCGGGCCGCTTTCAGGTGATCTACCGGCCGGTTCGTTTGCATAATAATGGTCCAGGTTCCCGAGGAAATGACATTCAGGGTCTGGTTACTGTCATTATCATCTGGCAGATACCGCAGCAGGCTGGCATTACTATCGTGGATCCCGGCAAAAATTCTACAAGTCTCTGATAGCCCCGTTTGCTGCGCTACCGGCTTACTCACACAGCCAAGTTCATCCCAGGCATTTTTTAGCGGCGCAAAGTACCTGCGCCAATTGCAGTGGTCTGCCAGAGCAGAATAGTCCTGCTGCTGCGGTTGCCATAAGTCGGTATGGCAACCTAAAGATGTGACTTCACTGGCCGGTTCGCCGCCCAGCCGCCATGCCCAGTACTGCGGGTACATGAGAATATGGGTAGCGCTGGCAAACTCCTTCGCAAAGGTCTGCTCCAGCCAGAACAGTTGACGCCCCAGATTAAGTCCTGCGGGGAGTTGCGGTGACAGCGTTTCAGAAAAGTCGGGGCGCACACGGGCATAGCTTTCCTCACACTCTTCCACGCCAGCGAACTCATAGTCGACTACCGGCAGGACCAGCGCTTTATTCCGATCTGTTGCATTGCCATCTATCAATGCGGCAGTCGCGCCATGGGTGGTAACAACCACAGCCGCTATATCGGATGTGCGAGGATAAGCGCTCAACGTGGAACAAAGCCAATGCCAGATCCCATCGGTATCGGCATGGGGATAAAGCCCCTCCCGCGGTGCATTTTTGTTGGTAAAACAGGCCTGTTGCTGACCGTTTTCAAGCACCAGCAGCTTAATATGCGTTTTACCAATATCCAGAACGGCGCTCAGCATTAAGACTCCCAACGGACAAAGCCGATACAACTACACAAGCAAAGACAGCCCGAACAGACTACCTTCTGTTAACAATACTGAAACAAATTACACAAAAAATCACTTTCAATCAATATCAATCATAAAGAAAGGCAGATTTAACATTTAGAAATGTTGGCGACGTGACACAACTCATTCTTAGTTATGTAAAAGCGTGCCTCTGTTTCCCGGGGGATACGGTAGCGCTTACCTGACGCTGCTATAGTTAATCTAAGGCGAGTTGTATTCACAAATACTGGGCTTACCTAACCAGCCCTGGTTCAAAGGAAGAACATGCGAGATAAAGAAAAGATAGCCATTTTCATTGATGCCGATAATGCCCCCGCAGTAAAGATTGATACGGTTTTATCAGAACTCGCCAAGCATGGTGTGGTGAATATCAGAAAAGCCTACGGAAACTGGAAAAATCAGAACTTAAAAACGTGGGAAGACCTGCTTCACGAATACGCCATACAGCCTGTACAGCAATTTGATTTAACCAAAGGCAAAAACGCCACAGACATAGCACTGGTGATCGATGTCATGGATGTCCTCTATACAAAAGACGTTGACGTTATTTGTTTAGTCTCATCAGACTGTGATTTTACTCCCCTGGTAACCCGATGCCTCGCAGAAGGAAAATTTGTAGTCGGTTTTGGTGAGCGTAAAGCACCAAAGCCTTTCGTTAACAGCTGTTCCCGGTTTCTTTATCTAGACAAAGAAAGTGATCCGGATGCTGAAGCTACGGTTCAAACACAACATCAAAAATTAAAAAGTGATACCAAATTAATGAATCTGCTCAGGCAGGCCGTTGATGCGGTAAGCGAGGAAAACGGCTGGGCACAGTTGGGTCTCATCGGCAATCACATCTCCAATCATACTTCATTCGATCAACGAAATTACGGCTTCAAAAAACTCAGTGACTTGTTCATGGCCATTGATTTATTCGAACACAAAAAATCCAAAAGCGGCTTACTTTGGATTCGTGACAAAAAGAAAGCGAAAGAGTCTTCAAAATTAATAAAGGGCGGGCACACCATTGGGTCCTGACGGTGTGCCCGAGGCTATCAATCAGCCAATGCCAAGTTCTTTTAACTTTTTATCCAGGCCCGGATACACACGGCGCGCATTACCGGAATACACTTGTTTACGTTGCTCATCGCTGAGGTCGAGCGCGTCGATATAGCGTTTGGTGTCGTCAAAGTAATAGCCGGTTTCCGGGTCGATACCGCGTACCGCACCAATCATTTCTGAGCCGAACAGGATATTATCGAGATCAATAACTTCAAATAGCAGGTTGATGCCCGGCTGGTGATAAACACAGGTATCGAAGAACACGTTTTTCATCATGTGTTCACGCAGTGGTGGTTGGTTGAGCATATCGGCGAGGCCGCGGTAACGCCCCCAGTGGTATGGCACCGCACCACCACCGTGAGGGATTATAAAGCGCAGCTCCGGAAAATCCCTGAACAGGTTCCCCTGAAGCAACTGCATAAAGGCCGTGGTATCGGCATTCATATAGTGTGCGCCCGTGGCATGAAAATTCTCGTTACATGAGCCCGACACATGGACCATGGCCGGGACATCCAGCTCTACCATCTTTTCATAGAAGGGATACCAGCTTTTGTCAGTCAATGGTTTGGATGTCCAGTGACCGCCGGAAGGGTCCGGGTTAAGGTTACAGCCCACAAAGCCCAGTTCGTTAACGCACCGCTCCAGTTCTGCGACGGAGTTTTTAATCGGTACGCCCGGTGACTGGGGTAACTGACACACGCCAATAAAGTGCTGAGGGTACAGATCAACCACCCTTTTGATCAGGTCGTTGCAGGCGCTTGTCCATTGCTTTGAAACTGCTTCATTGCCAACATGGTGAGCCATGGCTGACGCCCGGGGTGAGAAAATGGTCATATCGGAACCACGTTCAATTAACAAACGCAGTTGGTTTTTTTCAATGCTTTCCTGAATTTGCTCATCACTAATATGAGGCACTTCGGGTAGCGCCTTACCATCCTGATAAGCTTTTAACTGCGCGTCGCGGAACAACTGAAGGGGTTCCGGCGCCGTAGTGTAATGGCCATGGCAATCAATAATCATAAGTAGTGCCTTTTTCTGTACTAATAAAATTAATCTCAGGCGAATGCTGCATCAGGGATCATGACTTCTCCCCGCATCAACAAACGCGCGGTGCGAAGCAGTGCTGCGCGTCGAATGTGTAACGTCGTCACCGACTCAGCCCCTTCCACCTCCATGGCCACAGTGAACTGCCCGGTGGGGTGCTCGATATTCAGTGCGCTGTAGTCATTATTGTTGCCAAGGTAGCGATTACCCACCGCCCCTTTAATAACACAGGCCGTGGCAACGCTGACCGAGCCTAATACGCCAATAGCGTCGTGTACGCGATGGGGGATAAACGACCGCGTATTCAGTAAGCCCCCCTTCACCGGTGACGACACCAGAGTCATTTTCGGTACGGTTTTACCACTAACATCACCCAGGTTCATTTTCTCGCCAGCCTGCAACCGGATGGCTTCCACCTTGTCTTTCAGTGCGCTATTGGCTTCCAGTTGTTGCGGGGTTTCATTACCCTGTATAGCGAAGTCCTGTGCTTCCATCATCACTACCGGCATACCGTTGTCTATACAGGTTACCGTGATCCCTTCAAAGGTATCGGTAACGTTGCCGGTGGGCAGTAAAGCGCCGCAACTTGACCCGGCGATATCCAGAAAATCAATCAATACCGGCGCTGCCCCACCGGGAACACCGTCGATTTCAGCATCCCCCTCGTATACGGACTTACCTTCTCTTACCTGTACCTGTGCAACCGCCAGGGCGCCGGTATTAACCATGTGAATCCGCACATCGGTAACGCCCTCTGTGGCCTTCACTAATCCTTCATCAATGGCAAACGGACCTACGCCGGCCAGAATATTGCCGCAATTCTGCGCATCACTGATCACGGCCTTATCAACCACCACCTGTAAGAATAAATAGTCCACATCGGCGTCATGACGGGTCGACGGGCTGACAATAGCCACTTTGCTGGTAAGCGGGTGCGCACCGCCTACCCCGTCAATCTGACGGCTGTCGGGCGAGCCCATGGCGGCCAGCAATACCTTATCGCGAGCAGCGCTGTCTGCAGGCAGATCCTTTGCCTGGAAGTAAAGCCCTTTGGACGTGCCGCCACGCATCAAACTGCAGGGGATGGCTTTCACGCTTTTTTACCGCCGTTATGGTCTTCATAGGTCACGTAACGCAGGCCTTTTTCAGCCAGGCGTTCGCGCATGTTGTAGATATCCAGGCCGAGTTCGCCATTGGCTAGCCGAACCCGCTTTGACTCTTCGTTAGCGACTCGTTTGAGTACTTTTTCATGTACCTCATCGGCTTCCTCGCGGGCAACCACTACGACACCGTCTTCATCGGCAACCACCATATCACCGGGGTTTACCAGCGCACCGGCACAAACTACCGGCACATTCACACTGGCGATGGTCTCTTTAACCGTACCCTGTGAATAAATAGCTTTCGACCATACCGGAAAGCCCATG
>NZ_CAJXQY010000052.1 GCF_913058315.1 uncultured Alteromonas sp. | reverse complement strand
CGTATTCTTTGAATAGCTGCTTACCTTGGTATTCATGCAAATTCATGGTGTTTCTTTCCGATTTTTATTTAAACGAAAGCCATTTTCTGGCTCGACTAATTCCCAACTGGTATCCGTCCCCAAATACCAGCATGTAAGAATGATACATGAGTATCATCCTTACACATAGTTATGCTACGAAAGTCTTACACATCCAGAAGCAGACGTGTTGGATCTTCCAGCATTTCTTTAACGGTGACCAGGAAGCCTACCGATTCTTTGCCATCGATGATCCGGTGGTCATAAGACAACGCGAGATACATCATTGGTAAAATTTCAACTTTGCCATTAACCGCCATTGGACGGTCCTGAATTTTGTGCATACCCAGGATCGCGCTTTGTGGCGGGTTAATGATTGGCGTCGACATCAGTGAACCAAACACACCACCGTTGGTGATGGTGAAGTTACCACCTTGCAGCTCTGCCATAGACAGTTTGCCGTCACGGCCTTTAATTGCCAGTTCTTTGATGCCTTTTTCAATGCCGGCCATCCCCAGGGTATCTGAATCTTTCAGTACCGGAGTGACCAGTCCACGCGGGGTCGATACCGCGATCGAGATATCAAAGTAGTTGTGATAAACAATGTCATCACCGTCTAATGAGGCATTAACCTCAGGGAAACGCTTAAGCGCTTCGGTGACCGCCTTCACATAGAAAGACATGAAACCTAAACGAATACCGTGACGCTTCTCAAACCCTTCCTGATACTGCTTACGCAGCTCCATGATAGGCTTCATGTTAACTTCGTTAAACGTGGTTAACATGGCAGTCGAGTTTTTCGCTTCCAACAGACGGTTAGCTATGGTCTTACGCAGGCGAGTCATTGGTACACGTTTCTCACTGCGCTCACCGGCCGGAGCGGCTGGTGCTTCAGTCGACGCAGCACTGCTTGCAGCTGGCTTGCTGTCAGACTTCAGATACTGTTCCACATCTTCTTTCGTAATGCGGCCATTTTTACCTGAACCTTTCACTTTCGCCGGATCGACACCTTTTTCTGCTAATAAACGACGTACTGACGGGCTTAATGCATCGCTGTCACCGTCGTCACTGCTTTCTTCAGCAGCCGCAGCCGGCGCTGACGCACCTGCACCTTCGGTAAATTTGGCAATCACTTCTTCTGCGGTCACCGTGGCACCTTCGTCGGCCAGGATTTCAGAGATAGAACCGTCTGCCGGCGCTACCACTTCGAGGACCACTTTATCAGTCTCGATATCAACCAGGTTCTGGTCACGGCTCACTTTTTCACCGGGACCAACATGCCAGGTTGCAATCGTAGCATCGGCGACTGACTCAGGCAGAACAGGGACTTTGATGTCGACCGTTTCACCGCTCGCTTCTTCTGCTGCTGCCGGCGCTTCTGCTTTGGCTGGCGCGGCTTCCGCTTTGCTTTCTGACTTGGCCGGTGCAGCACCGCCCTCTTCCAGCTTAGCTATTACTTGTTCGCCAAGCACGGTTGCACCTTCTTCATCGATAATCTCACCGATAACACCATCTGCAGGGGCAACGACTTCCAGTACTACCTTGTCTGTCTCAATGTCTACCAGGTTCTGGTCACGTTTTACACTGTCCCCGGCTTTTACGTGCCAGGTTGCAATCGTGGCGTCGGCAACTGACTCGGGTAGAACCGGAACTTTTATCTCAATTGTCATCTCTGTTCCTTATTTTATCGTGAGAGCGTCTTCAACCAGGGATTTTTGTTGCTGGTTGTGAACGGATAAATAACCTACGGCAGGCGAAGCTGAAGCCGCACGTCCCGCATATGTTAATTTGGCACCATCTGGGATTACCTGCCAGAAGTGATGTTGGCTACAATACCAGGCGCCCTGATTTTGTGGCTCTTCCTGACACCAAACCCAGTCTTTCACATGGCTGTATTCAGCCACGATTTTCGCACATTCTTCCTGCGGGAACGGATACAACTGTTCCAGACGAATAATGGCGACGTCGGTTTGTTCATTTTTACGGCGTTGGTCCAGCAAGTCGTAATACACTTTGCCCGAACACATCACAACACGTTTAACATCTTTAGCCGGCAGTTCGTCAACTTCACCAATCACGTTATAAAAAACGCCTTCGGCCAGTTCTTCCAGTGAAGAAACTGCCATCGGATGACGTAATAATGATTTAGGCGACATCACAATAAGTGGCTTACGCATTGGACGCACCACCTGACGGCGGATCATGTTGTATACCTGAGCTGGCGTAGACGGTACACAGACCTGCCAGTTGTGGTCAGCACATAATTGCAGGAAGCGTTCAAGGCGAGCAGAACTGTGCTCCGGACCCTGTCCTTCATAGCCATGGGGTAACAGTACAGTTAGTCCACACAGACGTCCCCACTTAGCTTCACCTGAACTTAAGAACTGGTCAAATACTACCTGCGCACCGTTGGCGAAATCACCAAACTGTGCTTCCCAGATGGTCAGACAGGTAGGTTCAGCAGTAGCATAACCATACTCAAACGCCATAACGGCTTCTTCAGACAGCACTGAGTCGTAGATTTCAATCGCTTCCTGATCTTCGCTGATGTGCTGCAACGGCATGTAGGTCGACGCATCGGCCTGATTGTGCAGTACAGCATGACGGTGGAAGAAGGTACCACGACCTGAATCCTGACCGGTAAGACGAATACTGGTGCCACCTTTAACGATGGAGGCATACGCTAACAGTTCGGCCATACCCCAGTCGAGGCTGCGCTCGCCGGCTATCATGGCTTTACGGTCGGTATACACTTTATTTACCCGCGACTGCAGTTTCACTTCGTCAGGATATGTCACCAGACGTTCGCCCAATGACTTTAGTTCATCCAGCGTCATTGAACCGTCATAGGGCGTATCCCAGTCATGACCAAGGTACGGATGCCAGTCAACCGAGTGCTCGGTCATCGGACGCCATTCTTCAACTACGCAAGCGCCGTGATCCAGGGCTGCCCGGTAGTCTTCGATCATCTTATCCACGTCCTGTTTCGTCATTACGCCTTCGGCAATGAGCTGGTCGGCGTACAAATCGCGCGGCACAGGATGCTTTTTGATTTTTTGATACATTACCGGCTGCGTGGCATTCGGCTCGTCTGATTCGTTGTGACCATGACGACGGTAACACACCAAATCGATAACCACATCACGCTTAAATTTGTTACGGAAATCAAGCGCCAGTTTGGTGACAAATAACACTGCTTCCGGGTCGTCAGAGTTGACGTGGAGAATCGGTGCCTGCACCATCTTGGCAATATCCGTACAGTATTGCGTCGAACGGGTATCTTCAATTTTAGAGGTGGTAAAACCAACCTGGTTGTTAATAACAATACGTACCGTACCACCCACTGCAAAACCGCGGGTTTGTGACATATTGAAAGTTTCCTGAACCACACCCTGACCGGCAATGGCCGAGTCACCGTGAATAGTCACCGGTAACACTTTAAGTGCACTGTTCTCACGACGGTCAAGACGGGCACGTACAGAGCCCATCACCACCGGGTTAACAATTTCCAGATGCGACGGGTTAAACGCCAGCGCCAGGTGAACGTTACCACCTGGTGTGGCAAAGTCAGACGAATAACCGGCGTGGTATTTTACGTCACCGGCACCCAGACTTTGATCGTGCTTACCAGCGAACTCGTCGAACAATACAGAAGGGTTTTTACCCAGTACGTTAACCAGCACGTTAAGACGACCACGGTGAGCCATACCCACCACGACTTCTTTGGTGCCTTGTGTACCGGCTTCAGTGATCAGCCCTTTAAGCATAGGAATTAACGCATCGCCACCTTCCAGTGAGAAGCGTTTGGCACCCGGGAACTTTGCCCCCAGATACTTTTCCATACCATCGGCGGCAACCAGCCCTTTAAGCAGGCTGACTTTGGTGTCACGTTCCATTTGCGGACGTGATTCGACCGACTCAATACGTTGCTGTAACCAGCGTTTTTGCTCAGTATCGGTAATGTGCATGTATTCTGCACCGATAGAGCTACAGTAGGTTCTGTTTAATGACTTAAACAGCTCGCCTAATGCCATAGTTTCTTTGCCGATGGCATAAGAACCTACGTTAAAAACCGTATCAAAGTCCGTCTCGGATAGATTGTGATGCGACAACTCCAGGTCTCTGACCCGTTCCTGTTTCCACAATCCCAGCGGATCGAGGTTGGCATGCTGATGCCCCCGGAATCGATAGGCATTGATTAACTGCAATACCTTAACCTGTTTCTGGTCTGACTGATTGCTGCTCGTTGTGTTAGCAGACCCACTGCTACAACGGGCCAGCGGACCCAGAGACGCCAGTTTGCGGAACTGGTCTTTGATAAGGCTATGGTTACTTTCTAATTCCACCCCATCCACTTTGGGTAAAGCGTCAAAGGTATCACGCCAGGAATCAGAGACACTTTGCGGGTCGTCAAGGTAGGCTTCGTACAATGCTTCCACATAGGCAGCATTGGCTCCAGCCATGTGCGATGAGTCCCACCACGCTTTCATCACGCTTTCTTGCATTATTGTGCCTTGCTAGGTTGTCAATAAAACTGTCAGGTCGGACGTCTTACCCGACCACATTTACAAAAAAATAGCCACCCCATAAGGATGGCCATTTATGCATTACTTACTTGTTACTGAAACAGTAATCAAGATAATTGCTAAACAGCCCGTTGTAAAAGCATGGACTTAATCTGCCCAATTGCTTTTGTAGGGTTTAGTCCTTTAGGACATACACTTACACAGTTCATGATGCCGTGACATCTGAACACGCTGAATGCATCATCCAGATCGTTCAGTCGCTCGTCTGTTGCTGTGTCGCGGCTATCAATCAGGAATCGATAGGCGTGCAACAAGCCGGCTGGTCCGATGAACTTATCCGGATTCCACCAGAACGATGGGCAAGATGTTGAACAGCATGCGCAAAGTATACACTCATAGAGTCCATCCAGTTTAGCACGCTCTTCCGGAGACTGCAGATGCTCTCTTGCCGGTGGCTGTTTACTGTCGTTAATTAAGAATGGCTTAATTTTCTCATATTGCGTATAGAACTGGGTCATATCAACCACCAGGTCACGCACTACAGGCAAACCAGGTAACGGGCGAATAACCAGTTTACCTGAACCCAGTGCCGACAGTGGCGTGATACAGGCCAGACCGTTTTTGCCGTTCATGTTCATGCCGTCAGAGCCACAAACGCCTTCACGACAAGAACGACGGAACGATAACGTAGGATCCTGTTCTTTTAAAAGAATCAGTGCATCCAGCACCATCATATCCTGGCCTTCTTCCACTTCCAGGGTGTAATCCTGCATACGAGGTGAATTATCCACCTCAGGATTGTAACGGTATACCGAAAAAGTTAATTGCATGATCTAACCCCTCTTAGTATGAACGTACTTTCGGCGGGAAGGCTTCGCGAAGCTTAGGCGCCATATTGACATCACGTTTAACCATGGCTTCAGTCGCCGGGTTGTATACGCTGTGACATAACCAGTTTTCATCATCACGATCCGGATAGTCAAAGCGACTGTGTGCACCACGACTCTCAGTACGGAAGTTAGCCGCCACAGCAGTGCTGTAAGCTGTCTCCATCAGATTGTCGAGTTCTAAACACTCAATACGTTGGGTGTTAAAGTCGGCGCTCTTGTCATCAAGACGAGCAGTCTTAAGACGCTCACGAATCTCTTTAAGCTGGTTAAGGCCGTCAGCCATCGCATCACCTTCACGGAATACCGAGAAGTTAAGTTGCATACATTCCTGTAAATCTTTCTTGATTTGAACCGGATCTTCGCCTTTGCCTTTCTCTGAACCTTCCCAACGATTGAAACGGGCCATGGCAGTATCAAGATCAGTTTCAGACGCCTCACGGCTTGGGGTCATTTCGTCGAGTTTGTCACCTAAGTGCAGACCCGTTGCGCGACCGAATACCACCAGGTCAAGGAGTGAATTTCCGCCTAAGCGGTTAGCACCGTGTACGGATACACAGGCAATTTCACCACAGGCAAATAAACCATTAACCAGTTTTTCATTGCCGTTTTCGTCAAGGGTTAAACACTGACCGTCAACATTCGTTGGAATACCACCCATCATATAATGGCAGGTTGGGATAACCGGAATCGGTTCTTTAACCGGATCAACGTGGGCAAAGGTACGCGACAACTCAAGAATACCCGGCAGACGTGATTCAAGGACGTCTTTACCGAGGTGATCGAGTTTCAGTTTGATGTGAGTGCCCCACGGGCCATCGCAACCACGACCTTCACGAATTTCGGTCATCATTGAACGGGCAACAACGTCACGACCGGCTAAGTCTTTGGCGTTTGGCGCATAACGCTCCATGAAGCGTTCGCCGTCTTTGTTAAGCAGATAACCACCTTCACCACGGCACCCTTCTGTTACCAGAGTACCCGCGCCGGCAATACCGGTTGGGTGGAACTGCCACATTTCCATATCTTGTACACAAACGCCAGCGCGCAGTGCCATACCCACACCGTCACCGGTGTTGATGTGTGCGTTGGTGGTTGATGCGTAAATACGACCCGCACCACCCGTTGCCAGCACAACGGCTTTAGATTTGAAATAAACCACTTCACCGGTTTCAATGTCGATAGCCGTACAGCCAACCACATCGCCATCCTGGTTTTTTACCAGGTCCAGTGCGTACCATTCGCTGAATACTTTAGTTTTGTTTTTAACGTTTTGTTGATACAGCAAATGCAGTAACGCGTGACCGGTTCGGTCAGCCGCTGCGGCGGTACGTGCGCCCTGCTCGCCACCAAAGTTCTTGGACTGGCCACCAAATGGACGCTGGTAAATTTTTCCGTTTTCAAAACGCGAGAACGGCAGACCCATGTTTTCCATTTCAATAATGGCTTCAGGTCCGGTTTTACACATATATTCGATAGCGTCCTGGTCACCGATATAATCAGAACCTTTAACGGTATCGTACATGTGCCATTCCCAGTTATCTTCATGGGAATTACCCAGTGCTACAGTAATACCACCCTGGGCGGAAACCGTATGCGAACGGGTTGGAAACACTTTAGATAATAATGCACAGGATTTGCCAGACTGCGAGATTTGCAGTGCTGCGCGCATACCTGCACCACCGGCGCCAATAACGACGGCGTCAAATTCATGAACGGGTAAACTCATTTTACACTCCCCACAAAACAAACAAACCAGCGGCCACGTAAACAAACGCGATGATATTCAGTACATACTGAATAGTAGCGCGCAGACCGGTTGGCTTAACATAATCGGTTAGCACCTGCCACAGACCAATGCGAACATGGATCATGATGGAAACCAATGCAGCGAGGGTGAATACTTTCATCGCTATGCCAGAGAATAGCCCCTGCCATACGTCAAAGGTAATTTCTTCAGTAGTGATAAAAAATCCGGCCATGAAGAATGTATAGACTGCGATAATGACCGCAGTTGCACGTAAAGAGACGTAATCCTGTACACCATTACGCTTGATGCTTGCCTGATTAGTTACCATAACGCAACCCCTATAACTACTGTCAGTACCACCCACAAACCCATAACAACTTGCGCGCTTAAGTTACCAGACTCAAGCTCTTCCCAGTGACCCATATCCATTATACCGTGACGGATACCGCCAAGGATGTGGTAGGTCAGCGCAGAAGCTGTACCGATTGCAATGATCTTTCCAATCAATCCATCCATTAAAGCCTGCACATTGGCGAAGCCTTCTGGAGATGATACCGAAACGGCCCATGCCCAGATCACAAACAGCAGCGCAAAAAACATTGCGACACCGGTTACGCGATGGAGAATTGACGAAATAGCAGAGGGAGGAAATTTAATGGTGTTAAGGTCTAAATTTACTGGTCTTTGCTTTTTCACAATTTTTGCCTGTTTTATCCGTAGGGACAAATCACTCTCGTGTTGAGTCCTGACAGAGTGATTCTGATTGTTACTAAGTTAAATTTCTCATCCAATGAGGTGTTAACATTTTGTGAATATTTTATTACTTAATTAACAGAATAAATATTCAGCCAATTTAAGTAGGCCAGAGTATATCCACGACCTATTATAATTACAATTTTTTGTGTGGTATTAGGACATTAGTCTTAGGTCGTAGAAACGATAAAAACGCTTGATCCCGGGTACTACATAACCAGTATAATCTCAGACAATCTAGAATATTTATGTGTAATATAAGTAATAAAATTGACTTGTTACTGCATAATAAAGTACAAATACGCCACTTTTCCCACCGGATTGCTCAAAATTGAGTAACATCCCGATAAAGAAAATTCTGAGGAGAGCAACTTATGGCAGATCAAAAAGCCATTCTGAAAGCGGGCGACAAGGAAATCGAGCTTCCTATCTTGTCTGGAACTGCAGGCCAAGATGTGATTGATATTCGTGCCCTTGGTAAACACGGCTATTTCACCTACGACCCTGGTTTCCTGGCGACTGGATCTTGCGAGTCTTCCATTACATTTATCGACGGCGCAAAAGGTGTACTGTTACACCGCGGCTTCCCAATCGACGAACTGGCACGTGATGCCAATTATCTGGAAGTTTGTCACATGTTGCTGCACGGTGATGCACCCAACAAAGACGAATACGAAGAATTCGAAAACACTATCAAACGCCACACCATGGTGCACGAACAAATTCACATGTTCTTCCACGGCTTCCGTAACGATGCACACCCTATGGCCATGCTTAATGGTACAGTTGGCGCAATGTCTTCGTTCTATCACAGTGACCTGGACGTTTCTAATTTCGACATGCGTGTTCGCTGCGCCCACCGTCTGATTGCCAAAATGCCGACGTTGGTTGCCATGTGTTACAAGTACAACATTGGTCAGCCATTTGTTTATCCGCGTAACGACCTGAGCTATGCGGCTAACTTCCTGAACATGATGTTCTCTGTGCCAGCTGAAGACTATAAAATCAGCCCTGCTGTAGAACGTGCAATGGACCGCATTTTTACTCTGCATGCTGACCACGAGCAAAACGCATCAACCTCTACCGTTCGTTTGGCCGGTTCTTCTGGGGCAAACCCTTATGCGTGTATCGCAGCGGGTGTTGCGTCACTATGGGGCCCTGCTCACGGTGGTGCTAACGAAGCGTGTCTGCAAATGCTGGAAGAAATCGGTTCAGTAGACCGTATTCCTGAGTTCATTGACCGCGCTAAAGACAAGAACGACTCGTTCCGTCTGATGGGCTTTGGTCACCGTGTTTACAAAAACCACGACCCACGTGCAACCGTAATGCGTGAAAGCTGCCACGAAGTACTTAAAGAGCTGGATGTTCAGGATCCACTGCTTGACGTAGCGATGGAACTGGAGCGTATTGCACTGGAAGACCCGTACTTTGCAGAGAAGAAACTGTTCCCGAACGTTGATTTCTACTCTGGTATCGTACTGAAAGCAATCGGTATTCCAACGAATATGTTTACCTGTATCTTTGCCCTGTCTCGTACCGTTGGCTGGATTTCACACTGGCATGAAATGATGTCTGATCCTGCCCAAAAGATTGGTCGTCCTCGTCAGTTATATACTGGTCACACTCAGCGTAAATATACGCCAATTAAATAACGTTAATTTAATTGTAAAATATAAAGGCTCGCATTGCGGGCCTTTTTTATTACTAAATAAGCACTTAACTTTTTATTAACTTTTAAAATTACATTTAAGTTACACTTATTAAGAAAATGAATTTAAATAGAATGGAATAACAATCGATTACTGATTTAATAATCCACCAGTTATAAATTTTCGTAATAATGTTTAAATATTTATTATAAGTAAGGTATCACCCAAACCATGCAGCCCCTTATAAAACAATTAGGTTACGCCGGCTTACTGCCCTTTATCGGTCTGAATGCACTAACGTTTACCGATGTGTTGCCGCAATCACTGATATACCTTTACTTCACTCAGTACTCAGCAGTGCTGCTCTCTTTTTTTGGTGGTGTGCACTGGTACGATGCTATCAGCAGCAATAAACCTGCGCACCAAATGTATGTCGCCATGTTACCCACCATTGTGGGATGGATATGTTTAACTCAAACCGGCGCACCATGGGTATTAGGCGTGTTGAGCATTAGCTACCTGCTCATGATGTTTTACGACAAACAGGTACTCACGCTACCAAAAGAAATGGTTGTGGCTTACACCAAACTGCGTATGCAGTTAACCACCGTGGTTGTGTTATCGCATGCTCTGATGATTTTCAGCCGCTAAGAGCCAACTTGTTAAGCCTCTGAAAATAAAAACACCAGCCGAAGCTGGTGTTTTTTATTGAATAGTTAATACTGTCTTGCTTATTCGGCTCTGATTAAGTCCAGCAGTTCTTTGGTTTTTTCTTCAACCAAAGCAATATCACCTTTAGATTCAACATTCAGCCGGATCACCGGTTCGGTATTAGATTTACGTAAATTAAACCGCCATGTACCGAATTCCAGGCCGATACCATCCGTCTCGTCAATGACTTCTGCCAGCGGCTGATATTTATCCAGCACTCTTGCTAATGCCGCATCGGCATCTTTTAACTTACTGTTAATTTCACCTGACGACGGAAAAGCTTCTATACGCTCTTTTACCATGGATGCCAGAGACTGCTGACGTGTACAAATAAGCTCAGCGACTAGCAACCAGGGGATCATGCCTGAATCACAGTAGGCAAAATCCCTGAAATAATGGTGCGCGCTCATTTCACCGCCATATACGGCATCTTCAAGACGCATACGCTCTTTAATGAACGCATGGCCTGTTTTACATTTAATCGGCGTACCGCCGGATGATTTAATGATGTCTTCACTGTTCCAGTAAACACGCGGGTCATAAATAATTTTGCTCGGCCCTTTATTTAAAAATGCCTGCGCCAATAACCCTACGATGTAATACCCTTCAATGAAATTCCCATCCGCATCAAACAGGAAGCAGCGATCGAAATCACCATCCCAGGCAATACCAAAATCAGCGCCACTTTCAATTACGGCATTGGCCGTATCGGCTCGATTCTCGGGCAGTAACGGATTAGGGATACCATTGGGGAATGTACCATCAGCATTATGATGTACTTTCACAAATTCAATCGGCACGTCTTTATCGTGCAGTTTTTTCTCAATGGCATCCAACGCCAGACCGGCTGCTCCGTTACCAGCGTTAGTCACTATCTTAAGCGGGGTAAAGTTGTTGATATCCACATAAGACAGAATATGTGACACGTAGGCATCCATATTCAAATGACGATGGTATTTACCGCTTTCAGCTAAAATGTCGGTAGCGATATGTGCTTTACCATTGAAAAAGGCATCAGCATCAATTTTGGCACCTTTAGCATAAAAATCGATACGTTCAGTAACGTAGCCACTGTCTAGCGCTTCGGCGCGATCTTTAATTGCGTTAAGACCCGTATCACCACTGATAGGTACCGAGCCAGCTTTTACCAGCTTCATACCGTTGTAATTAATCGGGTTATGGCTGGCGGTGACTTCAATGCCCCCATCCACGCCAAGGTGTTTGGTAGCAAAGTAGATTTCTTCGGTACCGGCCATGCCAATATCCGTTACGTCTGCGCCACCGTCAATTAAACCAGCACTTAAGGCCAGTTTTAATGGCGTTGAGGTCAGGCGCACATCGCCGCCAACCACAACAGATTTGGCTGATAACTCTTCTGCAAAAGCGTAACCAATCCGGTAAGCGACTTCTTCGTTAAGCTGAGAATTTAACTCACCCCGGATATCATAGGCTTTAAAACAGGTAATAGGTGTTGTCATAGTGGTCATTACTCAGCTTATTTAGATTCGGTTCTGCCGTAGCGATCGGAAAAACGCACAATATCATCTTCGCCCAGATACGCACCAGATTGTACCTCAATAAGTTCCAGCGGGATTTTACCCGGGTTTTCCAGCGCATGAACATCACCAATCGGTATGTACACCGATTCATTTTCGGTAACCAGCTGGGTTTTCTCGCCGATGGTGACATTGGCCGTACCCGATACCACAATCCAGTGTTCAGCGCGGTGGTGATGCATTTGTACCGACAGTTTTTCACCTGGCTTAACGGTAATGCGCTTAACCTGGAAACGTTTGCCATTATCGATGGAATCGTAACTGCCCCAGGGACGGAAGACTTCGCGATGGAACTGAAATTCAGGACGTTTTTCAGCCTTTAACTTGTTCACGACATTTTTAATGTCCTGCACTTTGTTTTTATTGGCCACCATGACGGCATCTTTGGTTTCAACCACCACCACATCATCAAGACCAACAACCGCTATTAAACGTTCCTCGGCATTGATATAACTGTTATTTACGCCTTCCAGAATGGCATCGCCTACAATCACGTTACCATTTTCGTCTTTATTATCTGCCGTTTCCCACAATGAAGACCAACTGCCCACATCTGACCAGCCGGCATCCAGCGGTACCATGGCAGCCAGTGCGGTTTTTTCCATTACAGCGTAATCAATGGAGTCGTCCGGACAGGTAGCAAAAATATCCGGATCGATGCGGATAAAATCTAAATCTTTGCTTTCTGATGCAATAGCCTGCTCACAAATAGAGTACATTTCTGGTGCATGCTTTTTCAGTTCGTCTAAATACACGCTGGCTTTAAACATAAACATGCCGCTATTCCAGAAATAGTTTCCGGAGTCTACATACTGTTGCGCAGTAGCCAGATCAGGCTTTTCAACAAATTCATCTACCTTCATGCCTACACCAATGGCTTCACCGCCTTTAATGTAACCATATCCGGTGTGCGCCTGATCCGGCACAATACCGAAAGTCACCAGGTTACCCTCCATCGCCAGTTCATTAGCTTTAGCGACAGCGGCCTGGAAGCCGGCAGAATCTTTAATCAGGTGATCGGCGGCCAGCACCAACAATACCGGATCGTCATCGGTTTGAAGCGCATGCAGCGCGGCCAGTGCGATAGCGGGGGCTGTGTTACGGCCAACAGGCTCAAGAATGATACCGCCATGTTCGCCGCCCATTTGACGTAACTGCTCTGCCACTAAAAAGCGGTGCGCGTCGTTACAAATGACAATGGGGTGTGCGGCACTGCTGCCGTCAAGGCGCTGCAGCGTTTCCTGCAACATGGTTTGATCAGAAGTTAAAGCGAGAAACTGCTTAGGCAAGGCTGCTCGGGATTTTGGCCATAAACGGCTGCCAGAGCCACCGGCTAATACGACTGGTTTCATTTTGGTTCCTGTTGATTACGGGCGCGACTAACAAGCAGTGTTTACTTGTTTATTCCCTTATTTATTCCTTAATCCATGTTAATCAAGGACTGCAGGGCAATCAACATTCACAGTGTAATTTATCGAAATAAATCATCAGGACCGACAAGTCGACGGGGAAATGGTCATTTTCCCGTCAGTTTTTAACAGGTTTGTCATATTTCAGTCGGTGAGTTTACCTTGCTGGTAATCCGAAATGGCCTGATGAATTTCCGCCTGGGTATTCATCACAAAAGGCCCATACTGAACAACCGGCTCGCCAATAGGCGCCGCGGCAACCAGAATGGCTTTGCCGCTTTCACCGGTTGCTAATTCGACTTCATCGCCGTCATTCAGCACCGCCAGCTTGCCACCTGCAACAGTTTCGTTGCTGACTTGTAAGGCCCCTTCATAGCAGTAAATAAACGCACTGTGGCCGGCCGGTACCGGTACAGTGGCCATCCCGTTTGCCTGCCAGTGCAGATCAACAAATAAAGGCTTTACTCTGGCCGTGTTGACCGGCCCGCTGACACCATTTAATTCACCTGCCAGTACTTTAGCGGTTATGCCCTGCCCTACAGTCACGGTTGTTACCTCGTCAGGCTGAATATCCTGATAACCCGGTTCAGACAACTTATCTTTGGCAGGCAGATTCACCCACAGCTGAAAGCCTTTCAGCAAGCCATCCGTTTGTTGGGGCATTTCTTCATGAATAATGCCTTTACCGGTGTTCATCCACTGTATTCCACCGTCTTCGATAATACCTTCATTACCTACCGAGTCGCGATGCCGCATTCTGCCCTTGAGCATGTACGTCACGGTTTGAAAGCCGCGGTGAGGATGCGGTGGAAAACCGGCAATGTATTCATCCGGCTTATCAGAACCAAAGAAGTCGAGCATCAGGAACGGATCAAGATTAGGCAACACCCGCTGGCCGATTATTCGAGTTAGACTGACACCTGCACCATCCTGAGTCGGCATCCCACTAACGAGTTGTTTAATTGTTCGGTTTGTCATTATCCGGTTACTTCCATAAAGACAGATCGGGTCCTGCGGGAACCACCTGTGTGGGGTTAATCATTGTATGACTGTAATAATAATGGCGCTTTATATGGTCAATGTTGGTGGTATCCGCAACGCCTGGCATTCGATAAATACGCTTCATGTAATTAAACATTGCCGGGTAATCACGGATTTGTTTACGATTACACTTAAAATGGCCGTGGTACACGGCGTCAAACCGCACTAAAGTGGTAAACAATCGAATGTCGGCCTCTGTGAGCGTGCTGCCAATCAGAAAAGGCTGTTTCTCAAGACGTGCTTCAACCCGGTCGAGTGCAGCAAATAGCGCATTAACCGCTTCTTCATACACCTTCTGTTCGGTGGCAAAGCCCGCTTTGTAGACACCATTATTAATATCGTTATAAACCCATTCGTTTACCGCATCAATCTCTGGCTGTAATGCTTCAGGATAAAAGTCGCTGTGGTTGCCGGTAATAGCATTAAAGCGCTGATTGAGAATACGGATGATTTCAGCCGACTCATTGTTAACAATTTTTTCGGTTTTTTTATCCCACAGAACCGGCACCGTTACGCGGGTGGTTATATCAGATTGCTGGCGCAAATAGATCTCATACATATACTGATGACCATACAGTGTGTCACCGGTACTGCCCTTATGGGGTAAAAAGCTCCAGCCTTTATCGAGCATTTCAGGGTTGACGACTGAGACACCAATATGTGAATTCAGCGATTTAAGCTCTCGCATGATAAGCGCCCGGTGCGCCCACGGACAAGCCAGCGATACATATAAATGATAGCGACCACTCTCGGCCTTAAATTCACCGTCTTCATCGATGGTATTTCGGAACAATGAATCCTGACGCTGAAAACGCCCACCGCTCTTATCAGTGTCATACCATTTATCGTGCCATTTGCCGTCTATTAACAAGCCCATGATGCTCTCCCGTTTAAAATAAAATTTGACGCGCTAAGTGGAACACACATCTGTCTAAACGGCTTAACGGAACATTTGGATTGATTGTTCTATGTTTTAGAACAGTCGGTTAATTATCTCATCAGCAATGGGAAGTGCGCTGGTTGCCGCCGGCGACGGCGCATTGCCAACGTGTAACGCATGGGCAGATTCAACAAACTTAAAATCATGCACAAGCAAGCCGTTTCTATCGACGGCCTGGGCACGAATACCGGCGCGATAAGGTAAAAAGTCGGCCGCTGTGATGCCGGGGCAATAACGACTCACCAGCCTGGCGTAGTGTGATTTCGATAATGAAGAATAGAGTTCTTTAACTGCCGCTTTTTTATAGCGCCATAGTAACTTCCACACATCACCGTGAGCAAAAAGGTGCAACCATTCAGCATCAGTACTCAATAAACGGTTGTAGGCTTCGCGCCCGGTGGTCAGAACCGCGTTGGGTCCAACGGTGGTATATCCGCCGATCATCCGGGTCAAATGCACGCCTAAAAACGGCATGGCGGGATCCGGCACCGGATAAATTAAGTGTTGGGTGATATCATTATAGTGGCTGTTTAAGCGGTAATATTCCCCTTTAAACGGCAACATTCTGAAGTCACACTTAAGGCCCTGCCGGCGGATCAGTTCATCGGCGTAAATCCCGGCACAATTAATGAGCTTAGCGGCTTTTACCTCGCTTTCACCCTGAGGATGGCTGAACCGCAACAAGGTACCGTCAGGTAATTCATTTATAGTCTTAAGCGAGTGCTGATAGTGGATCTGGCAGCGTCCATGATGTTGCGCCTGCTGCAATAAACACTGGGTAATAGCTTTATAATCGGTAATGCCTGTTTGCTTCACAAAGAAGCCGCCTACCGCATTAATTGCAGGTTCACGGCGTTGTATTTCAGCTGCGGTTAACCGTTGCGGGTTAAGCGCATTTTGTTGGCATCGCTCAAATAACGCATCGAGTGCCGACAGTTCATGTTGACCGGTGGCTACAATCAGTTTTCCGCACCGTTCATGGGGTAAATCAAACTGTTCGCACAACTCAAAAGTGTGTTCCAGCCCCTGCCGACAAAAGCGTGCCTTGTAACTACCAGGCTCATAATAGACGCCGGCGTGAATCACGCCTGAATTACGCCCGGTCTGATGACGGGCACAGTAGGCTTCTTTGTCGAACACCAGTATACGTGCGCCGGGTTGGCGCTGGCTCAGTTTATACGCCACGGCTGCACCAATGATACCGGCTCCAACAATGGCAAAATCATATTCAGACATGGGGATTCTATTGAAAAATGCTAAACTCACCCCGATAGTACCCGTCCCATTATTAACATCAACCAAAAAAAGGGTCTGAAATGTTTGATTCACAACGTTTTGGCGGTGTTGCCCGATTGTATGGCGAGCAGCAAACCTCGCACATTGCCGGGCTGCACATTGCCGTTATTGGTATTGGCGGCGTTGGCTCGTGGAGTGCTGAGGCGCTGGCAAGAACCGGCGTGGGTCAAATTACGCTGATAGACCTGGACGATATTTGCGTTACCAATACCAACCGTCAGATCCATGCCCTCAATGATACCGTTGGCCAGGCCAAGGTTGCAGTAATGGCAGAGCGTATCAGTCAAATCAATCCGGCGTGCAAAGTGAATGTTATCGAGGATTTTGTCACGCCGGATACCGTGATGGAACACCTTACAGGAGACTACGATGGCGTCATTGAGGCCACCGATTCTATAAAAGCCAAGGCGAGTATTCTGTACTATTGTAAGCGCAATAAACTCCCTGTCGTCACCGTTGGCGGCGCAGGTGGTCAGATAGACCCGACCCAGATAACCTGTGCCGATCTGGCCAGAACTATTCAGGATCCGCTGGCGGCAAAACTGCGCAACGAATTGCGCCGGAATTACGGGTTTAGTAAGAACCCGAAACGACGGTTTGGAATAGAGTGTATTTATTCCACTGAACAACTTCGCTACCCTCAGCCGGACGGCTCGGTTTGCCATAATAAATCACTCACCGATGGCAGTACGCGACTGGATTGTACTTCAGGCTTTGGCGCGTCAGTGATGGTTACCGCGTCCTTTGGTATGTTCGCTGCTGCGCGACTAATCAATAAGTTAGCCGGTATTTAACCTCAACACAGCTCGACATTTCACGCGGGCTCGCGCACAATGATACCAATTCGCATAGGAGATTGCCCTCTCAGAGCGGAACAAAACGACTTAAATCTGAGACATAGGAAATTTATGTCCAGAGCAATCAAGACAGATATAAGGCGTTTTGGCCACTCCCTTTGGACACGGCTGGCAGGCTGAGAGAGTAAACTCCTATGCGGATTGGTATAAAAAAGGAGAGCCATTATGCAACAACACGAATTAGAAAAACTGATGGCAGACAGCGCGAAAGACGCTGTAGGTACCAGTCGGGACATGTTTAACATTGAGTTAGACTATAGCGCAGACAGTATTGAGCTGATTGACAGCCTGATACTGGCCTTTATCGACCGCTTCAAAGACCAGGCTTTAGAAGACAATGCGGTATTCACACTGTGCAATATCTATGGTGCTTACATCGGTGAGGTCATGCGCAGTCTCATAGGTGGCACCTGGCGTTATGACGAGAGCGACAAATCAGCGCCCTACGTAGTGCTGGATGTCGGCGAATACTCATACGCCTTTGCCGGCATTTGTTATGAGCGATTGGTCAATGACAGTCAGGTAAGTGTGAAAGCCTATTTCGATCAAGCGCTGGCCAACAACACCCAGTAGGTTACGCCGTTTCTGCGTCTTTGTCTGGCGGTTGACGCCAGTCATGCAGCATTATCGCCAGGTGGTTACTGCGGTTTACCATATAGATAAACGCTATCAACAGTAACGCCACCGCCCCAAGGTACCCATTAAACTGCCATCCGGCACGCCCCAAAAAACTGCCAATCAACAGTAGCTGCCCCGCGCAACCAAGGCTACACAGCGGTTTAATGGTTAAACGCCACCGTGTATACCCCCGCTTCCATAGATGCTCTCTGAAACTCATCACTATGAGCGCCAGCAGAAATGGCAAAGTCACCACGATTTGCAACCACAATACGTCACTGTGCGGAAAGAAAATACGATAAAGCCTGTCAGACTCTGCGGGGATGGCAGTAAACGCCGAAACCAGTAACAGATCGCGACATGCTAACGCCAGCATCCAGTACAACCATTTCGGCGGTAACACTGTACCTGCTTCATCATAGTGCTTTAAGGGTAAAGGGATCATAAAACATCTTTTTGCTGCTGATTAAAACCACTATTGGGTAACTACCGGTCCTCTGCTGAAGAAGCAAATAGTGGCCTGATGACTTAAATAAAAATCGGGGCCGGTATTTGCAGCAGTTTATCACAGCCAGTAGCAGGCCCAGAATGAATATTACCGGTCAGTAGCGATCGGCAATACCTTTACCTCTGTTAGCAGCCAAAGTACCCGGCCCCCTATGGCTATGCTGGTTTAGCGTGTAACCGTTAAAGCCTCAGAAAGATCCTCACAGCTGGATGAATTCAACATTCTTTTTGGGTATAATCTGCGCCCTTTTGAAATCGCCGTCGCTAACCATCAGAGTTCACTATGACCGTTGAAAAATTTGACCCGAAACAAACCACCACACTGGAAGGACCTAAAGCGGTGTTAAAGCAGCAATCACAGATGAATACCGGCTCTGAAACAGCGCCGGCAAAAATCGGTTTTGTGAGCCTCGGCTGCCCCAAAAACCTGGTGGATTCAGAACGAATTCTTACTCAGTTGCGCACTGAGGGATACGAAGTGGTACCCACTTATAACGATGCTGCTTTGGTGATTGTTAACACCTGTGGTTTTATCGACGCGGCGGTACAGGAGTCTTTGGATACCATTGGCGAGGCCCTAGCGGAAAACGGTAAAGTGATTGTTACCGGGTGTCTGGGTATCAAAGAAAATGAAATTCGTGAAGTACACCCTAATGTGTTGGCGATAACCGGCCCTCATGCCTACGAGGAAGTGGTTAATCAGGTTCATGATCACCTGCCCAAACCGCAGCATAATCCATTTGAACATCTTATTCCCGATCACGGTATTAAGTTAACGCCCCGTCATTTTGCCTACCTGAAAATATCCGAAGGCTGCAACCATCGCTGTACCTTCTGTATTATTCCTTCTATGCGTGGCGATTTAGTGAGTCGACCCATTGGCGAAATTCTCGATGAGGCGCAACGGTTAAAAAATGCCGGCGTTAACGAATTACTGGTGATCTCTCAGGATACCAGTGCCTACGGTGTGGATGTTAAGCATCGCACAGGGTTCTGGAACGGTATGCCGGTGAAAACTCACCTGCAACAATTATGTGAAAAGCTCGGCGAAATGGGCATGTGGGTAAGGCTGCATTATGTCTACCCCTACCCTCATGTAGACAATCTTATTCCGCTGATGAACGAAGGTAAGATCCTGCCGTATCTGGATATTCCTTTTCAACATGCCAACAAGCGCATCCTGAAATTAATGAAGCGTCCGGGCAGTTCAGAACGCACTCTTGAACGTATTAAGCAGTGGCGTGAAGCCTGCCCGCAACTGATTATTCGCTCTACGTTTATCGTTGGCTTTCCCGGCGAAACGGAAGAAGAATTTGAGGAATTACTCGACTTTATGCGGGAAGCACAACTCGACCGGGTGGGTTGTTTTGCTTACTCGCCGGTTGAAGGGGCGGTGGCCAACGACCTGCCCGAGCCGGTGGATGAAGACGTTAAACAAGAACGTCTGGCCCGCTTTATGGCGGTTCAGGGAGAAATCAGTGCGGCGCGTCTTAAACAGCGCATTGGTCAGGAATACCAGGTGGTTATTGATTCTGTCGATGCCGAAGGGGCAGTGGGTCGATGCTATGCTGATGCGCCTGAAGTGGATGGCGTTATACATTTGAACGGCGTTTATGACTTGCAACCCGGTGAACATGTTTGGGCTGAGGTGATTCATACCGATGAGCATGATATGTGGGCAGTGTTGTCTGAGGAACAGGACGAATCGGATGACGAGGCGGCGGAATAATCCGCCCCGGCTTCCCGCTTACCAGGGTAACACATCCCCTTTGGCATGAATAAATCGCCCGGCATTAGCCGTGGTTAGCTCACCGATTCGGGCAACCAGACTGGCTGCCGCTGTATCGGCATCCACATCACCGTTGCCGCCTACCATCTCGGTTTGCACAAAGCCGGGATGAAATAAGCCGACTGCAATTCCGTCTGCTTTTAAGTCATTTGCCAGCGAAACACCGGCCGCATTCAATGCCGCTTTACTCATACGGTAACCGTAATAACCACCAGAACCGTTATCTGCCATAGAGCCCATTCGGCTGGTGATTAGTGCCACTTTACTGCCTGTTGAAAGCTGTTTTAACAGGCACTGAGTTACCAACAAAGGCCCCATAGCATTTACCCGAAACTGATAATCGATGGTATTGGGCTGCCAGTCGGTTATGGCTTCATTGGCCAGTACCCCGGCATTATTGATCAGAATATCAATGGCGATGTCGTCCAGAGTGGCTAATGCCATAGGAAGACTCTCCGGTGCGCCAACGTCCACACCGCTGATCACTTCAGCGCCGGTTGCGTTCAGCGCATCAGAGCTGTTGCGGCACAGGGCATAAACGGTATGGCCAGCATCAAGATACTGCTTAACCAGAGCCAGACCAATGCCTCGGTTAGCGCCGGTAATCACTACATTCATGTTAACTCCTTAATTCATTGTGCAGACTAGAGACCTTCAGGCCTGGCAGACAAACTGGCCAGTAAGGTAGTCAAATCATCCGGCGTATCAATACCCACCGGAGGCTCACTGAGCGCCTCTTCAATATGAATCGCATCGTCATACCACAAGGCTCTGAGCTGTTCGAGGGACTCAATTTGTTCCAACGCTGAAGGTTCATAGCTGACGTACTGGTTAACGTAACTGGCCCGATAGGCATATAAACCGATATGGCGATAATATAAGCCAGGATCGGCACTCACCGGGGCTTGCATCATCGTATCCCGAGCAAAAGGAAGCACCGAACGGGAAAAATAGAGGGCTTTGCCGGTTGCTGAAAAGACCACTTTGACAATGTTAGGATTAAATACATCGTCTTCGTGGCTAATTCGGGTACACAATGTAGCCATTTGCATAGCAGGGTTAGCAGCCAGATTAGCCGCCACCTGACGGATATTATCGGCCGGTACAAAAGGCTCGTCGCCCTGCACATTCACAATAATGGTGTCATCGGCAATCTTCTGGCTCTGGATCACTTCAGCAATACGTTCGGTGCCGGATGTATGCGTGGTTGCAGTCATCACCACGGTAGCAAACTGCTCGGCAACACTGGCAATGCGTTCATCATCGGTGGCCACAATAACCTTGCTGGCCCCTGCTTCATTGGCTCTGTCAACCACATGCTGCACCATGGGCTTACCCTGAATATTCGCCAGCGGTTTGCCGGGGAAGCGGCTGGACTGATAGCGGGCGGGAATGACAACCGTAAAATCCATGAGCAAGATTATCCTTTTTTCAATGCTTCGAGGGCTTCCAGCGAAATCGCCGTGGCCTTCTCTTCCAGCAATACCGGAATGCCATCGCTAATCGGGTAAACCAGGCGGTCATAACGACACACCAGGCCGGGCTCATTATTGCTCTGTGTGTACATCAATTTTCCTTTGCACACAGGGCAGGCTATTATTTCCAGCAGCTTTTTATCAAATGCCATGGTGTTTCCTTTGTTATATTTTTTCAACGTGCAAGACGCTGAATGAGCTGAGTATAAAAATCTTCCGCCAGCACCGCATCCACCGGCTGATACCAACAGTTATCATGGGCGTGCGCCACCGCCTTTACTGCGTCTTTTTCGGTCATGATCACACAACCAGACGGAATATCCTGTTGACCGATAGCATGATGATCGGCCAGCGCAAGACAATGATCAAGCCTCACGCCCATCTCTTTTAACTGATTAAAGAAGCGACTGGGATCGCCAATCCCCGCCATGGCGGTTATCTGTGTTTCCTGTTCCAGCTCCACAAGGTCCCGCTGTAACCCGGGCTGCAGCACATTAATCAGTTTGCCGGGCTGCAAAGACATTTGAAACGGTGTTGGCAAGTTGCTGATCTCAGGTAACTCAACTGCCTCGCCAGGCTGATTTAAAATTAAGAAATCAATGGTATTAAGACGCCATAGCCCTTCGCGCAGCGGTCCCATAGGCAACAATTGCTGATTACCAAACAAGCGCCGGTCAGCCACCACACATTCCACATCCCGGCCCAGTGCATAATGCTGTAAGCCATCGTCACTGATGAGCACTGTACAGCCTTGTTCTACCAGTTGCTGTGCTGCCCGGGGGCGGTTGGGATCAATAACCACTGGTACCCCAGTGCGCCGGGCAATCAATAAAGGTTCGTCGCCAACCAGGGGGGCTGAATCATTTACGCTAACCTGATGAGGAAATTCGCTGGTCTGAGCGCCATAACCCCGGCTTACCACACCGACTTTATAGCCGGCTCGCTGAAGCCTCTCGCACAGCGCCACAACCAATGGTGTTTTGCCATTACCGCCCACGGATAGATTCCCCACCACGATAACCGGCACCGGCAGTACCACGGTCTTTTTAAGGCCCAGCCGGAACAGTTGTCGTCGTAATGCTGATAACAAAAAAAACAGCGCCGTAAGGGGTAACAACAACCATTGATACCAGCGCCCTTCGTACCACATGCGGTTAAGCGCTGACATCACTACTCTCCAAATTGCAGCGCGTGTAACTGTGCATAAGCACCGCCCTTGTTGAGTAGGTCCTGATGCTTGCCCTGTTCGATAATTCTCCCCTGGTCGATCACCAGGATCTGATCGGCATTTTCAATAGTGGATAACCGGTGGGCAATAATAATACTGGTGCGATCCTGCTGTAGCGTCACCAGGGCGTCCTGAATCATACGCTCCGATTCAGTATCCAGCGCCGAGGTTGCTTCATCGAGAATTAACACCGGCGCATCCAGCAGCAATGCTCTGGCGATGGCCACGCGCTGACGCTGTCCGCCAGACAGCGCAGAGCCATCCTCACCAATCATGGTATCCAGACCGTCTTCAAGGAGATCGGCAAATTCCATTACATGAGCCAGTTTGGCCGCCTTTTCAATGGCCTCCCGGGAAACGTTTTCGGCCACGCCATACGCAATATTGTTGGCGATGGTATCGTTGAACAAGGTTACCTGCTGGGATACCAGGGCGATATTTTTTCTAAGCTCGGTAAGCTTAAATTCGTTGATATCAGTGTTATCCAGCGTAATGTGCCCGTGCTCTGGCAAATAGAACCGGGTGAGTAAGTTCGACATAGTTGACTTGCCGCTACCAGAACGGCCCACCAGCGCAATACTGGTGCCGGCAGGCGCCACAAGGTTCATGCTGTTTATGGCGGGATTATGCTTCCCCGGATAGGTGAAGGTGACATCGTTAAACCGGATGTCGCCGTTGATTTTATCTGCATTCAGCACGCCGGAGTCTTTCTCGATGTCTTCATCCAATACAGCAAAAATGCTCTGACAGGCGGCCATGCCTTTTTGAAATTCGCTATTCACCGTAGTCAGCTGTTTTAAAGGTTTCAGCAGCATCACCATGTAAAATACAATAGTGACAAAAGTCCCGGCGGTTAATTCAGCCAGCATGCCTGGCGTGCTGGCGATATAGAGCACGACAGCCAGGGCAACAGAAGCGATTACCTGAATACTTGAAACGCTGAGCGTCTGCGTAACGGCCAGTTTCATGGTTTGCTGTCGATTGGTGTTATTCTTTTTGGCAAAGCGATCCTGCTCTTTCTGCTGACCACCAAACATCAGTACCACTTTGTGGCCTTTAACTACCTGCTCTACCGCACTGGTAAGGTTGCCCATGGATTTCTGGATATTACGACTGACCGTGCGAAAACGTTTGGTAACGAATGTAACAATCACCGCCACAACCGGGCCAACAAACAAAAACACCAGCGATAGCTGCCAGGACAGATAAAACATCCAGGCCAAAATACCAATAACCAGCGCCCCTTCTCGCACCAGGATTGCCAGTGATTTACCTGCCGCCCGGGCCACCTGATCGGTGTCATAAATCACCTTTGAAATCAGGTTTCCTTTGGCTTGCTGATCGTGGAAGCCCACCGGCAAATGAATATATTTACTAAACAGTTGCTGACGCATAGTCATCACCACCTGAGCGCCAATCCAGCTCAGTGCGTAACTGCCCATAAAGTTAAAAATGCCACGCAGAATAAAGACCGGCACCACCAGGTAAGCAGCCATGCGCAAATACCCGTAATCCTGATTATTCAGGGAACGGTCAATCACGGGCTGAACCTGTGAGATCACAAAGGTGTCGAGAGCCGAGTAACCCACCATGCCGATAAAGGCCATAATAAAGGCAAATTTGTAGGCTTTCAGGTAGCTAAAAAACCGTTTTACCGGCAGAGCTTGATCGTCATTCTGTTGCATAGTTCACTGTTTACTATCAAAAACGGCGCCATTGTACCTGCTATACCCATGACACACCAAAATTATCGGCTTGTGTTGGCGAAACCGATTTATCCAATTCGCTTTTATTTATGGGCAGTTTAATCGTTTACAAACGTTTTATGGTACCAGGCGCTATCTTTGCTCAATCGATAGGCTACATAGTTTACGCCGCCGGGGCTGATTTCAAACCGTAAATAACCGCTCTGACTGATCAACAATGACTGGCTACCGGCGCTGTCGTAGCGCCGAGTGACTGTCTCATGGGGGAATCCCCAACGATTAAGCCAGCCCTGAGAAAACACCACAAATTGCGGCTTTACCTGTTCGATAAAGGCAGTAGATGATGAGGTTTTACTGCCATGATGGGGCGCCACTAAAATCGTCGAAGCGAGCTGAGAAGACGCTTCAGGCAGATTAAGTAAGGCCTGCTCTGCCATTTGCTCAATGTCTCCAGGCAATAACACGCTGTAATGGCCGTCGGAAATTTTTAACACGCAGGACCCATTGTTATCAGACAAAGTATTACTAACTTCGGGCGCGGGCCATAAAGCTTGTAGTTGCAGTGTCTGAAACTGCCAGGTAGCGCCTTTTACACAGTAATCCCGGGGAGTAAGAATAGGGAGCAGAGGATACTCAGCATGAATATAATTTAGCCCGCCCGCATGGTCGTTATCAAAGTGACTGACAACGACTTTTACCAGCTCAAGGCGGCCCGCGTTTAAAAAGGGCTGAATTACGGCCTCAACGAAATTAAAACCGGAAGAAAACGAAGCGCCGGTATCAATTAAAACGGCCTTACCATGATGACTGATAAGGGTAGCGTTACCCTGCCCCACATCGAAAAAATGCACCTGCCACGAAGTCGACGATGATGGGCGAAAATACGTCATTGAGCAGCTGATAAAAAGGACTGCCAACAGACAAAGACGCCCCTTAAAAGGCGGTAGCAGAACCAGCACTATGGCCAGCGTTACGCCAGCCAGCAGACCCCCTGTAGACACCGTAACTGATGAATAGTCTCCAATGTAACCGGCAATAAGCTGAAGTTGTTGCATCAGCCACTCAATGACTGTTCCACAGCTGGACAGCAGCGCCGTTGTCAGCCACATATCTGCAGGAAAAAGAATGAGCAGGAATAGCCCCACCAGACATAGCGGGATCACCAGCAACGACATCACAGGCACAATCAGTAAATTCATCAGCGGTGAAATCAGGCTCGCCTGACCAAGTAATGCCCCGACCAGAGGACCCATTAAGACACTAAGCATTACCTGTAACAACACTACCGCAAGAAAGGCATTAAACTGACGAGCTGACCTGTTCCACCACCAATGAAACCAGACAATAATGGCAACCGCGCTAATACTGAGATACAGGGCAGCGCCATAAACCGACATGGGGGCCAGGACTATACTGACCGTTAGGGTCAGCAACACCACTGTAAGCCGTGATAATCGACGCTGAAAAAGATACACGACAGCCACTATCAGCAGCGAGCAATAAGCCCGCATTACCGCTATTTGCCAGTTGGCCAGATAGGCATAGAAGCCGCCGGTGCCAAGCAACAAAAGAGACAGGGCTAACACTAAGTTCGCCGGTAACGGTAGCGACAACCAGGCCGCGAAAGCCGCACAGCCTCTTGCAACAATCAATACTGCACCTGCCACAATCATTAAATGCAGGCCTGAGATAGCAAACAGATGGGCGGTGCCCGTTTGTTGTAACAGTTGCCAGTCCTTATCGGAAAAGCCCTCACGTTCGCCAAACAGCAGCGCCCGTAACCATTTTTCTCCGGGTAGCTGCAAAGCGATGATGCGGGCTTTTAGAATCCCACGGACAGAAGTGTCAGGCTCAACCAATGCTATGGCCTGATCCCGAACGTAACCGGTTTTTACGATACGCTGGCTTACATACCAACGCTGCATATCAAATCCCGCCGGATTTGCACTGGCCCTGGCCGGTTTAATTTTTGCTCTGGCCTGTATTCGTTGGCCGGTACCAAACACAGCAAGCGGCCGATAATAGTTTAATTGCACAGCCCACACAGGATCCCAGACCTCCTGATCGACCGTTACCGCAGTCAGGAGCATCCGATCATAGTCGCCATAACGCTGATAACCGACAATTCGTCCCTCAATTATGACATCTTGTTGAATTTCGCCGCCATGCTGTTGCCACATCAGGTATGATTGCCCTAAACTCGATGCCACAGAAAGACCGGCACTTGTACCAATGATCGCCGCGCAAAAAAAGCATAACGGTTTTTGTAATCGTTTTGCGTTACAATGCACTACGCTGACGATCACTGTGGTCATTAATGCAAAAACAGCCAGCCAGAACTGCCAGCCGATGTTAGGCAGTACCGGCCACCATCGGGCTGAAATCACTGCGCCACAAAATGCTGTCGCAGCCGTAGGTAAAATGCTTCCGTTCACCAGTGACTCTGTTTAGAGAAAAGATTGTTAGAGATATGCCGAAGAAGTTTATAAAACGTTACTTACCCGATCCGCATTCGATAAAACAAAATCGGGCGTTAAAAATCTTTGGCAGCATTCTGCATGAGCCCAATTTATGGCACCTGAATCGTAAATCTGCCTCCGGGGCATTTGGTATAGGACTGTTTTTCGCATTTTGGCCGGTGCCCTTTCAAATGTGGCTGTCTGCGGCAACCGCTATTCCCTGTCGGGTAAATTTGCCACTTTCCATTGCTACCGTTTGGATAACCAACCCCTTCACCATGCCTCCCATATTTTATGGGGCTTATCTGATTGGCTCTACTGTCCTTGGGACCAAGTCTGAAGCCTTCCACTTTGAACCCACCTGGGAATGGGTGATGAACTCATTATCCACTATCGGACCGGCATTTTTACTGGGCTGTGGGATCTGTTCGGTGGTATTTGGTTTAACCGGATACTATACGCTGAACTGGTTATGGCGCTTCTCGGTTCGCAAAGCCTGGCAACTACGTAAAGAAAAACGCCGCCAGGCAAAGCAAAGCCAGTAACAAAAAAAGCTATAACGTTTCATCCTACGGTATGCCCCAAATACGACGGTATGTGGACAAAGTGGGAGTAATGTAAAAAGCAGGCAAAATCGCGCGAAACAGTTCAGCTCTCACGTTTGTAGCCCAGTTCGCGCCGAGGACGACTTGATTTGCTGATCAGGTTCTCGCTTTTCACCTACTGAGGTAGTGTTTAGAAATCTGTGTCATTTCAGTAATATGTATAAAACAGGAATGACA
>NZ_CAJXQY010000051.1 GCF_913058315.1 uncultured Alteromonas sp. | reverse complement strand
TCTGCATAATAATTAAGGCGTTCTACTACTTTGCTTATACCGAGCTGGTCCATATAGCGGAAAGGTCCGCCAAGGAATGGCGGGAAGCCAATTCCAAAGATAGCCCCTATGTCGCCGTCGCGAGCGCAGCGGATAACGCCCTCATCAAGGCAACGGGCAGCTTCATTAAGCATCATCAGCACGCAACGTTCAGAAATTTCAGATTCGCTGCGACTTTTAGACGGTGACACACCAAGCAATGGATAAATACTTTCGTCCACTGCTTTGCCTGGTTTCTTACCGCTGTAATCGTAAAACCCTTTTTTATTCTTTTTCCCTTTGCGGTCATCAGCCAACACCTTATCGAACGCTGAAGGCGCGGTAAAACGCTCTCCAAAAGCATCCATAAGAACAGGAATAATTTTAGTACCTACGTCTATGCCTACTTCGTCTAGCAGTTTAACCGGCCCTACCGGAAAGCCAAAGTTCAGCAGCGCCTTATCAATGTGATCGATGGGCTCACCAGCCAGAATAAGACTGGCCGCCTCGTTCATATAAGGTGCCAGAATTCGGTTCACATAAAACCCTGCGCCATCCTTCACCACCACAGGCGTTTTACCTTGTTTTTTGGCAAACTCCACGGTAGTTGAAATCGTCTGGTCAGAGGTTTTCTCATGAGCAATCACCTCTGCCAGCGGCATTTTGTCTACCGGCGAGAAATAATGCAGACCAATCACATTTTCCGGACGCGCCGCTTCGGCCGCAATATCGCCAATAGGAATGGAAGACGTATTAGAAGCAAAAATGGTTTCGGCTTTACAAGCCTGCTCCACATCTGCCACCATTTTGCGCTTCAGTCCAACATCTTCAAACACGGCTTCAACCATAATATCCGCGTCCTGCAAGCCAGAGTAATCCAGTGTACCGGTTAACAATGCCAGCTGTTTTTGCATTTCAGACTTGCGCATAAAGCGGCGTTTGACCTTTTTATTCAACAGGTCGTAACTGTACTTCATGGCATTGGCAATACCAGCGGGCTGGATATCTTTAATGCGTACAGGTACACCGGCCTTAGTGGCTGTAACATAGGCAATACCGCCGCCCATTAAGCCGCCACCAAGCACACCCACCTTGTTAACTTTCTCTGGTGGTACATCCGCCACACCAGACTCTTTTTTCATAGCGGTGGTGGCAAAGAAGATTTGTCGTAGTTGTTTCGACTCTGGTGTCATCACCAATTGGCCAAAGGCCCTGGCTTCAGCTTCCAGACCCGCTTTAATACCTTTGTTAATCCCCACTGCCACCACATCAAGAATTTGCTGTGGTGCCGGGTAATTTCCGCGGGTTTTAGTCTGGGTTTGCTCACCGGCTTTCTTAAATACAATATTGCGCCCCGGCCCGGTTCCCTCAAGGAGTTTATTCACCAGACCTTTGGGCTCAACTTTGCGTGATGGTTTCGACCTGGTCGCAAATTGAGAAGCCACTTCCACCAGCACAGAGCGAGGTACCACTTCATCCACAATGCCGTATTTTTTGGCTTGTTTGGCTCGTACGGAGGCGCCTGTGAGCATCATTTTTATCGCTTGCTGAATGCCAGCCAGTTTCGGTAAACGTTGTGTACCACCACTGCCAGGCAACAGGCCGAGCTGTACTTCTGGCAGGCCCAGTTGCGTGGCCGGACTGTCGGTACAAACCCGGTAATGACAGGCCATCGCCAGTTCCAGACCACCGCCCAGCGCAGGCCCGTGAATGGCAGCTACAAATGTGGCCCGCATAGTTTCTATGCGATTGAAAATATCCTGCCCGCCTTTTGCCAGAGCCATGGCTTCATCAGCGGTAGAACAGGCATCAAGCATGGTAATATCGGCTCCAGCCACAAAGGAATTGTCCTTGCCGCTGACCAACACCACTCCTTTAATGCTACTGTCCTTTTCAATATCATCCAACAGTACCGTCATTTCGTCACCGAAAGCGGCTTTAAGTGTATTCATCGACTCACCGGGCACATCCATGGCCAGGATCGCAATACCGTTATCTTGTTTCGTCAGCGTAAAGGCGCTTTGAGGTTGTTCTGTCATTATGCTGTCTCCACAATCATTGCTGCACCTAGTCCACCCGCTGCGCAGGCGGTTAACAGGCCTGTTCCGCCGCCGCGGCGATTAAGTTCGTTAAGCATCTGGGTGATCATACGGGTTCCGGTGGCTGCAAATGGATGGCCATAAGCAATTGAACTGCCCATCACATTAAACTTATCCATATCAATCTCACCAGTGGCTTTACTGCGCCCCAGTTTCTCCTGTGCGAATTTATCACTGGCGAACATTTTAATATTTGCCAGCGTTTGAGCAGCAAAGGCTTCGTGCATTTCGATAAGAGTTAGATCGTCCAGCGTCATCCCCGCTTTATCCAGTGCCATTGGCGTTGCGTAGGAGGGCCCCATCAGCATATCTTCCCAAACGTCAATGGCGGCAAACGCGTAGCTCTTAATGTAACCAAGCGGAGTGTAACCAAGTGCTTTAGCTTTACTTTCGGTCATCATTAATACGGCTGACGCACCGTCAGTCAACGGAGTGGCATTGGCTGCGGTTACCGAGCCATATTTTTTGTCGAATACCGGGCGTAGCTTAGCGTAACCTTCAATTTTAGAATCAAAGCGAATGTTATTGTCTTGCTCTAATGCCCCTTTGTACGGTTCGGCATAAGCTGTCATGACTTCATTAGCCAGCTTACCAGCCTGCCAGCTTTCGGCCGCAAGGCTATGCGAACGGTGGGCCAGCTCATCCTGCGCCTGGCGTGAAATTCCGTGGCTCTTGGCCATTTGTTCAGCGGTCTGGCCCATCGATAGACCCGTCGAATATTCAGCAACCGCTGGCGGAACCGGCAATAAATCCTTCAGGCCCAGTTTTTTGAGAACGGCCCATTTTTGCCCCAATGTTTTGGTTTTCTGCAAATCAACCAGTGCTCTGCCCAGTTTTTTTGATACCCCAATAGGCGATACAGAGGTTGAGTCAGCGCCACCGGCTACACCTATTTCAATATTACCCGCCATCATCGACTCGGCAATGTTTACCGTAGACTGAAAACTGGTCGCACAGGCCCGGGAAACACTGTAGGCATCGGTGTGCACGTTCATACCCGTTCCCAGAACAATTTCACGGGCAATGTTTGGCGCTTCGGGCATTTGAACCACCTGACCATACACCAGCTGTTCAACCAGCTTGGGGTCCACAGCATTGCGAACCAGCAACTCGTTTACCACCATCTTGCCTAAATCAACCGCCGGCACTCCGTGAAAGTAGGTTGCCATTTTAGCAAACGGCGTTCTAAGGCCGGCAACAATTGCGATTCTGTCGCCATTGCGCGTTGTGACTGATTGTTGTTTAGCCATTCAATTCAACCTTTATTTGCGACCATCAAGTGGTCAGACCTGTAGTTAGTGGGCAGATTTTTACAAACTATTAAACAAATAGCAAATGTGCAGCGGAATATTTTGCAACATTTATTCACTTGAGGACTGACATCTCTTGAAACAAAATAAAGCGACCCTATTACAGATTGTTGATATAACAACAATTGGACAGGCAAAAATGGCGTTCTGACCATTTTACCGGGAACCTTTCTGACCCTGAAAAGTCATATCGGTTCAGCGCCGGTACCGGCCACCGGGCATCGCGCATTTTTTACCCATTATTTTGCATTTTCAATAACATAAACAAGGTAAGATTTTCTTATGGCAGCTGAGCAGTTCAGACAGTTACACGCATACCTCGATTCACAGATTATTGGTCAGTCTCAACTTACGCTCAATATGTTAATCGCCCTGCTTGCCGATGGCCATTTGCTGGTTGAAGGCCCTCCAGGGCTGGCTAAAACCCGTGCGATTAACGCGCTGGCAAAAGGTATTGATGGCGATTTCCACCGGGTTCAGTTTACCCCGGACTTGCTGCCAGCCGATTTAACCGGCACCGATATTTATCGCCCTGAAACCGGCGAGTTTGTTTTTCAGCAAGGTCCGTTGTTTCATAATCTGGTACTAGCCGATGAAATCAACCGGGCGCCAGCCAAAGTGCAATCCGCCTTGCTTGAGGCAATGGCTGAACATCAGATCACGGTGGGTAACAAAACCTATAAACTGCCGGAGTTGTTTTTGGTCATGGCAACCCAGAACCCGCTCGAGCAGGAGGGAACCTATCCGCTCCCTGAAGCGCAACTGGACCGTTTCTTAATGCATCTGGAAATTGACTATCCGGATGCCGACACCGAACTACAGATCTTACAACTGACCCGTAATGAAGAGCTCAGTGCCCCCTCTGCAACGCCACCAAGCCTGAGTCAGGCCGATATATTTGCCGCACGCAAAGCGGCGCTGGCACTGCATATGGCCCCTGCTCTTGAGACGTATCTGGTGCAATTGATTATGGCCACCCGCCGTCCGGAAAACTATGCTCCGGAGCTGGCCGAGTGGATAGAGTTTGGCGCCAGTCCGCGAGCAACGATTGCGCTGGACCGCTGCGCCCGGGCGCATGCCTGGTTAGCCGGTCGCGACTTTGTTGGACCCGATGATATTCAGGCGGTATTTCATAATGCCCTGCGTCATCGCATCATTTTGTCTTATCAGGCAGAAGCTGAGGGGGTTAACAGTAATCAGGTGCTGGACAAAATTTTAAATCTGGTGGCCGTGCCTTAAATCATGACTACGCAATCACTATTAGCCCGATTGCAGTCAGACGGCATTCATTTAGGTGTCAAAGAGCTACTGCAATACCGACAGTTTGCCAACTTACTGGACTTAACGCCGCGGCGCACACCGCAGGCGCGTCTGGCAGGCAGTTATCTCACCAAACATAAAGGGCGAGGTATGGAGTTCGACGAAGCCCGGCATTATCAGCCCGGCGACGATATCCGTGCTATTGACTGGCGGGTAACGGCCCGTACCGGTAAAACCCACACCAAGGTTTATCGCGAAGAACGCGAGCGCCCCGTATTTATTTTGTGTGATATGACTGCGTCTATGCAGTTTGGTACCCAGTTGTTATTAAAGTCTGTGCAGGCTGCGCATTTAACAGCGTTATTAAGCTGGGCGGCAGCACAGCGTGGCGACAAAGTCGGTGCCTTGGTATATTCAGATTTTCTGCATGCCGAATGCAAACCGCTGAGTCGAAAACGCGCGGTGTTATCAATCTGTCACGAATTGATGCGCTGTCAGAACCATGCCCGCAATCAATCTCAGTCACAGCCAGACACTAATATGGAAAGCGCCCTGGCCCGTTTGCGCCGCCTCGCTAAACCCGGCAGTCTGGTGTACGTGATCAGCGATTTCCTGCAGCTCGAAGAGCGAGCCCTGCAACATTTAATGCAAATTAGCCGACACTGTGAAGTGAGCGCACTGGCCATCACCGATCCGCTGGAGAGAGAGCTCCCGGTGACTAACCGGCTACAGCCGGTTAACGTAACCAACGGCGCTCAGCAGCAAACCTGGTTACTGGGCGATCGCAGCCTGGCCAGTCACTATTCATCCAGTCAGCAAGCTCGCTGGCAGGCAGTGGAGTCACATCTAAAACAGTGTAAAACCGCGTTAAACTTCATTGATGCCGGTTTGCCTCTGACCGAACAATTTGAACGCTTGCGGAGGTTATCTCAATGGACCCGTTAGCACAGCTTAAAGATATTCATATTCCCCAAGGGGTGGACTGGTGGCCTTTGGCCTGGGGATGGTGGATACTGGCGCTACTTACCGTTGCACTGCTGTGCTACGCGGTTTACGCCTTGGTTCGTCATATCAGGTTTAATCGCGCTCGCCGCGAAGCCATCGCCTTGCATAAAACCCTTGAGGCCAATGAACAGTATCCGGCCAAAGCCAATCAGTTGCTCAAACGGGTCACCCTGCATTATTTTGACGCCACGCATTCCGCCGCCGCTTTTGGCACCGCCTGGCAGAGCCTGTTACTGAACTGCCTGGCAGACAAACATCAACAAAAAGCCAAACCGGGGCTCGAGCTTTTATGCAACAGCGCCTATCAGCCGACATCGCTAAAGGATGAGCAGTTAAATGATATTCATCAGGCCGTGAGTACCTGGTTGCAACACGCCAGGTTAAAGCAGCCGCCACAGCCCCTTACTACAGGGGAGGTAAATGCCCATGTTTGAGTTTGCCTGGTGGTGGATGCTATGCCTATTCCCCCTGCCCTGGATTATCCGGTTGTTAAGCCGCCGAACCCAAAGTGTCGAAGTAGCACTGCGGGTTCCCACCTTGCTAAACAATTTGCCAGATACCCAGTCTTCGAAAAGCTCAACACTGGGGCTGCATTTGCTGGCTACCGTCATTTGGCTTTGCCTGGTTATAGCAGCAGCTCGCCCCCAATGGCTGGGTGAACCAGTCAGTATTCCCAGTGAAGGGCGGGAAATGATGCTGGCGGTAGACCTTTCCGGCAGTATGAAAATTGAAGATATGCTGGTAAATGGTCGCCAGGTTAACCGCTTAACCATGATCAAATCAGTGCTGCATGACTTTATTCAACGTCGGGTGGGTGATCGTCTGGGCCTGATACTTTTTGCCGATACCGCTTATTTACAGGCGCCTTTGACCTACGACAGAGAAACAGTAGCCACCTTACTCGATGAGGCTGTTATTGGCCTGGTTGGTGAACAAACCGCCATTGGTGATGCCATCGGCTTAGGGGTAAAACGTTTTGAGCTGAAAACCGACTCTAACCGGGTACTGATATTGCTCACTGATGGACAAAACACAGCGGGCAATATTTCACCCGAGCAGGCCAAGGAACTTGCAGTAGATGCCGGCGTAACGGTTTACACCATAGGTGTAGGCGCAGATGTGATGACAGTAAACAGTTTCTTTGGCAGCCGTCAGGTGAATCCTTCTCAGGAACTCGATGAAACCATGCTTACGGATATCGCCAAAGCCACCGGCGGACAGTATTTCCGCGCCCGGGATGCCGCCGAACTGGAACAAATTTATGCCATGCTCGACCAGCTCCAACCCATTGCCGGTGACGAACGCAAAATGCGCCCTCTCACGGCACTGTACTATTATCCGCTGGCGTTAGCTTTACTATTAAGTATTCTTCCGGTCGTTGGCCTGTTGCTCAGTCAACTTTGGCGCCGGATATTTGCCATGAGGGTTTCAGCCGAATGATGTCTCTTCCCGCTGACTTTCACTTTTTAAGACCGGAATGGTTTTATGCTCTGCTCCCGTTGCTGATAGCCGTTTGGATGATTAAACGCTGGCGCTCCAGAGCTACAGGCTGGCAAGGCGTCATTGCCGGCCACCTGTATCAGCATTTAATTACTGGCAAGCAACAATCCGTCACCTCGTTATTTGTGCCATTTTTAGCCTTAACCTGGCTGTTGGCCGTTATAGCGCTGGCCGGGCCTACCTGGGAGCGTATTCCACAACCGGTTTATCAGGTTAAAACCGGTCATGTACTGGTGATGGATATGTCGCTATCAATGCGCGCAACCGATATCTCTCCAGACCGGCTTTCCCGGGCTAAGTATAAAGCCATCGACCTGGTGAACCTGATTGATGAAGGCGATATGGGGCTGGTTGCTTACGCCGGAGACGCGTTTGTTATTAGCCCGTTAACCGAAGATGCCAATACCTTAAATGCCCTGCTGCCGGGTTTAAGCCCCGAAATTATGCCGGTGTCTGGCAGCGATCCGGTTCAGGGACTGCGCCTCGCTGCCACACTATTAACCAATGCTGGCTTTCAAAATGGTGTGCTTTACTGGATCACCGACGGGGTAGAAATTTCGCAAATGAAAGAACTGAGTGACTTTCTCTCCGAGACGCCGTTTAAGGTGAATATTCTCGGTGTTGGTACCGAAGAAGGTGCGCCCATTAAGCAACTAAATGGCGAGCTGCTCAAACGCAATAATGGCTCTATTGTGGTTCCCAGACTCAACGCCGGCGCGCTCCAGCAACTTAGCCGACAAGGTGGTGGCACCTTTGCAGAGTTAACACCGAATGATACTGATATTCGCCAGCTTTCGGCAACCGGTCGCTTTGACAACCGTGAAACACAAGACAATGATAATAACAACCAGGGTGACGAATGGCGTGAAGCCGGCCCCTATTTGCTGGTGTTATTACTGCCCATTGCGGCTTTCGCTTTTAAGCGTGGTTTGCTATTTGCCTTGTTAGTTTCGGTGACCCTCACTTTACCCACTCCGCCAGCCACTGCACAGACCCAAGCAGAGCCTCAGGCAGAGGCCACAGACAGTTCAGCAGCAGAATTACCCTGGTGGAAAAAGCCTTTCTTAAATGCCGACCAACAAGGGCTCGAAGCTTACAATGCTGCTCAGTACGAAGCTGCAAGCAGTAACTTTGATGATCCTGCCTGGCGAGGGGCTGCTCAGTATCGCGATGGCGACTATGCCGGTGCCGCACAAACTTACGCTCAACTTGATACTGCCGACGGTTATTACAATCAGGGCAACGCGCTGGCCAGAGCCGGCGAATTAGATGCCGCTATTGCCGCCTACGATAAAGCGCTGGAAAAACGCCCGGCTTTTCCTGATGCGAAAGAAAACAAAGCGCTTATTGAAAAGCTCAGGGAACAACAGGATCAGCAACAGCAAAATCAACAAGACCAAAATCAGCAGGATCAGTCTCAGCAAGACCAACAGGAGTCTGAACAGCAGGACGGTGAGTCTGGCGAGGATCAACAAAACGCCGATCAACAAGACGGTCAAAATCAACAGAATTCACAGCAAAACTCTCAGCAAGAAGATCAACAAAATTCAGATCAGCAATCTGAACAGGATCCGCAGGATGGTGAGCAACAAGATGACGAGCAGGAATCGCAATCCCAGCAGCAAGAGGGTGAGCAGAACGAGCAACCGTCTCAGGCTCAACAGGCACAGCAGGAACAAAGCGAACGGGATAAAGAAACCCAGCAACGCCTGAACAATTTATTGCGTCGGGTACCCGACGACCCCGCTTTCTTACTAAAACGAAAAATGCAACTGGAAGCCCAGAAGCGGCAGTATCGCCGCCCACCAGATTCAAACCGGAGTGATTGGTAATGCTTAAACAACGCCATTGGTCTTTATGGTTATTGTTACTGACTTTTGCAGCGCATGCTGAAGTAACCAGTGTCACCGCGACTGTCGATAAAAACCCGGTAATGCTGGATGAAGCCATAACCCTAACCGTCACCGCAGAAGGTGATGCCGAACGGGAAGCCTTCGACAGCTCGGTATTATTGAGCGATTTTGTTGTGGGTCGCACGTCAGTGAGTTCTCAAACCTCAATTATTAACTTCGATACCCGGCGTACTACAACGTGGAGCACTACCCTGTTTCCGCGCAAGGTGGGGACTTTTACCATTCCCGCATTTACCATTGAAGGGCAAAAAAGTGCGCCGGTAAATGTGAAGGTGATCCCGGTACAGCAAGGCGAGAATGCACCGGCCAGGGATTACTATGTAAGCACCGAAGTAAATAATGATTCGGTGTATTTACAGCAGCAACTGCGTTATACCGTAAAGCTCTATCTGTCGTCACAAATTGAGCGTGGGAGTCTGCAGGCACCAGACCTCGAAAATGCGCAAATACAACAACTTGGCGATGATAAACAGTATACCGAACTGGTTAATGGCCGTCGCTATCAGGTGGTGGAGCGTAATTTTGCAGTGCTACCGCAACAATCCGGAACGTTTACCATTCGTGGTCCGGTGTTTTCCGGCGAAGTTATTGCCCCCAATACCAACCAGCGTTTTGGTTTTTTTAACCGCACTCAAACCATCAACCGTGTCGGTCCGGATGTGGAGGTTGAAGTAAAACCTATTCCTTCTGAGGTCGATTATCATTGGTTACCCAGTGATTTTGTGCAGCTCGATGAAGAATGGCAAAGCGATACCTTTACTGTTGGTGATCCGGTTACCCGCACGCTGACACTCACTGCAGTGGGTGTAGTAGAGGAACAATTGCCGGAGATTGAGCAGATTTACCCACCCGACTTTAAGCTTTATCCGGATCAGGCCAATAGTGCCTCGGCGGAAAAAGACAACCGCCTTATTGTGCAACGCACCGAATCGGTTGCCATGATCCCTACCAAAGCCGGCAGCTATATCATTCCAGAAGTCAGGGTGCCTTGGTTTAACGTCTCCACCGGCAAAACCGAATATGCAAAACTGCCGAGCCGCACTGTAAATGTTGTGCCGGCTGCGGGACAATCATCCTCTGCGGCAAGCGCGCCGCCGATTCAACCAGAACAGTCAGTACCGGCTCCTGAGGAAAACGAACAATCGCCACCTCAACCGGCAACCACCGTGGCAGAGCAAAATGCATGGGACAACTTGCACACGCTGATGCTTGCGCTCTGGCTCCTCACTCTGATTGGCTGGTTAGCGACCTACTTTCAGTTTAAAAAACGTGGCCCGGCCAGCCGTTCAGGTTCGCAATCTTCCATAACGCAGCCCGCAGCGACGAATGGAGACTTACAGCAAGTGGTTCGCCAGGGCGACATCAGTAAAATTCAGCCGGCCCTGAACCAGTGGTTAAGCCAATTTTCTGCCGCCAAACGCTGGCAGATATCACAGCAGATTAAACCTGAGATAGATGCCATGATGGCAGCCAGCTACGCCTCCCAGCCCGGCCAGTGGGATCCTGGCGCATTGCTGGATAAACTAAACAGCCTGCAAACCCGGCAGAGCGACGCCGGACAGGGTTTATCACCACTCTACCCGGCGAATTAAACGCCTTCAACACAAATGGCGATGAGTTTGGATAAATGGATAAATAAAGGAGCGTTTTAGCTCCTTTATTTTTTTTAAAAATTTTATTCTTTTATGAAATTAATTTATTTAATCTCAGGTCTGGTTAATCATGAAAGAAAAAACGCTCCGCTACGAAGCTTTGGTACGTGCTCTTCACGGTGATATTTACCGCTATGCGTACTGGCTAACAAACGACAAGAGTACTGCCGAAGATATTGTGCAGGAGACTTTCCTGCGCGCCTGGCGGGCATTGGATAGTTTACAGGATGAAAAAGCCGCAAAGTCCTGGCTAATCACGATTCTGAGACGGGAGAACGCCCGACGCTTTGAACGTAAACAGTTTGACCTGGTCGATTTTGACGAAGTTTCTGTTTCCGGCAATGAGGATCAGGACAGTGATGCGGAGGTTCGTCAGGTCCGCAAGGCCATGGGTAAACTGGCCCCGGATTACCGGGAACCTTTAATGCTACAAATCATTTTTGGTTTTAGTGGCGATGAAATCGCCCAGCAACTGGAACTCAATAAAAATACCGTGATGACAAGGCTGTTCAGGGCCAGAGCGCAATTAAAAGATGTACTGACATCATCGTCGCAACAGAGAGGTTTACATAGTGGATGAATTAGAATTTCGCCGCCGAGTCTATACAAACCCAGCGGATAACGAGAAAGACTTGCTCGAAGCTGCTGCGCAAAATCCTGACAACGATGCATTTTGGCAGGACATTAAGCAACTTGATGAAAAGTTAAAAACGGCAGCTCAGGTTCCCGTACCAGATGATCTGGCCAACCGGTTAATCCTTAAGCAGACTTTACGTGAGTTTAACCAGCAAAAACGCCGTAACCGTTGGTATATTGGCCTAGCCGCCAGTGTCGCATTCACCTTCGGAATCGCTCTGACCGCATGGCAACAACAGCATGTGCAGTTAGATCAGGCAGCGCTGGCCCATATGTATTATGCAGAAACCGAGCAACCCCATGGTAGCGCGGAAATTACGCCGCATTTGGTGAATGCTAAATTAGCCCAGTTTGGCGCTGAACTCGATCCATCTATTGGCCATATTGCCTCCGTCAATTACTGTGTGCTGGATGCAATAAGAAGTTTGCATTTGATCATCGAAACACCTGAAGGCCGAATGTCTGTGTTTCTGGTACCGGATCACGATAAGCCTATGACCAGTGACTTTGCTGACAGCGTATATCAGGGCAGCAGTTACGCGCTGCATAAAACTAATATTCTGGTGGTGGGTGATAAAGGAACCAATATCCCGGCATTTAAAACAGAACTTAAGCAATATTTAAAATTTTCAGCTTAAACGACAACCTGTAATGTAAAACGCCGGGCAGCAATTGCCCGGTTTGACCATCCACGCTATTCCCCCATTCCTGTGAATCACAAAACTGTGCTGACGTTCAGTTCAGCTGAAATGCAATTAAAGCCAAAATAGGTTTAAGACACATAAACGCACTGAATACCAGGTGCATGTGCTCTATGAATATATGGCCAGGTAGCGCCCCGGACTAACTGGAGTCTGATATGCAACTCAGCAAAGAAATACTATTCGTTTTTGTCAGCTTACTGTTAGGGGTAGCGATGATCATTACGGTGAAGCAAGCAGTCGGTGCCGAGGGACAGATAGTGATGATAGCGAAAAATTTTAGCGCGGGCGCGACTACGGCCGCCGTTTATCTCACTCTTAAATGGCTCGGCAGAACACGTCTACGCCCCTGATTTTTTATGCCAGATCGCTATCGATCACAACTCATGTTGCTACCACAACCTTGTTGAACTGACAAACCTGAAAGAGCTTATCTTTATAAACAACTAACTTGCGTTAATTCCTTCCATTCCTATTAGGGCTTTCAAGCCCTCGCCTTACCTATTGGCTGTCATCCTGTTATAGTGAACCAACACGAGATGCTTTAGGGGCAAAACGGCTTAGGCAGTGCTTCCCCAGAAAAAGCACACTTAAATCAAACAATAATGACAAGGGAGCGCTAATGGCAGTTGGCACAATGATATCTTTGGGACTGTATTTTCTGGTTATGCTGGGTATTGGCTGGTATAGCTTTAAAGAGTCCGACACCAGTGTAGAAGGCTACATGTTGGGCGGACGTAAGCTCGGTCCCGCGGTTACCGCTTTGTCGGCGGGCGCCTCCGATATGAGTGGCTGGATGCTAATGGGCCTGCCCGGGGCGATGTATGTCGCCGGTATTTCAGCTATGTGGATAGCCGTAGGTCTGACCATAGGTGCTTTCGCTAACTATATTCTGGTTGCACCGCGCTTGCGCGTTTACACCGAAATAGCCAATAACGCCATTACCCTGCCCGATTACTTTGAAAACCGTTTTGCCGATAACTCCCGCATGTTAAGGGTGATTGCATCGGTGGTCATCGTTATCTTTTTTACGCTCTATACCTCTTCAGGTGTAGTCGCTGGCGGCAAGCTGTTTGAGTCATCGTTTAATCTCAGCTATGAATTAGGGCTGTATGTTACCGCCGGTGTGGTAGTGGCTTATACCCTCATTGGCGGCTTTATGGCCGTCAGCATGACCGACTTTGTGCAGGGTTGCATTATGTTCCTGTCGCTGATTTTAGTGCCGGTTGTGGTGATCATGAACCTTGGGGGATTATCTGATGCCAATGCCATTATTACCGATATTAACCCCAACCTGTTTGCCTTATTTACCGATGCGTCAACCAACACGGCGCTTTCAACTATCGGGATTATTTCGTTGCTGGCCTGGGGATTAGGATACTTTGGTCAACCTCATATTATTGTTCGGTTTATGGCGATTCGGTCAGTCAAAGATGTACCGGTTGCCCGCCGTATTGGAATGAGCTGGATGATCATGTCAATTATCGGCGCTTTGTTTACCGGCCTGTATGGTATGGCCTATGTGAGTCAGCAGGACGGCGTTAACATTGATCCTGAAACGATTTTTATCTACCTGTCACAACTGTTGTTCCACCCGCTTATCGGCGGTTTCTTACTGGCGGCTATTCTGGCAGCCATCATGAGTACCATTTCGTCGCAGTTGCTGGTGACCTCAAGCTCCCTGACCAGTGACTTTTATCAGGTGTTTTTGCGCAAGGACGCCTCAGATAAAGAACTGGTTATCGCCGGTCGCATATCAGTCATTGTTGTCGCCGCCGTTGCCATAGCCCTTGCTTACGATCGCGACAGCACCATTTTAACCCTGGTCAGTAATGCCTGGGCAGGCTTTGGTGCAGCATTTGGGCCCCTGGTTATTTTCAGTCTGTTCGACCGCCACATGACTCGCGCAGCTGCATTTGCCGGAATGATTACCGGTGCGGTTACCGTGTTACTGTGGATTTACCTGCCTGTGACCATTGGTGGCCAGTCACTTAGCGCGTGGATGTATGAAATCGTTCCCGGTTTTATTTTATCGAGTATCGCTATCGTGGTGGTATCTAAGATGACTCAACCACGGGAAAGCGTAAAAGAAACGTTCGAAAAGTTTGAAGACGCCTTACACCACCAACAAAATGTGATTTAACCAACACATCGGAGCAGCAATGCCGGGGATCTCAGCCCCCGGTGTTGTTGCACACTTTGCTACCCTACTCTGCTTTTCACCACCGACTCCAAAAACATTGCCTGCCGTTAATCCATGCAAATCAAGGGCTCGACACGGCTTCTTTACTAAGCGGTCAATCCGGTCTGCATTATTTGCATTTCACCGTTTATGACGACTGAACTACAGTGGAATAAAAACGTAATTTCAAATAGCAAAATAACATAGCACTTTTGTTTCTAAATATGTTAGGGTTCTATGCATATAATCATTTCGTATATAAACCTAAACAACTTCGGACTCGATAAATGACTGATAGTATCCCGTCAACCACCCACTTGAAACAGCTCGAAGCCGAGAGTATCCATATCTTTCGTGAAGTCGCCGCAGAATTTGAAAATCCGGTGATGCTTTATTCCGTAGGCAAGGACTCTTCGGTGTTACTTCATTTGGCACGTAAGGCATTTGCTCCTGGCAAAATCCCTTTCCCGTTACTTCACGTTGATACCACATGGAAGTTTCAGGAAATGATAGAGTTTCGTGACCAACAGGCGAAAAAGTACGGCTTTGACCTGTTAGTACACATCAATCAGGAAGGCGTTGACATGGGCATGGGCCCTTTCTCTCACGGCAGTGCAAAACACACCGACGTGATGAAAACCGCCGCTCTGAAACAAGCTCTGAACAAATATAAGTTCGACGCTGCCTTTGGTGGTGCACGCCGCGATGAAGAAAAGTCTCGCGCTAAAGAGCGTGTTTACTCATTCCGCGACAGCAACCATCGCTGGGATCCAAAAAACCAGCGTCCGGAGTTATGGAATATCTATAACTCTCAGGTTAATAAAGGCGAAAGTATTCGTGTATTCCCAATGTCGAACTGGACAGAGCTGGATATCTGGCAATACATCTATAAAGAAAACATCGATATTCCACAACTTTACCTGGCGAAACCGCGTCCTGTTGTAGAGCGTGATGGCGTGTTAATCATGGTTGATGATGACCGTATGCCACTGGAAGAAGGTGAAGTACCAGAAATGAAATCGGTACGCTTCCGTACTCTGGGTTGTTATCCGTTGACCGGTGCCGTGGAATCTACCGCTGCAACCCTGCCTGAAGTTATTCAGGAAATGCTGCTGACCAAAACGTCAGAGCGTCAGGGCCGGGTTATCGACCATGACAGCGCGGGCTCCATGGAGAAGAAGAAAATGGAAGGGTACTTCTAATGGCCACCAATATCGTCTGGCATCAACACGAGATCAATAAAGATACTCGCGGCGAAAGCCTTGGCCAAAAGCCGCGCGTATTGTGGTTAACCGGCTTAAGTGGCTCAGGTAAGTCAACCCTGGCCAACTTACTGGAGAAGAAGCTTCACGAACAAGGTAAGCATACTTACCTGCTTGACGGCGACAACGTGCGTCACGGATTGTGTGGCGATCTGGGTTTTAGTGATAAAGACCGGGTAGAAAATATTCGTCGCATCAGTGAAGTGGCTAAGCTTTTTGTCGATTCTGGCATGGTAGTGTTAACCGCGTTTATTTCACCGTTTCAAGCCGACCGCGACTTTTGTCGCAACCTGTTAGCTGATGGCGAATTTATCGAAGTTTTTGTCGATACCCCGCTGGAAGTGTGCGAGCAACGCGATCCTAAAGGTCTGTATAAAAAGGCCCGCAGTGGCGAAATTAAGCACTTCACCGGTATCGACTCAACTTACGAAGCGCCCCAGTCCCCGGAAGTACATTTGCAGTATCAGGATGAACCCGCTGAGCAAACAGCTGAGCGTCTGTACACCCTGCTAGAAGAAAAAGGATTACTATAATGGCGATTACGGATCCACTGGCACTGCAGGTGCTGGCCATCGCAAAAGAAGCTGGCGATAAGATCATGGAAATATACGACCGTGACTTCGCCATTTATGAAAAGCAAGATACCAGCCCTTTGACAGAAGCCGATTTAGCCGCGCATAACTGTATTGTGGCGGGCCTTGAATCAATTTCAGAACTGCCTATTCTGTCGGAAGAATCCGCTGACATCAGTTGGGAAACGCGTAAAAGCTGGAGCCAGTACTGGTTGGTTGATCCGCTGGATGGCACCAAAGAATTCATTAAGAAAAACGGCGAATTTACTGTAAACATCGCCCTTATCGACGGCGGCAAGCCGGTGATGGGAGTGGTTTACGCGCCAGCACTTAATAAATCCTACGTAGGTGTGGTTGGCCAGGGTGCCTGGACAGAAACCGCTGAAGGCGTAAACACTATCAGCGCAAAACCACACCAACCCGGCGAACTTTGGAAAATCGTTGGCAGTCGCTCGCATCAGAGCCCTGAAATTCAAAATTTACTGGCTCAGCTTGATGGTGAAACCGAACTGGTTGCCATGGGTAGCTCATTAAAATTATGTCTGGTAGCAGAGGGTGAAGCGCACCTTTACCCACGCTTAGGCCCAACGTCTGAGTGGGATACCGGCGCGGCACACGCAGTAGCACTTGCTGCCGGAGCCGATGTTACCGTACTGGACGCTGCCGACCCGCTGAAGTCTGATGCCGAGGCTCTTACTTATAATCAAAAAGAGTCTGTGTTGAACCCTTATTTCCTCGTGAGTGCATAAGCATGAATAACGAAAACGCATTATTAAAAGAAGACATTCTGTCTTACCTTGACCAACACGAACAAAAAGATCTGCTCCGCTTCTTAACCTGCGGTAGCGTAGATGATGGTAAAAGTACCCTGATTGGTCGTCTGCTACACGACTCAAAAATGATTTTTGAAGATCAGTTAGCAGCGATTACCCAGGACAGTAAAAAAGTAGGCACCACCGGCGATAAAGTGGATTTAGCCCTGCTGGTAGACGGCTTACAATCTGAGCGTGAGCAAGGCATTACCATTGATGTAGCCTATCGCTACTTCTCTACCGACAAGCGTAAATTCATTATTGCCGATACGCCGGGACACGAACAGTACACCCGTAACATGGTAACTGGTGCGTCTACCTGTGACCTGGCAATTCTGATGGTTGATGCCCGTGCCGGAGTGAAAACGCAAACTCGTCGTCATTCATTCCTGGCTTCATTATTAGGTATCAAGCACGTTATTGTTGCCGTTAACAAAATGGACCTGATGGATTACTCCGAACAGGTTTATAAAGATATTCAGGCTGACTTCCTGGAGTTTTCCAAGCAGTTAAACATTACTGATATCCAGTTTGTGCCTATTTCGGCGCTGGAAGGCGACAACGTGGTAAACGTAAGCGAACACACGCCGTGGTACACCGGTGGTACGCTGATGACCATGCTGGAAAACATCGAAATCCAGAAAGACGCTAACACCGAAGATTTCCGCTTCCCGGTTCAGTACGTTAATCGCCCTAACCTGGACTTCCGTGGCTTTGCTGGCACCGTTGTTTCTGGTCAGGTTAAGCCTGGTGACGAAGTTACCGCACTGCCGTCTGGTAAGAAGTCAAAAGTAAAATCGATTGTTACCTTTGATGGTGATCTGGACGTGGCTTACCCACCACTGGCCGTTACGCTTACGCTGGAAGACGAAATTGATATTTCCCGTGGCGACATGATTGTGAAATCAGACAACCTGCCACTGCTAAGCTCACAGTATAAGTCACACCTGGTGTGGATGGCTGATGAGCCAATGATGCCTAATAAGCAGTATTTGTTCAAATTTGCCAGTCAGATGACTTCAGGCTCGGTGGCTGAAATTGATCACCTGATTGATGTAAACACGCTGGAACATACCCAGGGCGTGCACATGAATCTGAATGAAATTGCCGTGGTAGATCTTAAGTTTACCCAGCCTGTGCCTTGCGATAATTATCAGAAAAACCGTGCCACCGGTGCTTTCATTGTGATTGATCGTCTCACCAACGGTACAGTAGGTGCTGGTATGGTCATCGACGAGCTGGCGTCTGATAAGCAGCACAAAACTCAGGAATTCTCAGCATTTGAGCTGGAGTTCAACGAGTTGGTTCGTAAGCACTTCCCACACTGGAATGCTACCGATATTAGCAAGCTGTAGGAGCAGGTTCTCGCAAGATGGAACTTAACCAGCTACTGGTACTATTGTTTTTCTTTGGTACCATCGGGGCGCTGATTTTTACGAATCAGCGCCCTTCTACTGTATTTGCATTAACGGTGCTGGGTTTACTCACAACCCAGCAGATTACCTTTGATCAAATCCTTGATAACTTAACCAATAAGGGCTTAATCACCCTTATATTACTGCTATTAGTCAGCAGCGCCATTGATAAGACAGCCTTTATTAAACGTTTGGGCCGCAAACTCGTTACGGCGAGTTTTACCAAGTCTTACTGGCGTTTATTTGGCCTGACCTTTTTTTCCTCAGCATTGTTGAATAACACCGCAATCGTGGCCAGTCTGATTGGACCGGTTAAACAAAACCAGTACCATCCAGCCTCACGCTTGCTGATCCCGTTATCCTATGCAGCCATTCTGGGGGGCACCGTTACGCTTATCGGTACCTCTACCAACCTGATTGTTGACAGTTTCCTTCAAGAACACGGTCATCCAGGATTCGGCTTTCTGGACTTTACACTTTTCGGTTTAATTGCGGGCCTCACCTGTGGCGTACTAATGTTCTTAATGTCGCCATTATTACCCGATATAGCCAGTAAACAGCGGGACTTCAGAGAGTACATTGTTGAAGCTGAAGTCAGTGATGATTCAGAATTAGTCGGTAAGACAGTTGAACAAAACCATTTGCGCAACCTTCCTGAGCTATTCTTAGTTGAAGTGGTACGTCAGGGTAAACTGATCACACCGGTAAGCCCGGACTTAATCATCCAGGCTGATGACAAGCTTATATTCTCAGGCAATGTGAAAAATCTCGATACGCTGAGTCATATTAAAGGGCTTAAGACGTTTGCCGAAACCGATGGGTTACTGCGGGAAAACCTGACCGAAGTCATTGTATCCAATCGCGCGCAAATCATTGGTCAGACGATCAAGGCGCTGGGTTTCAGGGCTTTGTTTGACGCGGCGGTGGTAGCCATTCGCCGGGACGGAGAACAATTATCCGGAAAACTGGGAGAAATCAAACTCCAGGCCGGTGATTTTTTATTACTTGCCGCCGGGCCGGACTTTCACAGTCGACACAATATCTCGAAAAACTTCTTTATTCTCTCTGAACAGCGAATTGCCCGGCCACTTTCCACACCTCAGGAGTGGATCACCGTGGGGGGATTTTTACTAACAGTGCTACTGGCAGCCACTGACCTGTTGCCACTGGGCATTGGGTTACTGTTTTTTGCCGCTGTATTACTGGGCGCGAAAGTCACCTCAAACGGTGAAATTAAGCGTAATCTGCCGCTCAATCTGATTGTTGTCATTGTGGGGGCTTTATCGCTGGCTACGGGGCTTGAACAGTCTGGTGTGATTGATTTAAGCACTGAGTTACTGCTGCCCTATCTGGCAGATACCAACTGGCTTATGGCGCTTATTGTGGTGTATGTACTCACCTTACTGCTCACCGAGTTTGTTACCAACAACGCAGCCGCTGCATTAATGTTTCCATTTGCTTATGGCCTGGTCGAAATCATTGGCGCACCGCTGTTGCCATTTGCGCTGGCCGTAGCCTTTGCCGCCAGTGCCAGCTTTATTTCACCTTATGGTTATCAGACGAACCTGCTGGTATTTAACGCGGCTAATTATAAATTTAGTCATTTTATCCGCTTTGGTTTACCCATTTCGATAGTATATTCATCCATAGTGATTGCACTGCTCAACTGGGTTTATTTCTAAGCAATACTATTTACAACAAGGAAGTAAGATGGATTGTACAAAGTGTAAAACCGGGGCATTACAGCCCAGCTTTCTGGATGGATTGTTTCGTGCTCATACGTGTTCCGATTGCGGCGGCAACTGGATCCTGGTGGAAGACTTTGTGGCCTGGAAGGAACAAAACAGTGAATTTCAATTTGCTGCTGAACATACCGTAAGCGAAGACACGGAAGACACCAAAAAGGCGTTACTGTGCCCGGCGACGGGTACTATTATGCGTAAATTCAAAATCACCGCCAGCACCGCTCATCGGGTTGATTATAGTGCCCCGGTTGGCGGTATTTGGTTGGATAAGGGTGAATGGGATTTACTTAAATCCGAAGGAGTTGCAGGTGCACTGAATAACGTAGTAACACTACAATGGCAAAAGCAAATCCAGCAAGAAAGCACCGCCAGCAATCTGGCGGCTATTTACGCGCAAAAGTTTGGCGATGAAAACTACGAGCGAGTGAAAGCTATGCGTGAATGGCTTATCAACCAACCCAATAAAGCCGATCTCCGATCTTACTTACTTGCCGAAGACCCTTACTCGGCCAGTAAATAAACAGCCTGTGCAGTACGCTTCTTATTAGCAGCGCTCTTTAGCCCAATGTAACCAGTGCACGCCTTAAGGATGATGTTTGTCTTCAGATGATTTTTAGATGGGCTTATCTTGTGAAGAGACCCCGGATAGCGCCTCTTGGGCGCTACCGGAGCAACAGGCTATCGGAATAACACTTTTTCTTTGTTGAACCAGAACACGCAGAAGTACAACAGTGCACCAGCAATGACTGCAGTGGAAGAGAAGATGGCAAACAGCTGGAAGTAATCCATAGTGCCTTTAATCAGCTCTTTGATGGCCAGCGCGACATTAGTTAACGGCACCCAGGCCCAACCGCCTTTCAGTTCTACACCGGGCAGCATTGCCAGCATAACCGGCACAATTACAGCGAAGACCAGGGGCGTCATATAACCTTGCGCTTCTTTAAAGCTGCGGGCATAAATCGACAGGCTCAGCAGCACGGCTGAGAAAATGGCCACTACCGGTACCAGCATCAAGAACATCAGCACAAAGTCGATAGCGTTAATGGCACTCATAAATTCGCTAACCATTTTAATCGCCATCCCCTGACTAATGACCAGCCCCCAAACAGCCATACTGGAGACCGTAATTAAGGCTGATGTGGCGCCTGCCAGAGCAATGGTAAGGAATTTACCTAACACCAGCTTGTGACGTTCGATAGGAGAAATAAGCAATGTTTCCAGGGTGCCCCGTTCTTTTTCACCAGCCCCTAAATCAGTAGCCGGGATCATGGCGCCCTGTAAACACAGCATAAAGATAAAGTATGGGATCATCCCACCAATCTTTTCGCCCCAGTTTTCCCGTTTGTCGGCCACGTCAACTTTCTTAATCACAATAGGTTCAATCAGCGCCTGCTGCTGGGTTTCATCAAGCTCAAGAGAGGCAAATGCTTTCTGCTGACTGCGTTCAGCATACACATCGACAATTTGATCCAGGCGACGACGCACCATATTGAGCCCGGCGTCATTTAAATAAAGGCTCAATTCTATCTGACCACTTTGCAGTGCGTCTTCACTAAAGTTATCCGGAATAACCAGCACGAAATCAGCCTGTTCAGATTTTACAAAAGCGGCAATATCCTCACCTTCATCAATCATAACCTGATTGAATAAATCTGATGCCGCTAAGTCTTCAACCAGAGCCGGCGCATATTGAGCCCCGACTACGGCATAATCGAGGACTTTATTTTCGGCTTTATCCACGGCTTTACCGGCAAAAAACATGACCAGGCCGATGAGTAATGGAAACACCAGAATGGGTAGTGCCACCATAAAAAATAACGTTTTTCTATCGCGCAGCAGTTCTTTTATTTCTTTCAGCATGACTTTCCACATAACTACGCTCCCTGATTAATGACATGCATAAATGATTTGTGAAGTGACCCTTCCGCCTGCGCTTTAAACGCATCAAAGGAGTCAGAGAAGTGAGTTTTGCCATGATGAATAACGGTTACCCGATCACATAACTCAGCCACTTCATCGAGATGGTGGGTAGAAAATATCACCGGCACGCCTTGCTCTTTCAATCGGCTGATGAAATCCAGTACCGTTTGCGCAGCCATAATGTCCAGCCCCGTGGTGGGCTCATCAAGAATAACCACTTTTGGATCGTGTACCACCGCACGGGCAATCGCCGTTTTTTGCTTCATGCCGGTCGAGAAATTTTCACTGCGACGGTCTAAAAAGGTATGCATATCCAGGATATCAGCCAATTCAGTAATCTTAGCGTCGATTTTTTCTTCACTCATTCCGTGTAACTGACCAAAGTAGGCAATATTTTCGCGGCCGGTTAAACGGCCGTATAAACCGGTGGAGCCAGATAAAAAACCAATCATCTGACGAGCTATCACAGGCTTGGTTACCACATTGGTGCCGTTAATAATGATTTCGCCGCTGTCGGGCGTCAGCGCAGTTGACAGCATTCGCAACGTAGTGGTCTTACCGGCACCATTCGGGCCTAACAAACCCAGCACTTCGCCGGATTCACAATAAAAGGACACGTCTTGTACAGAATGGAAAAAACGCCCTTTTAAACGGGGGTCCTTTTTTTCCTGGTCGCTGAGCTTTTTAGGATTCTCAACGGCGAATTTTTTTGCCAGGTTTGAGATTTCTATCATTATCCTTCCCTAAGTTATTGTTATTGGTCCGTTTGGCTTGTGAAACTTCGTTACATTTTTTCACGCAAACCGATGGTAATTATGAGTATACTGGCATGAGTAAAAATAATAATCTGCAGAAATGTTACAAAATATAAGGAGTCAGGGATGTCGGAAGTAACTAATCCGTTCCAGGCATGCAATAACATCTTTTTTAAGCCCAATGGCGTGTTCAAAGCCATCGACGAAAAAAACAACTGGTCCTGGATACCGTTTTTCGTTGTTATTCTGATGAGTGTTTTACCCGCTTACCTGTATATCAACTTTGTTGACTTTGAGTGGTATAAAAACATGTTGGTAAACACTCAGTATGGCGAGTTGAGCCCGGCAGAACAAGATAACATCCGCGGTAACATGGCCCAGCCCCAGGTAATGGTCTTCATGTTGATTGGCGGAATATTGGGTCCTATTGTAGTAAACGCCATACTGGCGCTTTACCTGAATCTGACGACTAAGTCTGATGAGGAAAATCTTAACGGTTACACCGACTGGTATGGCTTCACCTGGTGGACAGGCATGCCTGTTGTTGTTGGCGCTTTACTGGGGATTGCACTAATCGCGATTGAAGATAACCATCAGGTATTACCCACTATCGTCAGCCCTTTGTCGGTAGCCTATATCTTTAATGTGAGTATGGAATCAGACTGGTTTGGTTTCGCGCAGGCATTGCGACTGGAAACGCTGTGGTCAGTCTATCTGATAACGGTAGGTATTACCCAGTGGACCAGTTTCGACACTAAAAAATCGGCTATTATCGCCGCCGCGCCTTTTGTGATTATCATGGGCGTCTGGGCGTTGATAAAGCTTTTCTAAGCACGACGAAGCGGCAATTGAATGGTGGCTGGCGCGTTAGGCGCCAGTGGCCGAAAATAGTCTGTATTGGCGTAAAATGCCTCAGTCTGTGCCGGATACCATCCGGGTACCCCCAGCAATGGAATCGGTTTTAAGGTGTTTTTTGCCGCCAACCCGTCAAGTTCAGTAAGCCGCTCAGCCAATGCCGCATCTATCATCTTATAGCGGGTTTTCTCATCCATTTTCTCAAACCCGGTTGGAACCACCACCGCGAGCCACTTAGCCGTTAAGCCAATAAACGGGTCCAGCAACATTTCATACAACGCATGACCAATAATCACTGGAAACAACGTGTTGCCCCATTCGTGCTGATTATCCACCAAACATTCCTGCCACTGATGGTTTGCCAATCTTTCCAACAGTTGATTACCTTTTTCGAGTTTGTCTTGTGGTACCGCAATCACCAACCCGCATTCATCAAAATGGGTAATGCGATTGCGTTTAGGCGTTCTCGGGTGCACGCCAAATTGCGCAATCTCCTGACAATGCAGGGTATTGATCTGTTTTTTACTGCGCGGAAATAAAACCCACATCATTGCATTAAAAGTGTCGTGCCAGTTACAACGGGTAGGTACCTGATTTTCCTCGGCAATGAATACTTCGTAATACCGGTTCGCTAAATCGGCATCATTATCGTCAATAAAGTCCGGGCCGCCCCAGCTTTCATCTATGTATCTGGCGAAGTTATTCAGTTGCAGTGAACTTAGCGGACTGTCATTTGCTGCCCCAAAAATGGCAAATAACTGCGTTAATGGTAGCGGGCTCGGGTTGGCTGAATCAGGTTGTGATGGCATGTGAAAAACGGCGTTATCTTAGCAGTTCAATTTTGTACTGAATTCTCTATACTGGAAAGCTAATGTAAAGCAATCAGAGAAAAATAAATGAAAAAAATCCTCCTGTTGCCGTTAGTTGTTTCATCAGTAGCGCTGTTATCTGCCTGCTCACAGGAACCTGCGGCCACAACCCCGACAGAACAAAACAACTTTGATGCGGTCTACAACAGCATTACCGCCGACAAAATTGCACCGCCACTAAAAACCCTGGCTTCCGATGAATTTGAGGGGCGTTTACCTACCACAGCAGGCGAAAAGAAAACCCTCGATTTTCTGGTTTCCGAATTTAAACGGCTGGGCCTCAAGCCTGGTAACGGCGACAGCTATCTGCAAGCCGTTGAGCTCATGGAAATTACCGCCGATCCGGAGATGACCATGACTATCGGCGATCATACCTTTGACTATAAAACCGACATGGTAGCGGGTTCCAAGCGCGAACAGGATCAGGTTACGCTGACAGATTCCGAACTGGTGTTCGTAGGTTATGGCATCAATGCGCCGGAATACGACTGGAATGATTACGAAGGCCTCGATGTAGAGGGCAAAACTGTTGTAATACTGGTGAACGATCCAGGGTTCGAAAATCCACAAGGCGGTAAGTTTCAGGGCACCACCATGACCTACTACGGTCGCTGGAGCTATAAATACGAAGAAGCCAGTCGTCAGGGCGCCGCAGGCGCTATCATCGTTCACGAGACCGCTCCGGCCTCTTACGGCTGGTCTGTGGTCGCAAACAGTTGGAGTGGCCCGCAATATGGCCTGGTCAGCCCCGATAAAGGCGCCAGTCGCGTGGCGGTTGAAGGCTGGTTAACCCTGGAAGCGGCCAGCCGCGTATTTACCGATGCTGGCCTCGACTTCGAAGAAGAAAAAGCCAAAGCCATGCAGGGTCCCTACTCTGTATCGCTGGACCAAAGCATGTCTGTTACCATCAATAACGCTTATCAGGCATCTACCAGCTACAATGTACTGGCAACCTTACCTGGCAGTGAAACACCGGATGAACACGTCATCTATACCTCACACTGGGATCACCTCGGTAAAGATGACAGCCTGGAGGGCGACCAGATCTACAACGGCGCCCACGACAATGCAACGGGTACCGCTGCGGCACTGGTGATGGCTGAAGCCTTCAGCAAACTGACCCCTGCGCCAAAACGCTCTGTGTCATTTTTAATTGTGACCGCTGAGGAGCAAGGATTACTGGGCTCTAAATTCTACGCGGACAACCCTATTATTCCACTGGATAAAACCGTGGCCAATATCAACATGGATGCCATGAACGTGCTGGGTAAAACCAAAGACATTGCGGTGATTGGAATGGGTAAATCCGACCTCGAAGAAGAGCTCACCATGGCCGCTGATCGTCAGGGTCGCACAGTCGCGCAGGAAGATCGGCCAGAAGCGGGATACTACTATCGTTCAGACCATTTCAGCTTCGCTAAAGTGGGCGTTCCTGCATTGTATGCTAAAGGTGGCAGCGAACCTTTTGACGAAGAAACCGCGAAATACCGTAAACGCACCAGCGTTATCGTGACGGGTTGTTATCATCAGGTTTGTGACAAGTTTCGTGACGACTGGGACCTTAGCGGAATTTCTCAGGATACACAGCTGTTAATGGAAGTTGGTTATTTAGTCGCCAACAAAGACAGCTGGCCGCAATGGCGTGAAACCAGTGAGTTTCAGCGCAAATAATATACCCCTTACAGAAAACCGCCGCTTTCGGCGGTTTTTTTTATTTAAATGTTTAAATAGACCAGATTGTACTTGCATTTTTTGCTCATGCTGGCACATTCAGTAGTCGCGAGTGTAAAGGTTTTATCCTGCAAAAAAATAATCCACCGCTGTACGTCAATTCGAGCACCGACAGAAAACATTATCCTTTAACTATGTGACAAGAGAGAACGCTTCTTATGTGTGGTATTTTCGGTATCTTAGATATCAAAACCGATGTGTCTGAACTCAGAACCCAAGCTTTGGAACTAACCAAAACGCTGCGTCACCGCGGCCCTGACTGGTCGGGTATCTGGAATAATGACAATACCATTTTGTGTCACGAGCGTTTAGCAATCGTCGATGTTGATACGGGTGCCCAGCCACTGATTAGTGACAACGGGCAACAAGCTCTGGCAGTAAATGGTGAGATCTATAACCACAAGCAGCTGGCTAAAGAGCTGGACACTCCCTACAACTTTAAAACCCGCTCTGATTGCGAGGTTATTCTGCCGCTGTATCAACAGCGCGGTGTTGAGTTTATTGATGATTTACAAGGTATGTTCGCGTTCGTTCTGTATGACGAAAAAGAAGATGCCTATCTGATTGCCCGTGACCATATTGGTATTATCCCGCTGTATACCGGTTACGACGAACACGGTAATTTCTACGTGGCTTCCGAAATGAAAGCCCTGGCTCCGGTTTGTAAAACCATTAGTGAATTTCCTCCGGGCCACTATATGTGGAGCAAAACCGGCAAAATGGTGAAGTATTACCAGCGCGACTGGATGGAATACGACGCCGTTAAAGATAACGAGTCGGATATCGAAGAACTGCGTGTTGCCTTCGAAAAAGCCGTTAAGTCTCATATGATGTCAGACGTACCTTATGCGGTACTGTTATCAGGAGGTCTTGACTCTTCTTTGGTCTCAGCTGTGGCAGCAAAATACGTTGCAAAACGGGTTGAGGATGAAGACAAATCCGATGCCTGGTGGCCACGCCTGCACTCCTTTGCGGTTGGCCTGGAAGGCGCCCCTGATTTAATTGCAGCGCAAAAAGTCGCTGAAATGATTGGTACTGTGCATCACGAGATTCACTTTACGATTCAGGAAGGCCTGGATGCTATCCGCGATGTAATTTATCACCTGGAAACCTACGACACCACCACCATTCGTGCGGCTACGCCAATGTATCTGATGACCCGTAAAATCAAAGCTATGGGCATCAAAATGGTACTGTCTGGTGAAGGTTCAGATGAGATTTTTGGTGGTTACCTGTATTTCCACAAAGCGCCAAATGCTAAAGAATTTCATGAAGAGACCGTTCGTAAGCTGGACCGTCTGCACATGTTTGACTGTGCCCGCGCCAACAAAGCCACTTCGGCCTGGGGGGTTGAAGCCCGTGTACCCTTCCTGGATAAAGAATTCATGGATGTGGCCATGCGCCTTAACCCGAAAGACAAAATGTGTGGCAACGGCAAGATGGAAAAATACATCCTGCGTGAAGCCTTTGACAACGGTGATACCCTGCCTCCGGAAGTATTATGGCGCCAAAAAGAACAGTTTGGTGATGGCGTAGGTTATTCGTGGATTGATTCAATTAAGGATTTCGTTGCTAACGAAGTCAGCGACCAACAGCTGGCTTCAGCAGAATTCCGCTTCCCTATCAATACACCGGATACCAAAGAAGGTTATTACTACCGCACCATCTTTGAAGGCTATTTCCCGCAGGAAACCGCGGCTCGCTGCGTGCCTGGCGGTAAATCTATCGCCTGTAGTACGGTAGAAGCCCTTGAGTGGGATGAAAGCTTTAAAAACAATGCCGACCCATCTGGTCGCTCTATGCAGGGCGTTCACGGTAAGGCCTGAGCATTATTAAGCTGAAAGCAGAAAAGAATCCACCTTCTAAAGAAGGTGGCTTGCGTTAACCCCTTAAAAGGGGCCCTATTTAAATCGAAGAAAGCCAATAATTGTGCCCTTCTTCAGTGTTGTCATTGTCACTGGCAGACATAACAAACTGGAAGAATCATCATGGATGAGGATTCAGTCGATGCGGCACAGGGATGTGCCGTCATTGACGGT
>NZ_CAJXQY010000050.1 GCF_913058315.1 uncultured Alteromonas sp. | reverse complement strand
AGTGGTCAAGGGGCTATCTTTTTTCATTGACAGCCCGGAGGCTCATATGTGTTATAAGGCTTACCACTGATGCCTAGTTGCTACTACAACTGCTGCAAGATAGTTTGCAAACCCAATAGCTCTAATCGCTCTTTCATTGAAAATTGGTATGGCGGCTTCTTTCTCTGTCTTAAATACAAGTTGTGCTGGCGGAATATATTTGTACAAGAAACTTTGGTACTTAACTAATATGAATTCCATATGTCGTGGCACAAACACTAACCAAGTACCAAATACAATAAAGGTGACGATGCGCCAAATTACTTCTTCCATTGAAGAGCCTTATAACGCCTAAATATGGGGCACAAACAGGCAGGCTATAATGGCGAAGCCGCCTGCGTGTTTGTGTCCCAGCCCGCCTGCGGGCGACATAATTTTTTTGTTAGGTTGTGGTTTGAAAATACCCAAGACCCGTTCCTACCCAATTACCTTATTTAAAATATGAACTATTAAAATTGCAGGGATAGCACCAATCATCCAGATAATCCCACTAACAAGACAATAAGAAAATGGAGCACCCTTTTTTAAAAATGGCCATGACGCGTATAGTGTAGAACCAAAAAACACAACAAATCCTAATGTTTTAAAGCCCACTATTGGTATCCTTGAGAATATTACGAACAAGGCTGGTGTTGCGCCAATAACAACCAAGTTCAACCAATAGGTTTTTAGTGATTTCTTCAATCCGATTCGTTGAGTCATTCCATTGCAACCTAACACCCAAATATGGGGCGCGGACGCGCAGGCGATAATAGCGAAGCCGCCTGCGTGTTTGCGTCCCAGCCCGCCCTGGCGGGCGACATAATTTGTTTGTTATAACTACTTTCCACGTTTTCTTACTACCACTTTGTAAGTAATGCCTATATAAGTAATGCCTATAATTACCAGAGCAACAAACAAAAATACTACACCAGCGAAGTCTTCGCCTCCCATTCTGAAATTGCCGAAACCAATGAATTGATTCTGGCTGTTAGAGCAAGCCCCGATACCGTTCCAGTTTTGAAGCAGCGTACCACCGCAAAGAGTGAACGTGCCTATTGTCTTAATAAACAATGCCAAAACAATAAACAGTATAAGAGCTACGGATCTCAACTTTTTCATTTGATGTTTCAGTAGTTATAACTATTAAATAGATTACAAAATGGTGTAAACAAATACACCACTTTGGTGTTTACACAGATGTCTCAAAATACTCCTGATTGCCCGTAAATCAAGTAATAGCATGATAATATTGAGTGGCATGATTAATTTCATCCGCAGAAATACACCACTTTGGTAAATTATTAAAACCTGAACGAGTTACCTTTCGCCAGGGTGTAATTAGCTCATCACCGATTGATTTTTCCCCAGGCTTTTAGCTTTATATAAATTGCTATCGGCAATTTTAAATGCACTACTTAATATACCTTTTCGGGATGTCACATCTGATACATTGAGTGAGTCAAGTACACTCGCTACGCCAACGCTTATGGTAACTCTGAGTGGTTCTTCTACGCAGGGGATCTGGTATGCTTCGGCGCTGATGCCAGCCACCAGTCGTCTGGATAACTCTTCTGCTGATTGTTTATTCTGAAGTGCTGCGTAAATCACAAATTCCTCACCGCCAAAACGGGCAATCATGTCCTGCTCTCGAAGAGCGTCCTTCAAACGGGTAGCCACATTTTGTAAAATCAAATCGCCCGAGTGATGGCCATAGCGATCATTTATACGCTTAAAATCGTCAATATCCACAATCAGAATGTAGCCCTGTAATTGCTTTTTATCGCTGATGCGCCGCTCAAAACCACGTCGGTTTAACACCTGGGTTAAAAAGTCAACCTGAGCCTCCTGCACCTGGCTTTCGAGTATTGCCCGGTGACGCTTTCCCTTAATGATTGAAAGCATGTACAAGCCGCCAAAGAACACCAGGTTAATAAACAATACCATCGCCAACATCGTGGCGTGGGTGGCAATCGGTCGCCACACGGAATCCGCATAACTAAATGCTGGAACTAAGCTTAAAGGAAATAGCGCTAACCGCCGGATCATGCTGCCTTCCTGCGCAAACAAAGGTAAGTATCAAAAATTAACGCCAGCAATGAAAAATAGAGTACCGAAAGTGCCCCTACGGCTATCACCGGTCCTGTTAGCTTATCCGGAATAGAAAACAGCAAAATGCATTTGGCTAATAATAAGTGTGCCCAGCCAGCGCAGATAAACAACATAAATACCTGTCTGCGTGTTAGCGCCTCTATATTTTTATGATAAGTGTACAGACCGGCGCTAAAAATCAGCAAAGATAAAGCGCTGTATTCGCCCAGGAACATGGCCAGATTCCCGGCTTCATCGGTAAGACTGATTCGCCAGAAATCAGGCAGGGCTATTAGGTCAATCACATCCAACTGGGTAAGCATTCTTACCAGTTCATCGTAATTGACAGTGACAACGTTATTTTCATCTGCCAGCGACAGAAAACGCACAAAAGCAATGATAATAAAAACCGAAAAACATGCCCAAAGCCTGAGCATGAATCGATAGAGTCGAGGATGAAGAGATAAAGACAACAACTTTAGTTTGTTCAACAAACCCGCCTTCCTGGCATCAAGTTACTTTCGCTACAACTAAAGTACTATTTTTTATTGGAATGTCAATCTCCTGGCAGGGCTATTTAACGCCCCCACTTTGCCCACTCAGCTAAACCTGTAAGCATGGGCACTGATATGCTATATGATATTAAGGCGTTAAAAAGGAGAACATTATGACCACATTCACGTTACCAGGCCGAAACCGTCAACTTTCTATAAAACACGTTGCTATGGCCACACTGGCTATATTACTGCTTCCGTTGACTGCGGGGATGCTAACCTCAGAGGTGAACTGGTCGGTGATGGATTTCATTGTGATGGGCAGCCTGATATTTATCACCGGTAGTGCTTTACTGATTACCGTAAAACACGCACAACGCCCTGCCCGGTTGGTTTTATGCTGTCTTACCTTAGTCATCTTTCTGTTTGTTTGGGTTGAACTGGCGGTTGGTATTTTTTTCAACCTGGGCCGTTAATGAACTAAATTAACCAAAAAGTCTTAATGATTAAACTTATTACCGTGTTGGCTTTTTGCCGGTGGTTTTGACGGTCATTGGCAGTCGCGCTGCTTGTAATGTGCTTTGCATTGGCTTTTCGCAAGTCCGTCCGAATTACTTGTTTCCGCGAAATAAATTTCATCTTCAATAGCGAACCGACTCTTATCTGTTAAACTTTAAAGCATGCACTTACCTGTTATCTTTGCTAATTAGCCACCTTTAGCCATCGAGGCCTATGCAGAACACCATCAGATCATCCCGGCAACGCTGGCTCACCGCAGAAGTCATACTTTTTACCGCTGTCGGGTATTTCCTGCTTGGTTATGTTGGTCAGCTAATGGCGGTTCCTCCGGGCTTTGCCACTATTATCTGGCCTGCGGCAGGTCTCGCCTTAGCGGCGGTTTTAGCGTTTGGTCAACGGGCATTGCCTGGGGTTTTTATCGGTTCGTTTTGTATCAGTATTTACATTCGAACCAGCACCGGATTAGATATCTCTAAATGGCTAAATCCGGCCATTCTGGCGTTTTACGCTACGTTACAGGCTCAGGCTGGTTATTTACTGGTCAGGCGCTTTGTTGGTTTGCCTATGACTTACCGCAAACCTGCGGTGATATTTCGCTTTCTGTTCGTCGCGGCAGTTTGTAGCACTCTCGTCGGTTGTACATTAAGCGTCTTTTTGCTTCTACATCAGGGCATTATCAGTGAAGGCGATCTGTTATCCACCTGGTTAAGCTGGTGGACCGGCGATGCAATCGGTATTATTTTCACCCTGCCCTGGTTATTGTCGCTGTTTCCACGTCTGGCGGTTTCCCCTTTCCCAAGAGGTCGCTTTATTTTGGCATCGCTGGCTGGCTTTTCGCTGTCGGCGGCGGTGTTATGTACACTGGCTTTAAACGAAGAACGCAGTAAGCAGGCAGCAGAGTTTAATAATAACGCCAGTATACTGGCCCGTAATCTAGAGGCCAGTGTTAGCAATGCCACCAATATTTTACACTCTGTTGCCGGCCTCGTTCGGGCCGAGCCCAACCTAACGCCAACCCAATTTAACCAGTTCACAAGCAATATCCTGGCAGAGAATCCGGTTTTACAGGGATTGTCCTGGAATATTCGGGTTAGCGAAAACAATGTAGAGGCGCTTCAGGCACTGCTTAAACGTGACTATGCGAAAGAAAATGTTAATTTTACTATCACCGAGCGCGACAGTGAAAACAACCTTATTCCCTTTCGCAAGCGCCCTATCCATGTCGTTGTAGCATTTATTGAACCCTTTGCCGACAATCGAAAAGCCCTTGGTTACGACGTTTTTTCTCAGGCCTCTCGTCAGGAAGCGTTAAAAACCGCCTGGCAAACCGAACAAATTTACCCTACCACGCCCATTAAGCTGGTTCAGGAAAACAGCCAGCAAGCCGGTGTTTTGTTATTCCTGCCGGTTAAATCCACCACCGGCAATCCGTTTCAAAACGGCTATGCCACGGGCGTTATACGGGCCCAGGATCTTGCTTCGCTGGCCTTTAAGAAATCCAGTAACAACCATGCCATTTTGTTAATGGATCCTATGGTTAATGATGACTCGGGCGTGTTATTCAGCCACAACCTCAGCCCTTCTCAAGTGCAGAGGCTAACCATGGCTAACCAGAATGGCCAGTCACTTAGCAACCAATTTCCCTTACTAAACCGGTACGAAATATCGCTGGGCGCGAGAAGCTGGGTACTTTTTGTGGCGAATGAAAATACTTTTATTTACCAGCCCTGGGGCGTGCATCTGTTACTGGCCAGTGCAACCTTATTTGCCGGTCTGCTTGGCTGGTTTATGGTCATTGTGGCCGGTTATACCGATGAAATTGAATTTGCGGTGGATAAGCGAACCAAAGAACTCTCGCTTTCCAACCAACGATTGGTGCTTTCTGAACAAAGACAAAATGAAGCCATGCAACAGGCCGAAAAGTCTAATCAGGCAAAGAGTGAATTTCTGGCCAACATGAGTCATGAAATCAGAACCCCCATGAATGCTATTTTAGGTCTTAGCCGGTTAGGCCTGAAAGATCAGGCATCAGAACGGGCAAAAGACAGGTTTACCAAAATCCATCAGGCTGGCGAACTGCTCCTGAGTATCCTTAACGACATCCTCGATTTCTCTAAAATCGAAGCGAACAAGATGAACCTCGAATCGGCAACGTTCTCGCTGCGAGAAGTAATAGGTCAACTCGACGACTTATTCCGTGGCCAGGCTGAAACCAAAGGGCTCACGCTCTCCTGCCGGTTTGGTAAAATATCACACGCGTATTTTGTTGGTGACTCACTGCGCATTAAACAGGTTCTGGCCAATTTGTTAAGCAATGCCATTAAATTTACCCATGAAGGCGGCGTCACCCTGATGGTAGAGCAGCTAACCGATAGCCGTGGCAACACCACACTCTGCTGGCATGTCACTGACACCGGGATCGGCATGAGCCCGGAGTTACAGGCTGTATTGTTTGAAGCCTTTACTCAGGCCGATTCCTCAACCAGCCGGGTTTATGGCGGCTCCGGCTTAGGAATGACCATCAGTCACCGTCTGGCCACGGCCATGGGCGGCGAATTAGATGTCTCCAGTGAGTTGGGCCAGGGGTCAGAGTTTACGTTTACTGTGCCGGTGAGCACAGCCTCAACAGAGCAACGTGCACAGTATGAAAATCAAAGTACCAGCAACGAAAAAGTGGAATTGCCAGGGCCTGCCAACATTCTGGTGGTGGAAGACAATTTAATCAATCAGGAAGTCATTAAAGAACAACTCACCGGTCTGGGTATGAACATTACGCTGGCGAATAACGGCCAGGAAGCTGTTGAGACAGTGCAACAAAACAACTTTGATATTGTCTTAATGGATGTGCAAATGCCGGTGATGGATGGTTACACGGCCACCCGTGAAATCCGCCAATTGGGTATCCCGGTACCAATCATCGCGCTCACTGCGGCTGCCATGTTTGAAGATAAGCAAAAAGCCCTCGCCTCCGGAATGAATGATCACTTAAGTAAACCTTTCAAAGAAGCAGAAATACTGGCCATGATCACCAAATGGTATAACCAGTCCGCAAACTGAGTAAACCGCGGGGTAGCAGGCATGTAAATATCGTCAGTGATAGTGCTATACTCCGCAGCAAATTTTGTTGAGTCAGTGCCTTATGTCTAATTCTCCCTGGTTATCTTTATCCGATGCAATAGCTACCATGCAAAGCCAAACGCAACCGGTAAGCGGTAGCGAAAAAGCAGAGATAAAAGCGGCCGTTGGCCGGGTACTGGCTCAGCCGGTCATCGCCTCATTAAACGTGCCTCCCTGCAATAATTCAGCAATGGACGGTTATGCCCTCAAAAGCAGTGATGGCCAGGCCGGGAATACTCTGCAGGTTGTCGGCTCAGTTTTTGCCGGCGACAGCGAACAACCGGCCGTATTAGCCGGTCAGTGTGTGCGCATTATGACCGGCGCCCCCATTCCCACCGATTGTGATGCAGTGATCATCCAGGAAAATGTTAGCCGCGAAGACAATAAAATTACGCTGCAAACCCACACGGCGCCGCAGGCTAATATTCGTTTAACCGGTAGCGATATTACCCAGGGCGATCAGCTGTTCACCGCCGGCCACCGCTTAACAGCTACCGATACCATGCTATTAAGCTCTTTGGGGCTTGCCACCGTAGATGTTTATCGCAAACTTACCATTGGCTTATTAGCCACTGGCGATGAATTAGTCGAAGCAGGTAACCCATTGGCCGTGGGGCAGATTTATGAGTCGAATCGCACCGGCGTTACGGCCCTTCTGCAAAACTGGCAGGTACACATTAAAAACCTCGGCATTGTGGCAGATAAACCAGAAACGCTTAAGCAGGTACTGCAAACAGCCCAACAAGATTGTGACGTAATCATCTCCAGCGGCGGTGTCTCGGTGGGTGATGCCGACTTTGTGAAACCGGTACTCGACGAACTGGGGGAAATTGGCTTCTGGAAAGTAGCAATTAAACCTGGCAAACCCTTTGCGTTCGGACGCCTGGGGAACGCGGTCTTTTGCGGGCTGCCGGGCAACCCGGTTTCGGCCTGCGTCACCACCGAACAGCTGGTAGTGCCGGTAATTCGTCATTTGCAGGGAGAAACTGGCCTGGCTAACGGCCATCGCCTAACCCTCAAAGCGCAACTTACCGGCGATATCAGGCGTCGCGCCGGACGGCTGGACTTTCAGCGCGCTGTTTTCAGCCAGAACGAAGCCGGCACACTCATGGTTACACCACTGGCAAAACAAAGTTCAGGGGTCATGACCAGCTTCAGTCAGGCAAACTGCTATATGCTGATCCCGGCCGAAGCTGATGAGCTGAAATCAGGCGACTGGGTAGATATTCAACCGTTTTCCATTGCGGGTAAACTGAACTAATGATGGTGATATCACCTCGCACCGCGCTGGAAAGCCGGCGCCTGATTAAGCTGGCCTGGCCGTTACTGATTGCGCAAATTACGCAAATGCTGATGGGCGTTAGCGATACAATTATCGCCGGCCGCTACAGTGCCGTAGATATGGCGGCGGTTGCGCTGGGTTTCAGTATCTCTATTCCTATCATGAGCTTTATTCAGGGCATTGCACTGGCTATCCCGCCCCTGATTGCACGGTTACAAGGGGCTAAAAGTCATGATGACGTGGCGAATGCCACCCAACAAGCCGGTTATTTATTGCTGCTGGTAAGTATTGTGCCTTTTTGCGGCGCGTTTTACGCCGGTCCCATCGTCAGTTTGTTTCCCATGGAAGCTAACCTGGCCAGCATTACAACTGAATACGTATATTATGTGTTTCTCGCATTTCCGGCCTTCGCACTTTACCAGTGGTCACGTAACTATTGTGAAGCCTTAGGCCACACCAAACCCAGTATGATCATCACTGTCATTGGCCTGGTGGTAAATATTGCCGGTAATTTCCTGTTTGTTTATGGTGGGTTCGGTATCGAAGCTATGGGCGGAGCCGGATGTGGTGTGGCTACCGCACTGGTGTTTGTCGCCATGGCGATAGCAACGTTGGTTTATATCAGTCTCGCACCCCGGCTACGCCGTTACCACTTATTCCTGCTCTGGCATAAGCCTCACCGCCGCACTATTTTGCAGACCTTTCGGTTAGGCCTCCCCATTGCTATGACGGTATTGTTTGAAGTCACCCTGTTTGCTGTGATAGCCCTGTTACTAGCGCCATTCGGCGCGAATATCGTGGCGGCTCACCAAATAGCCTTAAACTTCTCGGCGCTCATGTTTATGTTCCCACTGAGCATGGGCATGGCCATTTCCATTCGGGTCAGTTACCGATTGGGTCAACACCGCGTTCGCCAGGCTCGCGTAGCGGTTAAGAGCGCCATTATTATCGGGCTTAGCGTTGCCTGCTTAACCGCCTCGTTCACGTTGCTGGCCAAAGGGCTGATCATCAGCCTTTACACCAGTAACGAGGCAGTGTTTGCTATTTCCTCCCAGTTGTTGATTTATGCCGCGCTGTTTCAGTTTTCAGACGCTATTCAGGTTATTTCTGCCAACGCTCTGCGGGGTTATAAAGACACCACCGCTATGTTCTACATAACGTTTTGTGCTTACTGGCTGATTGGACTGCCCATTGGTGTTATTTTAGGCAGGACCGACTGGCTTAGCAGCGCCCCCCTGGCGGCCGATGGCTTCTGGATAGGTATTATTGCCGGACTAACCAGTGCAGCAATTATGCTCGGGTACCGACTGTACATTGTGCAAAAAAGACTCGAATCCGCCCCGGCTTGAGTTGAAACGGGGCGTCATTAGGCTAACCGGAATTGCACGCCTGATATTAATCAGTAATCATAAATGTAGATTCACATGGGAGTGGTGTATGGAAGATCTTTTCCTGCTGCGTTATTTTCTGGCAGGCTTTTTTACGTTTGTAGCTGTGTTTTACACCGCTCTAATCCAGCATAAAAAGCGCTCTCACCAGCCCGTTGTTACCATGGGGCCCACTTACAGCTGCCATTGGTGGAATCACCTGGCATTCCGGGTGTTTCGCGCCGCTATCTGGCTAGTATCCGTGCTGATTGCCCTTCACCCGCCCGTATATGACTATTTACTGCCCCTTGAAGGGTTACGGATAGTATCTCTGCAATGGACCGGTGCCGCTTTATTGCTCATCGGTTTTAGTATTGCAGTGGGAGCGAACTTTTCACTGGGTAAGCAATGGCGCAGTGGCATTCTTGATTATGAAACACACGCTCTGGTGGAACAGGGATTATATCGGATTAGCCGCAATCCGGGTTATATCGGTGTGGCTATCGCCCAGGTTGGCTTTTTGCTGGCTTTACCCAGTCTTTTCAGTTTAATTTGCCTGCTGGTTGGGCTGGCAGCACTGCATAAACAAACGCAATTAGAGGAAGCTTTTTTAAATGCCCGTTACAAAGAGCGTTATCTGGCCTATCAAAACCTGGTACCACGTTGGTTATAGCCTGTGATTGATTTTATCCCCGTCCTTATTTACTTTTTCGCGGTGATCGATCCCATCGGCACGCTGCCGGTCTTTATCGCCGCCACCAAGCAACATACGCCCGTACAGCGCCGCGTTATAGCCCTGATGGCGTTTGTCACTTCCAGCGTGATCCTGCTGTTTTTTATCGTCGCCGGCGAAATTATCTTAACTGCTATGCATATTCCGTTAGCGGCTTTTCAGGTAGCCGGTGGCATTGTGCTGTTTATTTTTGCACTCACCATGATATTTGGTGAGAGTAAGCCTGAGCAGGAAATTAAAATGGCTGCCACCATCCGGGAAACCGCCGTTTTTCCCATTGCCGTGCCGTCTATTGCCAGTCCTGGCGCTATGCTGGCGGCGGTGCTGCTAACCAAAAATAATGTTTACACTTTGTGGGAACAAACCCAGACAGCCGCCATGATGATGATAGTTCTGGTTATCACCCTGCTACTGATGCTGACCTCTTCGGTGATCATGCGGATTATCGGCAGTGCCGGTGCCAGCATCATCAGCCGCGTGATGGGATTTATTCTGGCCTCGCTGGCCACCACCAATATACTGGCCGGTATTAGTGATTACTTTGGGCTTAGTGTAGCAGCGTTGAGCTAATGATACCGGTGATGGCCGTGGCGATCGATATCCTGATGGCTATCGTAATGCCCTGAATGATGTGCTGATTGGTGCTCAGAATGAGGCTGAGCGGCAGGGCCTGCCTGCCCTTCAGGATAAGGGGCCCTGCGCCATAAATCGCCTATTACAGGATCTTCCCGCTCGGGCTCGTCATCTTGCCAGGCATAGTGTTTTTCAGCCAGTTTCGGGTCCTGCCGCCAAAAGAGTAAAGCAGCTACCACGCCGCCTGCTGCCCCAAAGAAGTGGGCTTCGTAAGAAATCCCCGGATCGCGGGGAAAAATCGACATGATCATACCGCCGTACATAAAAAACGCTATCATCATCAATGCTACGGAGCGCTTATCTTTACGCAGCAAGCTCACGGTAAACAAAAAGAAAAACAACCCGTGACTCACGCCACTCGCCCCTAAATGCACTGACTCGCGGCCAAACAACCACACTCCAAGGCCCGAACCTAACCAGGCAAATAGCAGTACTTTTAAACGAGAATTCGGATAGCCGTAACGCAGCATAGCGCCCAGTACGATAAGCGGCAGGGTGTTATTAAACAGATGCTCGTAGGAACCGTGCACCAGCGCAGAAGATACCACACCGTACAACCGGCTCCAGTCATGAGGGATCACGCCAAGCACGTTTAAGGGAAGATCAAACAGCACGCCGGCAGACTGAATAACCCAGAGCAGCGCAACGGCCACCACCACTGGCAGGATGGCAGCACTTAAAGCATAGTTTGATTTTGTTTTGTTCATTCACCAGATATAAGGCTGGAATGAAATAAATCAATCCAGCTTATGCCAGTCCGCCGGACAATCAATATCGGTCAGTGAGTCGGTGTATACCGTTTGGATCGTATCTGGCGCGGTTAATGCCAGTTTTCTGAGGTATTTGCCTGCACCGCTATCGCCTTGTAGCTGGTCTAGTACAGTCAGTGTTTGGGGGGGAAATATAACTGGCGGGCCAATGATCCCCTGACAGTTTGTAGCAGTGATAACCGGGTTGCTGGCATAGTCTGTTATGAGTGAGTTGATTAATGTTGCACTGATCCCGGCCTGATCGCCAAGCCCAATCATTAGTCCATCGTAACCTGTTAAATCAAGCGCTACTGCCGCTCGCACACTCGCTGCCATTCCCTCCTGCCAGTCGTCTACATAGTGATGGGTAACGCCGGTGGGCAGCGTTTTAATGATAGCGTTGTGCCAATAGCCGGTAAGCACTACGATGTCTGTAATGCCCGCTTTTCTATATTCACTGATGACATGGTGTAGCAGCGGTTGCTGACTGGCCGGGTGCACTGCGAGTAACTTGTTGCCGCCATAACGGCGGGCACAGCCCGCAGCTAACAGTGCCAGTCGCAGGGTCATGCTTGCTCCGGATTGGCTGGCCCCGGCGCGTGATGTTCACTGATCAACTGAGGAATAGGCACGGCACCAGCCGGACGGTACAACACCAGTGTTTCAGCAATTTTATCCTGAATGGTCTGCCGGTTAGGATCCCAGAATATCTGTAAAAAGCCCAGCAAACCGGTGGCGATGCCGGCGGTATAACCACCATAGCGGCCAAAACTTTCAAATAAATTCAGCGGGCTGCCATCAAGCTTTACAACTTTGATGCGCATAATACGTTTGCCAATGGTGTGGCCGCGCCACCAGGCTGTCAGTACGCTGTAATACAGTGCAGCCCAACCAAAACCCAGGCCGAGATCCTTAATGATTCCGTCCACCCAGCTGATCAAACTGTTGGTTTTCTCCGTGTCATTGTCTTTACCCAGGCCTATCTTAAGCTCTGGCTCAGGCTGTTTTGGCGGCGTTGGCAACAACTCTGCCGGCGCCGGTTTTGCGGGTTCTATCGCCCCCATAGAACCGGCGCGCAGCCCTTCCCGAATGGCCGCCTGCACCTCTTCGTTTGCCGCTTCGCTGCCTGCATTGGAAGTCTTGCTCTGAGTAAACTCGGCCACAAACAGCTCGCGTAATTCGCTTTGTTGCGCTTCGGTCAGATCCTTATCGGCTGTAAACTCATCAAACGCGGCGGTAGCCTCTTGCTCGGTATCACTCGTGGTGCCGTAAGCCTCACCAAAGCCTGCGGCAAATTCGCTGTAACAGCTAAACTCGCCCTCACAGCTTTGCCAGGCATATTTTTGTGCCACTCTAAGGCCGGTAGACACCAGTGCCGAGTCGCGGGAGAGCTCTTTTATTGGAGGTGTTGCGTTATAAGACTCAACCAGTACAAAGGTTACAAAAAACAATAAACAGGCGGCGCTCAGGCGCAGCATCTTGCGCGCAAAACTGCGTTTTTTCTCGCCTTCTGCCAAATGCTTTCCGGCCCGAAAAAAAGTAACCGCCACAAAAAAGGCCAGTACCAGCGCATGAGCCGTACTCAACAACACCACAATGGAGGCATCAATACACTGAGCAATCAACCGCCGCATGGGTGATGCTAAGGGCTGGCCAAGCAGTTCATCAGCCACCCCAAAAGCATAGGGCGTCACAATTTCGCGGGTTTCTTTGGAGCTCAGAGGCTCTGGTGATGGTGTTTGCTGAGTGTGGTTATCAGGTAATTGCTCAGATGCTTCGACTGTCATGTCACGATTTCCCTGTCATTTTTATTCTCTTTATACTCTTAATGCCTCGTTGGGCAAAATTGAAATTGTTACTTTTTTTGTAATGCTGAAATACCGTCAGATAAGCCCTGAAGGGTTAACGGGAACATCTTGTCTACCATTAATTCTTTTATCAGAGCAACAGACTGATAATATCCCCAGTATTGCTGCGGCTGCGGGTTGAGCCAGATGCAATGGCTAAAATGGCTGGTAATTCGATTCATCCAGGTCGCGCCAGGCTCTTCATTCCAGTGCTCCACACTGCCACCGGGGTAGGCGATTTCATACGGCCCCATGGTGGCATCGCCAACAAAGATCACCTTACAATCCTGCCCATATTTGTGAATAACATCCCATACATCCATACGCTCGTTATCCCGCCGGGCATTATCTTTCCACACCGATTCGTACACACAATTGTGAAAATAATAGTAATCCAGATACTTAAACTCGGCGTGAACGGCTGAGAACAATTCCTCTACGCCTTTGATATAGCTATCCATCGAACCGCCAATATCAAAGAACATTAACACCTTCACCGCGTTATGCCGTTCAGGACGCATATGAATATCGAGCAGGCCACCCTGTCTGGCTGTATTGGAAATGGTGGAAGCGATGTCTAATTCTTCACTGGCCGCCCCGCGGGCGAACTGGCGTAACTTACGCAAGGCCATTTTAAGGTTACGCGTACCCAGCCCTGCATTGCCATCCAGATTCTTAAATTCCCTTTTATCCCAAACCTTTACAGCAGAAAAGCGGCGATTTCCGTCCTGCCCGATTCGCACGCCTTCTGGATTGTCGCCATACGCACCAAACGGGCTCGTTCCACCGGTACCTACCCACTTATTGCCGCCTGCATGACGCTTTTTTTGCTCATCCAGTCGCTCCCGGAGCTTTTTCATCAGCTCTTCCAAACCGCCTTCCTGACGCAGCTTTTCCCGTTCTTCGGCTGACAGACGCTTTTCAAATTCTTTGCGTAACCACTCTTCATCAATGCTGTCACCGAACAAATCGATGGCATCGACCCCTTCAAAATAGTTAGCAAAAGCACGGTCGTACTTATCGAACTGTGATTCATCTTTTACCAGCGTAATCCGCGCCAGATGATAAAACGCAGCCACATCGGCAAAAATAACCCGCTGCTCGAGGGCGCGAATAAGATCCAGCAGTTCCCGCAGGCTGGTTTTTACGCCGAAGCGTCTGAGCGTGAAGAAAAAATCAACCAGCATTAGCGACGTGCCATAAAGACCAGTTTCTCAAACAGGTGAATGTCCTGCTCGTTCTTAAGCAATGCACCGTACAAAGGCGGAATACTGGTTTTGCCTTCTTTATCCTGCAGGGCTTCAGGCGGTATATCTTCTGCCACCAGTAATTTCAGCCAGTCAATCAGCTCGGAGGTCGACGGTTTTTTCTTCAGCCCGGGAATATCCCGTAATTTAAAGAATGAGGTTAATGCCTCTTCCAGTAAGCGTGATTTAATTTTAGGAAAATGAACGTCAACGATTTGGCGCATTTCATCCGGCGTGGGAAATTTGATGTAATGAAAGAAACAGCGCCGCAAAAACGCGTCGGGTAATTCTTTTTCGTTATTGGAGGTAATCACTACAATGGGACGAATATCCGCTTTAATGCGCTGCTGAGTTTCATAAACGTAAAATTCCATCTTATCCAGTTCGAGCAGCAAATCGTTGGGAAACTCAATGTCAGCTTTGTCAATTTCATCTATCAGCAATACCGGGCGCTTGTCAGCAACAAAAGCTTCCCACAATTTGCCTTTCACAATGTAATTGCCGATATCATGTACCCGATCGTCGCCTAACTGCGAATCCCGCAGGCGCGATACCGCATCATATTCGTACAGCCCCTGCTGCGCTTTGGTAGTAGATTTAATGTGCCACTGAATTAAATCCGTGTTTAAGCTGGCAGCCAGCTCTTCAGCCAGTAACGTTTTACCGGTACCCGGCTCGCCTTTGATTAACAGTGGTCGTTCGAGGGTAATCGCTGCATTCACTGCCAGTTGCAGGTCATCGCTGGCGATATAACTGTCGGTGCCTTGAAATGCCATTGGGATCCTTTATTCACTTAACCATTAAAATAACCATATCATATAGCAAAAATCACTTTGCATTTTATGACTTAATAACAATGATATAAGGGTAACCAAATAAGCTCCACCAATAATCTCTGTGAGATTGACCAGCCTGAACTCAAGCGCGCTGGAGCCAAGACAAACAAAAGGAATAACCATGCAAGTATTTGACGATAATTCACTGGCCATCGGTAATACGCCACTCGTGAAGCTAAAGCGCGTGACTGGCGGTAACGTATACGCAAAAATTGAATCCCGTAACCCAAGTTTTTCGGTTAAGTGCCGTATTGGCGCTAACATGATTTGGGATGCGGAAAAGCGCGGTGTTTTAACCGAAGGCAAAGAAATTGTAGAGCCAACCAGTGGTAACACCGGGATCGCGCTGGCATTTGTAGCAGCCGCACGTGGTTATAAAATTACCCTGACCATGCCTTCAAGCATGAGCCTGGAGCGTCGTAAGCTGCTTAAAGCCCTGGGCGCTAACCTGGTACTTACCGAAGCACCAAAAGGTATGAAGGGAGCAGTAGCAGCGGCTCAGGAGATTGTAGATTCTAACCCGGACAAGTTCGTGTTATTGCAACAGTTTGAAAACCCGGCCAACCCGGAAATTCACGAAAAAACCACCGGACCGGAAATCTGGGAAGCCACCGACGGTAAAGTTGACGCGTTTGTAGCGGGCGTAGGTACCGGCGGTACTATCACTGGTGTTAGCCGTTATATTAAAAACACCCAGGGTAAAGCCATTACCTCGGTTGCTGTTGAGCCAACAGACTCACCGGTAATCACGCAGGCGAAAGCGGGTGAAGAACTGACACCAGGACCACACAAAATTCAGGGTATCGGCGCCGGTTTTATCCCGGGTAACCTCGACCTTGATCTGGTAGACGAAGTAGAACAGGTCAGTAATGAAGAGTGCATGGAAATGGCCCACCGCCTGATGAAAGAAGAAGGTATCCTGGCGGGTATTTCTTCTGGTGCAGCCGTGGTTGCCGCCAAGCGCTTTGCTGAGCGTCCGGAGAACAAAGACAAGATTGTGGTAGTGCTGCTTGCCAGTGGTACCGAGCGTTATCTGTCCAGTCCACTATTTGCAGGCGCCTTTGGCGATCAGGAAGAAGTACAGTAATTGATTACTGAGTAATCAATCAGAAACGGGGCCGTATGGCCCCGTTTTTTATCCGTTTGCCAAATATATAGACTAAAGTTACAGTAACGCACTGATTAATACCGGTGGTTATAGTTATGCCGTTACGCATTCGTTTATTTTTTATCACTTTTGTTGCTATTTTCCTGCTCAGCGCCTGCGAAAAAGAAGAGCGCATTGGCCGTTACGGCATGCTCGATGAAAACACCCCGGAATATACCGCGGTAATGTTTATTCGTGGCGTATACCTGGATGAAAACCTTGACCGTGCAGTGGAGTTAAGTACCGATCGCATGGCTCGCATCCTCAAGCGTTATCACACCCAGAACAATGTTCAGCGCCATGTATTTAACCTTAAATACGATACAGTAGAAGTGACCCCACAAACCAGTCAGTCGATTGGCCGAACCGAATATGCCGACAACGCTAATGTTACGCTGTTTTTTTCTGGTCAGTATAACGGCGACAAAGTGGAAGATTTACGTACGCTGGAGCTCAAGAAAGTGAGCGGTCAGTGGAAGGTCGATAAAATTCAGGCTGATCCCTTTTTATAACTACGATCCCGGGCTGGCCGGGACCGTAAAATTCTATCGATAATGATTAATCGGCTAAGTGCAGGATCCAGCCCACCAGCTCATTAGCCTGCTCTTTGTTGATGACCACTGAATTGGGTGGCATTGCAAAACCACTTACCTCACCTTTCCAGTGGCTGGCATAGGGGCTGGAACCATTTAGAACAGTAGTTACCAGCGCTTCCTGAGCATTTTCTACATCACTGTATTTTTTCGCCACGTCCTGCCACGCCGGGCCAATCGGCTTTAAGCCAGCCGGGCCACTGCCGCCACTGGCGATAGAGTGGCAGGTAACGCAACCACTCTGGTGAGCCAGATTGATCATTTTAACGTCCTGTGACTCAGTTTCTTTTGCTGCCAGACCGTTTGCCATCAGCGCTGCACCAATTGCCATCAAAACTACTGATTTTTTCATGGGTATTTCCTCATTTTTGTCTCGTTCCGTGAACGAAAAAGCGTGTCTGGTATCAAGCATAGGTACAGTGGATTTCAGCAACAATCCTCCCAAAGTACTGGTTTGAACACCGCCTGATTTAGATCAATGAATTCAGCAGAGTAAGCGGTTAATCAGTTGGTAAATGTAAAATACTTGTTGCAGGGATGGGTGACATAAACCATGATTATCTCTTGAATTTTATTCAGGACATCTCAGGGTATCAAACACGATGAAATTAGAATCCATTGCACTTCACCACGGTTACGAGTCTGAAGCGACCACCAAAGCGGCAGCCGTACCCATTTATCAAACCACCTCATATACCTTCGACAACACGCAGCATGGCGCTGACTTATTTGATCTTAAAGTGGCGGGTAACATTTATACCCGCATCATGAACCCCACCACTGCGGTACTGGAAGAACGCGTGGCGGCAATGGAAGGTGGTATTGGTGCGCTGGCATTAGCCTCCGGTATGGCGGCCATTACTTATGCCCTGCAAGCTATCTGTGAGGTGGGCAGCAATATTGTGAGCACCAGTCAGCTATATGGCGGCACCTATAACCTGTTCGCCCATACTCTGCCTCGTCAGGGCGTAACGGTAAAAATGGTCTCTCACGACGATTACGATGGCTTTGACAAAGCCATTGATGAAAACACCAAGGCCGTTTTTTGTGAGTCTATCGGTAACCCGGCGGGTAACGTGGTAGATATTCAGAAATTGGCCGAAATTGCTCATAAACATGGTGTGCCGGTGATTGTTGATAACACCGTTGCTACGCCTGTTTTATGTCGCCCCTTTGAACTGGGCGCAGATATTGTGGTGCACAGTCTAACCAAGTACATTGGCGGCCACGGCACCAGCGTGGGCGGCATCATTGTGGACAGCGGTAAATTTGACTGGGCGGCCAATAAAGAACGTTTTGCCGTACTGAATGAGCCTGATCCGTCCTATCATGGTGTGGTGTACACCGAGGCCCTTGGTCCTGCAGCCTATATCGGCCGTTGCCGGGTAGTACCGCTGCGTAACACCGGCGCAGCCATCAGCCCGATGAATGCCTTTCAGATCCTGCAGGGACTGGAAACCCTGTGCCTGCGCATGGAACGCCACTGTGAGAACGCCGAAAAGCTGGCCGCCTACCTGAGTAACCACGAAAAAGTCAGCTGGGTAAACTATGCAGGCCTGGCCGATAGCCCCTATCGCGCCACCTGCGAGAAAATCACCGGTGGTAAGGCATCAGGGATCTTAAGTTTTGGTATAGAGGGTGGCCGTGAAGCTGGCGCACAGTTTATTGATGCGCTGCAGATGATTTTGCGCCTGGTAAACATTGGCGACGCCAAGTCGCTGGCCTGTCACCCGGCCACTACCACGCACCGTCAGTTAAACGAAGAAGAGTTAGCCAGTGCCGGTGTAAGCGCCGATTTGGTGCGAATTTCAGTGGGCATTGAAAACATCGACGACATCATCGCCGATGTTGAACAAGCACTGAACGCCGTTAGCGTTTAGTAAAGGAGCCGCCTGCTGAAAAAGGCGATTCAGGGTTAAAAATAAAAAGGCCGGTAAGTGATGCTTACCGGCCTTGCTTATATCTGACGTACCTTAAAAGCGCTGTGTTATTTGCCTACCGCTACGCCTTCACGTCGCGGATCGGCGCCGCCCACATAGCCTTTTTTGGTTACCTGTATACCGTGCAGACCACTGTTCAGGTCGACCACTTTCACTTTATGGCCAAGAGCTTCCAGGGCGCCCTGCAGGGCTTCAATAGGCGTACCTTTTTCCAGTGCGGTGTAATCGTTACGGTTAGTGATCTTCGGCAGGTTAATGGCCTGCTGAATATCCAGATTGTAATCAATTACGCCAATCAGGGTTTGTGCTACATAGCTCACAATGCGGCTTCCGCCGGGTGAACCCACCAGAATTTCAAGTTCACCTGCATCATTGAATACCATTGTCGGGCTCATGGCACTGCGCGGACGTTTGTGTGGCTCAACACGATTAGGTACCGGGAAGCGGTTCATTGATGGCGAGAACGAGAAGTCGGTTAACTGATTATTCAGTAAAAAGCCGTCCACCATAATGCCCGAGCCAAACATAAACTCGATACTAGTGGTCATAGATACCGCATTGCCTTCTTTATCGACAATAACAAAGTGGCTGGTATTCGGCTGCTCCAGCGAACTCCCCTGACTAACCTGGGTTGAAAAAGGCTCGCCGGGACGGGCAAAGCGCCACGGTTTATCAACTTTAATGCTCTCGGCACGACGACTCAGGTAACCTTCGTTAATCAAGGCTCCGTAGGGCAGATTAGTAAAGTCACTGTCGGCAATGTATTTTTCACGATCGGCATAGGCTAAGGCACTCGCCTGAGTGTACAGGTTGGCAAATTCTACGCTGTCGATGGGGTATTTGGATAAATCGAAGCCTTCCAGCAGTTTAAGTACCTGAAAAACGTTTATCCCACCTGAACTGGGCGGCGCCATGCCGCAGATTTGCTTGCTGCGGTATTCACCACAAACACCATTACGCTCGATGGCTTTATAATTCGCCATATCTTCTGCCGTTAACGCGCCGGGGTTAATGTCTGCGCCCTGAACTGCTTTAGCGATTTTGGCTGCCAGGTCGCCGTTATACATGTAATCCGCGCCCTGCTCTGCAATATTGCGCAGGGTTTTACCTAAGGCCTGATTCTTTTTAGTGGTACCAGCCTGTAACGGCTTACCCGCCGGATAGAAGTAGGTAGCGGTACTCGGGAAGGTTTTCATGCCCTTGTGATACTGCTCGGCCATGGTGACCAGTTTTTCCAGCCGCTTAGACACCTTGAACCCCTCTTCTGAGGTATTAATGGCATCTCGGAATAATACCGGCCAGTCCAGTTTACCAAATTGGCCGTGGGCCGATTCTAACGCCTTGAGTGCGCCGGGTACGCCAACTGACTTACCGCCAACCACCGCATCAATCCATTTCATGGGCTTGCCATGTTCCATAAACCAATAGGCATTCACCCCCGCGGGGGCCATTTCACGGCCATCGAAAGTGTGCAGTTTCTTGGCTTTGTTATCCCAGTACAGCATAAAGGCGCCGCCACCAATACCAGAGGATTGTGGCTCAACCAGGGTTAACATGGCCTGCACAGCAACCGCTGCATCGATGGCACTGCCCCCCTGCTCAATGATGTTTTTGCCAGCCCATGAGGCGTAAGGATTGGCGGCTACCACCATGTAATCCTCACTGAAATGGGCTTTTTTCTCGATATAACCGGTAGCGGCTTCCGGCTCACCCGCTTCACGGGGGGCCGGCGTTTGCTGAGCAAGAGCATGAAAACTGGAAGACAGGGTTAAACACCCTGCTAAAAAAAGAATGCGCGTGCGACTACGACTCAAGGTGAATCTTCCTCTTATTTAAATTTTTCCGGGTTAATTGGTCGCTTGTGCAGGAACGCATCAAAAGCTTCCTGCGCAGCTTCTGTGCCCATAGCTTCAATAAACACATCCAGTTCAACATCCATATGTTGGTGAATGGCTTCTGCCTCGTTATTAATTAATGCTTTTGACTGTAACAAAGCAAAAGCCGGTTTGGCGGCCAGCTTAGCGGCAACTTTGTTGACAGTATCCCGCAAGGCTTCGGGTTCTGTTATTTTGGTGACCATACCAAACTGATAGGCTTCCTGAGCGCCAAAAGGCTCACCCAGTAACAACCATTCACTGGCCCGGCGACGTCCCGCCATACGTGGCAGGATGTAACTTGATGCATACTCAGGAACCAAGCCTAAATTAATGAAAGGCAATACGAACTGGGCTTCGCCGTGGGTATACACGAAATCACAATGTAACAGCATGGTGGTACCAATGCCAACTGCCTTGCCCGAAACTTCGGCGACTACCGTTTTTTTACAGTTAAGCAGCGCATTCATAAAGCTGACAGTTTCTGCCAGGTGGGGTTCTTTACCGTGATTTGCAAAGCCGGCTATCTCATTGCCGGCACAGAAAACGTCTCCTTCGGCGCGGATAACCACTACTTTGCAGTGCTCTGTTTGATTAACTTCAACCAACGCATCGGCCATGGTTTGATACATTTCCCGGGTCAGGGCATTTTTCTTTTCCGGGCGATTTAAGGTGATAGTGGTAATAGCACCTTGGGTTTCAATCAGAATATGACTCATTATTGTCTCCGACTCTTTATTAGGCTTCGTAGGGCATTTTCGTTATGATAGCGCCCCAGCCTTTTGATCAACAATAAATTCCAATGATAGTTGCGCTACCAGTAAAACCACAGTTTAGTCTTGGCCCGTTAATTCTGGCGATGGTCAGTATTGCTTTATTTTTTGCCGGTCAGTCGATGACAGACTTACTGGCGTACGACCGCTACGCATTGCAAAGTATGGAAACCTGGCGCCTGATCAGTGGCAACCTGATCCATACCAATGGTTACCATCTGGTGTTAAATCTGGTTGGTCTGGTGTTGCTGTGGGCATTACACGGTGAGCACTATCGGCCGGTAACCTTTCTGAAATTGTTTATCTGGTGTGGTCTGGGTACCAGTCTGGGCATTTATTTTTTCTCGCCACAGCTGATTTGGTATGTGGGGCTGTCCGGCGCTTTACACGGCATTTTTGTGTGGGGAGCCTGCATGGATATCCTCAATAAGGTGCGTTCAGGCTGGTTGTTACTGGCCGGTGTAGCAGCCAAGCTGCTGTTTGAGCAGTTTCAGGGAAGCAGTGAGGATGTTGCCAGCTTAATCGACGCCAGCGTTGCCATTGACGCGCATTTATACGGTGCAGTATGTGGTGCGGTGTTATTTTTATTGATGTGGCTGTTTACCTTAACGGCGGACTTTATAGCCGCCCGCCGTAAGGCATAATTAGCAGACTAGAGGTTTTCTTCAAATAACGCGTAAATACGACGATATTCATCCAGCCATGAACTTGGCTGGACAAACCCATGAGGCTCTACCGGGTAGATAGCCGTTTCAAAGTCGGTTTTCTCCAGTTCAATTAAACGCTGTACCAGGCGCACAACATCCACAAAGAACACGTTGTTATCCACCATCGGAGCGTTAATCAGCAAGGGCTTTTGCAGGCCCTCTGCGAAGTAAATCGGTGAACTTCTGCGATAAGCCAGAGGGTCGACATCCGGAGTATTGAGAATATTGGATGTATAACCGTGGTTGTAATGCGCCCAGTCTGAGACAGGACGCAAGGCGGCCCCGGCCTGGAACAGGTCTGGTGCGTTAAACATCGCCATAAACGTCAGGAAGCCACCATAGGAACCGCCATAGGTACCAATTCGGTTGCGATCCACATTGGCGTTTTCCACCAGCCAGTTCACGCCATCACGAAGATCCTCAAGCTCCGGCGTTCCCATCTGGCGGTAGATAGCGGTACGCCAGTCACGGCCGTATCCCCGCGAAGCCCGGTAATCCATATCCAGCACCACATAGCCTTGCTTGACCAACAGGCTGTGAAACATAAACTCGCGGAAATAACCAGACCAACCTAAGTGGGCGTTCTGCAGATAGCCAGCGCCGTGGTTAAATACCACGGCCCGACGTGGTTCACCCTCGGTATAGCCTTCAGGTAAATATACGCGGGCGTAAATGGGCTGTTCGGTATGACTGGAGTCAATCGCGACCACTTGCGGCGCTACCCAGGACTTGGCAAGAAACGCTTCGCTAATGGTATGCGTTAGTTGTTGCGGTACCTGCTCGCTGTTTACGCCCAGAGCATATAACTCCGGCGGTCGGGTAACTGTTGAATGCGTTAGCAATAACGTTTGCTCGTCTGGGCTAAGTACATAATCGGTCAGACCATTCAGATCAGTCAGTGCCTGCTGTTCACCGGTAGCCGTATTCACCCGGTAAATTTCATAAATGCCAGGGTGCTTTTTATTGGCTTTAAAGTATACGTACTGATCATCTTTAGTCAGCGTCAGACTATCCACCACATACTGACCACTGGTCAGGGCCTGAGGCGCTTGCCCGGGTTGTTGCAAATACAAATGGCTGTAGCCAGACTGCTCCGACTGATAAAACAGCGTATGCGATTGGTTTAGCCAGCCAAACTGGTTGTGATGGTAATTGATCCACGCATCATCATGCTGACGAAGCTGTGTCTCCAGTTTTTTAGCATTAAGGTCTACCGTAACTATCCAGCTGTCTTTGTTATCCCAGGCTTCCAGGATCAGGGCGACCTGTGAACCATCCTGATGCCAACGGATAGACGGACCGCTACGAGACCAGCTGCTGATTAATCCAATTGCCCGTGGCAAACGGTTATCGGTGTAATCTTCTCCGCGGGCCGCGGCGTTCTCTCGCTTCACATCGGCCAGTACATCATCGTTATAGCCGGGTAAGCCTACATAAGAAAGTTCATGTTTGGTGCCGGTTGTTACATCCACCAGCCAGGTCGTTTGGGTAACCGGCTTAGCATCAGCAACACGTTGACGCACGTTGATAGCGGCAATGCGCCCGTCTTCCTGAATGTAATGGGGCATGATGTCAGAATCATCGCGGCGACTGCCTTTTTTGGTAGTAACGATGATTGCATGCTTACCACTGGGCGAGAGTTCAGCGGCCACCAGACGCTCACTGTCATCAAAATACACCGGCGCAGGCGCTACCGCCGGACTTTGTGCACGCATAATTTGTTGTTGAACGAACTTATCGTCACGATTCTTACGCTGAACCTGAATATAGCGGATGAGCGATTGCTGTTCACTGGCCACAAAGTCTTTGGCAGGTTTATTAGCCACTGGCTCGTCGGCAAACTCCCAGCTCAGCAGTTTTTCCTGCTGACCGGTGGTTAAATCAATGGTGATATAAGTGTTATATAACCGCGCAAATAAGCGATTGTCGGTTAAAAAGCCCAGGTTGCTCAGAGGCTGGCCATAAGTAACCCGCACCACTTCACCATCGGGCATTTTTACAAACACGCTGTCTTCGTATTTCCAGGCCGTGTACTGACCATCATTGCTGGTTACTTTCTCATCAGCTTTGTACTGATGTAGCGCATTTGCCGCTACTTTTACCGACTGGCCATTTTCAATCCGGTACACATCGAACAGCTGGGTCTCTTCCTGTTTGCGGGAATACACCACACTGCCATCAATGCCCCATCCCGGACTCTGCGGCTGACGGCCGAGCCATTTGGGATCGGCCATAATTTGTTCCAGAGTGATGATGTCATCAGCTTGAGTTGCCTGAGTGACCTTCGGTGTAACCACTTTCGCGAACTCACGGACATTCGCGGTAGGTGCTGTCGTGACGGCCTCAGGTACGGTGCTATTGCAAGCTGCAACTACCACACTCAGACCTAGTAAAACACTGCTTCTAATTAGAGTATGTCGCATATTATTATTTACTTCGTTATAAATTCGTGCCCATTATAGCCAGCTATCTATGCCGGGTGTATTCATTTGTCCTTGAATTTGCCATGCTGGTCTTTTAATAAACCGAACGGATAAATTGATCCAACCAGCCTGCACTGAGAGTATTGGTGTTAACCCCCTAACTACAGGAACAAAACAATGAAAAGATTAGTTGGCGCATTGTTATTCAGTACGCTTCCTTTATTCGCGCAGGCAAACAGCTGCCCTGACGTATTAAAGTTCATGAAACGTAAGCTCAATTCTCAGGAAACCGTAAACCTGTGCAGCGAATATCAGGGTAAAACCCTGTTGATTGTTAACACTGCAAGTTACTGCGGGTTTACACCACAGTTTGAAGGCCTTGAAGCCATGTATGACGAACTCAAAGACGAAGATTTCGTCGTTCTGGGCTTTCCATCTCACGACTTCAATCAGGAAGATAACGACGAAGGAAAAACCGCTGAGCTGTGTGAATTAACCTATGGGGTGGAATTCCCGATGTTCGAGCCAACCCACGTAAAAGGTGATGACGCCGATCCGCTCTACCGTATCTTAACCAAAGCCACCGGTGAAGCACCAAGCTGGAACTTTAACAAATACCTGGTAGACAAGAACGGTAAAATTGTTAAGCACTACAAGAGCTCTGTTAAACCTTCAGACAAAGAACTCCGCACAGACGTGGAAAAAGCACTGGCCATGTAACGTTATCAGCGCATAAAAAAAGCCCCGCGAACTGCGGGGCTAATATGCACACTCAACTTGGAACACACTTTAACAATCGAGGGTTCACACATTAAAACCCATAATTGCTTGTTACATTAAGTTAGTGCTTCGCATTTGGCTAAAGTTCAAATTTTTTCACAAATTGTTGCAAATATTTTTGCTGATATACGAGGCTAACCAGCCACACTTTCCTCACTCCTGATAAAAACCTTTTATTACAGGGTATTACAGCAGCAGACGATTAATTGCAGAGACAAAAAAACCTGCAAAATGCAGGCTTTTTTAATGCGTGATGTTTGTGCTTAAAACTTTGCCAGGGCCTGGTCGAAGTCAGCAACCAAATCATCCGTATCTTCAATGCCTACCGACATTCTGATCATGGTTTCGGTAATTCCCATGCGCGCCCGCTCACGCTGACCATTTTCAAAGAAAATGGTTGAGGCCACCGGCAGTGCCAGCGTACGCGTATCTCCCAGATGCGTGGCCGATAACACTAATTTAAGTTCATCTAAGAATTCACAAGGCTCGATGCCAGGAACCAGATCGAAGCTCAGGATGGCACCATAACCACCCAGTTGCTCCCGAGCCACATAATGTTGCGGGTGATTCGACAAGCCCGGGTAATAAACGCGCTCGATTTTCTCCTGGCTTTCAAGGTAGGTGGCCAGTTTCATGGCGTTTTCGGTACTACGCGCCATCCGCAAAGAGAGGGTTTCGATACCTACCGAGATCAGATGTGCTGATTGCGCAGACAGTGTGGCCCCCAAATCACGCAGGCCTTTTTTACGAATTTGGGTAATGCCCCACATCCGCTCATCAGCCACCTGGTAGGCCGGTTTGATATTATTGAATAACGTCCAGTCAAAATTCCCCATATCAGTAACGGCCCCACCGAGCACGTGGCCATGACCACCGTGATATTTGGTAAGGGAAGTGAGCACCAGTGACACCTTCATCGCCTTCGCATCAAAGGCTGGTGGTGGTGTCATGGTGTTATCCACCATAAACAGTAACGATTGTTCCTCGCTCCACTTCCCGATCGCACGCAGATCGGCAACCTGAGTTACCGGATTGGCAATTGTTTCAGTGAACACCGCCCGGGTATTGCTTTTCCTGGCCGCAATCACCTCCTGAATGGAAGTAACATCAACAAAGCTGAGCTCAATGCCCAAATCCTGCAAGGTATCTAAGAAACTGCGGGTATTACCAAACAAATACTGACTGACAATCAGATGATCACCGGCTTTAAACAGCGACAACATGGTGCTGGTAATAGCCGCCATGCCGGTTGAGAAACAGGCCGTGGCGATGCCGCCTTCCATATCGGCGATAATGGTTTGAAGCGCTGCCATAGAGCCCGACGACGAGCGGCCGTAAACATGGCCCATCTTTTTGCCCTGGAACACATCTACCAGATCTTGCGTTTTTTCAAATTCGAATAAGACAGAATTGGTCGTACTGGTATGTACGGCACCGTCGGCTGGTTGATTTAGCTGTCTGTCGGCATGTACTTGACGAGTGGTCACTCCCGGTTTGGTCACGCGTTGGGCTCCGTAATTGTTTGCTGCGGGTATTTAGCGGTAATGGTGCGGTAAAAAGTGTATACCGACTCCATAGACACCGTTACATCTTTGGATACTGTAAGGACGGGCCCGAAAACCAGCGTTTTCTGTTGATAATCAAGGCCGACACACTGAATGGGAATTCTAGCGGTTTGTGCAATGTAAAGAAAGCCGCTTTTCCACGGATATACCGCTTTTCGCGTGCCTTCTGGTGCCAGCGCCAACAGTAACCGCTCTGCACGGCCAATTCGCGCAGCCACATCTCCCACGACACCATGAGCTTTGCTGCGCTCCACCGGTATGCCGCCGAGCCGTCGCATAAGACCGCCCAGCGGCCCTTCAAACAACGTGTTCTTGCCCAGAAAAGCCACCTCAAGACCCAGTGCCAGCTTAAACATTACACCAATAATAAAATCCCAGTTAGACGTATGCGGGCCCACGGCCAATACCATTTTAGGGTGATTGGCAATACTGCCGCGCACTGTCCAGCCGCGTTTTTCAAGCCACCAACGGCAACATTTCCCCCACAAACCAACCGGGTATTGTGGGACTGATTCGGGTAATGGCGCTTTGAATGACTGCATATTCCGCCAACGATCGGTTATTCTGTTATCGCTAATTGTAACCGCTACGGAGTGCGCCACAAACGCTATGTGTATTATTTTTGTTGCCGTTGAGCAGCACAAAGACTATCCGCTTATTATTGCCGCCAATCGTGATGAGTTTTATCAGCGGCCTACCCAACCCAGCGACTGGTGGGACGAATCCCCCGGCCTACTGGCGGGTAAAGACTTAAAAGCCGGTGGTACCTGGATGGGAATGAGTCGTGCCGGTAAGATTGCAGCGCTGACCAATATTCGTAATCCCGCCAGGGAACAAGCTGAGGCGCGTAGCCGTGGCGAGCTGGTGGTTAACTATCTCTCTTGCAGTACCAACGAAGCGCTATTTGAACAGCAGCTTAGCGACAGTTGCGAGGCCTATAACGGCTACAATTTGCTGTACGGCAATGTTACCCGCCTGCAGGTGTATAACAATCACACCAACCGTTTTACGCCGCTGGCTGCGGGCTTTCACGGCCTTTCCAACAGTGCGCTCAATACGCCCTGGCCCAAAGTAAGGCGGGGCGTAACCAGGTTGCAGGAATACATCAGTACAGCCACCTCGCTTGATTATGATGCCCTGTTTAACCTGCTTCAGGATAACACCCCGGCTGCGCAACACGAACTGCCGGATACCGGCGTGCCGCTTGAATGGGAACAGCGTCTGTCGTCTATCTTTATCGCCTCACCCGACTACGGCACACGCAGCTCTACCCTGCTGCTGGTTAATCATCGCGGTGAAGTCACCTGGATTGAGCAGGAATATGAACACGGCAAAAAGGTATCCCCACCCCGAGAGTTTCAGTGGAAAATTGTGCAGGAATAACCGCTTTTCTATTCGAATTTGCAGCAGTTGATGGCATAATGCGCAGCCCGACTGGTTAACTCCCGTGCCAGCGGAAGATGATGAAGTGGTCAGACTGACAACCGTGTTGAACCACAACACACGACCACCGTTGTTTGAGTTTGTGAAAGCCCAGGACTGTTCATAAACTTAGTAAACCGATTCCTGTACATTTAGAGGACATAACGTGTTTGAAGTGCTACCCCAACTTGCCCCGGATCCGATTCTTGGTTTGTCTGCTGCGTTTAAGCAAGATACTAACCCTAATAAAATTGACTTAGGTGTTGGCGTTTATAAAGACGAGCAAGGCAACACCCCTATTTTATCTGCGGTAGCCAAAGCGCAAACCATTTTACTTGAGCGCGAAAAGTCTAAAACCTATATCACTCCGCAGGGTGTGCAAGGTTTTATCGACGGTATGCTGGGCTTGATCCTGGGTGAAAAAAGCCCGGTACTGATGGCCGACCGTGTGGCAGCTGTGCAAGCGCCGGGCGGTTGCGGCTCATTACGTATTCTTGCCGAGTTACTGACTCGCGTTAATAAAGACACCAAGGTGTGGATCAGCGATCCAACCTGGGCTAACCATATTCCGTTAATGGGCAATGCCGGTTTAAGCCTGGAAACTTACCCCTACTTCGACAAAGCCACTGCTTCGATTCGTTTCGACGCCATGATGGAAACACTGCGTAAAGTGGAAAAAGGCGATGTGGTATTACTGCACGGTTGCTGCCACAACCCAACGGGTGCTGATCTTACCAAAGAACAATGGCAACAAGTGGCAGAAGTCGCTAAAGAGCGAGAGTTCCTGCCGTTTGTCGATCTGGCCTATCAGGGCTTTGGTGATGGCCTGGAAGAAGATGCCTACGGTGTTCGCCTGCTGTGCGAAAGCTTACCGGAAGTGATCATCGCCGCCTCGTGCAGCAAAAACTTCGGCCTCTACCGTGAACGTGTTGGCTTAGCGGCCATCGTGACGGCAGACAGCGCCACCAAGAAAATCGCTCAGGCACAAATTCAGTCTGTAGCCCGTGGAATGTACTCCATGCCACCAAGCTACGGCGGTGCGCTGGTAGACATTATCTTGTCCGACGTTGCACTTAAGCAAGAGTGGGAAACCGAAGTTAACGAAATGCGTAATCGCATGTCTACCCTGCGTAGCCTGCTGGTTGATAAACTGGCCGCTAACGGCGCGCAGAAAGACTTCAGCTTTGTAAACAACCAGAAAGGCATGTTCTCGTTCCTGTGTATTACCCCGGAACAAGTACAGAAAATGCGTAATGAGCACAGCGTTTACTTTGTTGATTCAAGCCGCGTAAACGTAGCGGGCATCAGCCAGGCTAACATCGACGATCTGGCCAAAGCCATGGTAGCTGTGATTAACAGCTAATCGCGCTGATAATCAATAAATACTAAAAAGCCCTGACTGTTCAGTCAGGGCTTTTTTTGTTTCAGCCAACATCAACGCTAAACAATAACATAACGTTAAAAGCATACGTTAGCTGCGACTGCACAGCTCTCTACGTAAAGCTCCGAGAGCCCGAGGCTATAAACTTATACAGTAACGTTCTTCACACCGTACTTAAATAGCTCCAGGT